>CAZVAA010000132.1:4918-7670 GCA_964624125.1 uncultured Sphaerobacteraceae bacterium | reverse complement strand
TACGAGACAGACGTCGAACCGGATCCGCGTGAGCGTGCGCCCATGCGTGCCCGTCGCGATGACGCTGGCATGGAACGCCCCGCACCTGCCCGACCACGGCTTAGGGACAACCATCCTCCGCGCCAGGAGACCCGGCAGCGCGCCCGCAGGCAGGCGATTGACCCGGCAGACTTGCTGGACGATCCGGCCGACGCCTGGTACGAACCGGAACCCGAGCCGGAGTTCGATGTTCGGGAGCTTGTCTCTCGGCGCATGGAACTCCTGGACATGACGATCGAAATCGCGCCAGAGGTCCCGCGCGCCTGTGCGACCTGCCGCAGCTATCGGCAATCGGACAATGGGGAGCGCGGCTGGTGCACCAACAATTGGGCATTCACGCACCGCCAGATGGTGAACGCCGGCCATCTCGCCTGCCAATCGACGATCGGCTGCTGGTGGCTCCCCGCGGATGAGGAGGTGTGGCTCGATACCAGCGAGCCGGACCACGCTCCAACACCGCGAGTCGACCGTCTTGTCGCGCATCTCGACCCGCTCAAGGAGGCGGTTGGACGCTAAGCCACATGTACGGACGGGAAATTTCCGGAGACTGTGTCTTTTTGGCGCAACGGGACACCGGATCAGGGTAGACTTGTGGCAGCATGTGCCACGCTAGGTTGGAGGAAGCGTCGCGCCCGGCAGGCAATCATCACACCACACACGCCGCTGCACGGGCTCGAGTCGCATGCACACCAACATTGATTGACGACTGCAGGAATGAGGGGAGCCAGGGGACGTCCTATGGCTGGATTCGGGGAAACGCTACGACAGGCGCGGGCCCATAAGGGAGTCACGCTGCGCGAGGCCGAGCAGGCAACGCGCATCAATCGGCACCACCTTGCCGCGCTTGAGGAAGAGAACTTCGACGCACTGCCTCCGCTGATCTACCAGCGGGGCATTGTGCGAAATTACGCATCCTGGCTTGGGCTCGACCCAAGCAAGTTGCTGTCCATGTTCGAGGAGTCCCACGGCATCACTGCCACGGGCGCTTCTCGCGGCGTCGCCCCGCCGCCGATCGACATGCCCAGCCATTGGGCGCCGAACTTCGCAATCATCGCATTTGCCGTCGTCCTCAGCGCCATCGTCTTTGCCTGGGGCTACAGCATCTGGGTTACACCGACCGAGGAAGACCCCGAGGCCACGGTTGTCACGACCCAGACCACGCCAAACGTCGAATCCAGCGACCTCGCGACGCAGTTGCCGGACGCCCCGGCCCCGCCGACCGTTCCGGCCACGGAAGCCCCGGCGCCGACCGCCACCACCGAGGACACAGCGACCGTCAGCGGCCGCCAGGACGGCGGTTCCGAATCGGCCGGCAACGAGTACATCACCGGGCTCGCGGTCGAGGCGCAAGACGACATCCAGGTCACCATCTCGGTTGACGGCGACGTCGTCTACGATGATGTCCTCCCCGCCGGTGCTGTCACGGACGAGTACGTCGGCTCGCTCTTCCAGGTCACGACCTCGGCGAACGAGAGCACCGTCTTCATCAACTCCTGTGGCGACAAGTCCCAGGTGCCGAACCTCGAGGGCGAGCAGTCGTTCGAGTTCCCGGCCAACGAAGGCTCCTGTAAGCCGCGGGAATAACCACACAAGTACGCGAACGGGCCCGGAGCAAAAGCTCCGGGCCCGTTTTCATTTCCCATTCTTACGCCCGGCATTCACGCAGGAGTCGTACAGCGGTTTCGGGAACCCCCTCGCCGGCAAGGACGGCGCTTTCCGCCATACGCCTGTCAAAGCGCGGGCACGGTTACCCTTTCGGCACGATCACCTTCAACGCTCGCGGCTGGATCCGGAACGTCGCCGGTGTCTCCCCCGCCACATCCCCGTCCAGCTGCAGCGGCACCGGTGTCGCCGTCTCCAGCTCGACCTCTCGCACCCGCCGGTGAATCACCCACGGGGACGAGGCGAACCGCAACGATGCCAGCCGCCCAATTACGCTCGCCAGCTGGTGCGGCTTCGTCGCGGTGACCACGATGAGGTCCAACCAGCCATCATCCGACCGGATCTCCGGAGAGAGCTTGAGACCCGGCGCGATGATTGCCGCCCCGTTCGCCACAAGCACCATCGGCGATCGCGTCTCCAACGTCTCTCCGTCGGCCGTGATCCGCACATCAGCGGGAGGCAGCCGCATTGCCTGTATCGCGGCCGGGAGGTATGCCAACCATCCCACCTTGCGCTTCAGCGATTGATCGGCCAGCGCGAACATCTGGCTATCGAAGCCTGCCCCCGCCATGTGAAGGAAGGGCTGGTCGTTGCAGAACGCCACATCCATCTCGACAAGGTCATGCTCCCTATCGAAGATCGTGTTCACCGCGATCGCCGGATTCTTCGGGATGCCTTGCGAGCGCGCGACGATGTTCGTCGACCCACCGGGAATAATGCCGAGCGGGATATCCGTACCAACCAGCGCCGAAGCGACCTCCCCAACGGTCCCGTCGCCACCAATCGCGATCAGGCAGCGCGCACCTTCGACCGCGTCACGCGCCAGCGAGCGTGCGGCACCGGCCGACTCGGTCCAGAGGATCTCGAGCGAGATATGGTCAGGTGCAACCCTGCGCAACGCGCGTTCGGCCGTTCGCGCATCGACACGAGTCGCCGGGTTGGCGATCACCACCACCCGGTCTCCCGGCCCGATCCGGAATGTGCCTGATCCATCAGTCAACGCCGAAACCTCCGATACAAGAACACCGGCGCGACAGGATCGCGACCGGTG
>CAZVAA010000132.1:2054-4818 GCA_964624125.1 uncultured Sphaerobacteraceae bacterium | reverse complement strand
ACCAACCCGAGTGGGAACAACACCACAAGGCCCAGCAGGATCAACTCAACCATCGTCAAGGGGCCGATGAGTTCCCGTGAAAAACCCGGGACCATTGCCAATGCATCGGTCACGGGCGCGGTAATCCCATAGACGAACGACCCTACCCACACCCGGTCGCTGATCTGCAACGCCACCAGCAGCGTCCTCGTCACGATCACCGTCGTGACGACCGCGTACAGGATCAGCAGGATCTCGGTTGCGACCTGCGACCGCTGCTCCTGCACCCGTCGACGGGCATGTGGCTGCTCGATCATGTGTTGCGCGACTCCAGCAGGCCGGTGATCTCGTCGACGATCCGTCGCGCCGCCACCGGCTTCGATACCTGCCCAAGTCTAACCGGCTCCCGGCCATCCCGGAAAAGGAGTGTCGCCTCCACTGCGTCGCTGCCAATCGTCCGCACCGCATCGTTGGCGACGATCATCGCCAGGTCCTTGCGCTCCAGCTTGCTCGCGGCGTTCTCCAGCAATTGCTCAGTCTCGGCGGCAAACCCGACCTTCAGGATGTTCGCGCCGTCCACCCCGGCGATGATGTCCGGGTTCTTCACGAGATCGATCGAGACGCCATCCACGCCATCCTGCTTTTTCATCTTCTGGTCTTGCGGCGTTCCCGGCCGGTAATCGGCGACCGCGGCCGCCATCACCAGGATGTCCGCCCCGGGGACTGCCTGCTCGACCGCCGCTTGCATCTCAATCGCGCTCTCGACCCGCACGACGTCGACGCCCACCGGGAGATCCCGCACGGTCGGCCCCGCGATCAGCACGACCGACGCGCCCTGGTCGAGCGCGGCCTGCGCCAGCGCGACGCCCATCTGGCCAGACGACCGGTTCCCGATGTACCGCACAGGATCGATCGCTTCCTGCGTCCCGCCAGCCGTCACCACGACGGTGCGCCCACTGAGCGGCCCGCCTGCCGCGAGCTGCGAGCGAACAGCCGCCAGCAAGCGCTCCAGGGATGCCAGCCGCCCGTCGCCCGACGCGCCGGATGCCAGGTGACCGCTCTCGGGCTCCACGATCACAACGCCCCGGTCCCGCAACAGGCGCACGTTCTCCTGCGTCGCCGGATGGTGCCACATGTGATGCTCCATCGCGGGAGCCACGACGATCGGCGCCTCCGTCGCGAGCAGCACCGCGCCAAGCATGTTATCGACCATGCCATGCGCCATCTTCGCGATTGCGTTCGCGGTCGCCGGCGCAACCAGCACGATGTCCGCATCCCGGGCCAGGGTCACATGCCCGGCGGATTCACCCTCCCAGCCGTCGAACACCGACGTATGGACCGGGTTCCGGGTCAGTGCCTCGAAGGTCATGGGCTGCACGAATCGCGTGCCGCCCTCCGTCATCACGACGTGGACATCCGCACCGGCCTGGACGAGCTTGCTGGTCAGGTCCGCGGCCTTGTATGCGGCGATCCCGCCGGTGACGCCGAGGACGATCTTCGCACCATCAAGCAGGGACATGACCGGGCTCCCCCACCAATCGCCGAACGACGGATTCCACGACATCGAGCACCGTGGATACATCCTCGTCACTGATCTCGTAATGCGTGACCATGCGCAGGCCCTTCAGGCCATAATCCGACACCCGCACGCCCTCTCGCTCGAGGCCCGCAACGAATGCGGATTTGTCGGTCCCCGATGCCGGCTTGAACACGAGGATATTGCTTCGCACGACCTCGACATCGATCTCGAGATGCGGGATGCGCGCCAGCCCCTCGGCCAGCTCGCGCGCCCGACGGTGATCTTCCGGCAGCCGGTCGACCATCGTCTCCAGCGCGACCAACCCGGCAGCGGCGATCACACCCGCCTGCCGCATCGCGCCGCCGAGCAACTTCCGCATCACGCGAACCCGGTCGATAAACTCCACTGACCCAGCGACGAGCGACCCCACCGGCGCCGCCAGCCCCTTCGAGAGGCAAAATTGCACCGAATCAACCTGCGCGGTGATTTCCTCCACTGGCACGCCAAGCGCCGCCGCGGCGTTAAAGACCCGTGCGCCATCCATATGGACGGGAATGCCACGCCGTTGGGCAACGTCCCGCAGGTCCCGGAGATGCTCCACCGGTACCGCCGCGCCGCTACACCGGTTGTAGGTGTTCTCGACGCAGAGCAACCCTGTGGGGGGATAGCCGGGCCGATCCTCACGAATGGTGTGCTCGACCTCATCCAGGTCGAACCTCCCCCACCGGTCGGAGACGACCGTTCGCGGCATGATTCCGCCCACGGCGGAGATGCCCGCGGACTCGTACCACAGGATGTGGGACTGATCTCCCAGGATCACCTCATCCCCCCGATCGCAATGCGCCAGCACGGCCGCGAGATTGCCCATGGTGCCGCTGGGCACGTAGACGGCAGCCTCCTTGCCAACCATCTCGGCCGCCCGTGCTTCCAGCCGGTTGACGGACGGATCCTCACCGTACTGGTCATCGCCGACGTCCGCCGCGGCCATCGCCTCGCGCATCGCCGGGGTGGGCCGGGTGAGGGTGTCTGACCGGAGATCGATGATTCGGTGGTCCACTGGTTCAAATCCTGGCATTGACCGGCTCCTGTGGCGCTGGTTAAGAATGGTCAGTTGTCCGACGCAAGCGGAAAAATCACTTGATGGCGCGGCGTCAATCCAGTTCGCACCTTACTAGTCAAACGGCGTCCCGTCGATCGGCTCGATCAGGATCGGCTCGGAGGTCGCCGTGGGTGCGGGAGGCTCCGTCGGCGGTTCGGTGGGTTGCA
>CAZVAA010000132.1:0-1954 GCA_964624125.1 uncultured Sphaerobacteraceae bacterium | reverse complement strand
TCTTTTGCCAGCGCCTGCGCCAGGAAGGCATCCATCGACGAGGTGAGCCCCCTGCCAGGGAGCCGCTGCGAAGGCGGGACCGGCGTCGCCTGGATATGCTCCAGCATCAATGCCACCGCCGTCGGCGCATTGAACGGCAGGAAACCGGTCAGCATCTCGTAGAGGACCACACCGACGGCATACAGGTCCGTCGCCTCTGTGATCCGGCCCGCCTGCGCTTGCTCCGGCGCCATGTATGCCGCCGTTCCGATCGCGATGCCCTGGGTCGTCATTCCGGCATCGTCGTCCGCCTGGGCGATCCCGAAGTCGGTGACCCGGGCGACGCCATCTCGCCCGATCAGGATGTTCTGCGGCTTGATATCCCGGTGGATGATGCCGGCCGCATGGATCGCGGCAAGCCCGTCCAGCACCTGTGCGGCGATCGAGAGCACCCGTCGCGGCTCCAGCGGCGCGTCCCGGTTGATGAGTTGCTTGAGGTCTTCCCCCTCTACCAACTGCATCACGATATAGAGGTTGCCGACTTCCTGCCCGACATCGTAGACATCGACCACATTGCCGTGGGAAACCGACGCCGCGGCCCGGGCCTCTCGCTGGAACCGGCGGACGAAGGACTCGTCCCCGGCGTGGGTCGACCGGAGGATCTTGACCGCGACCGGACGCTCCAGCCGCTCATCCCATCCGCGCCAGGTCACCGCCGTCGCGCCGGCGCCGATCTCCTGTTGCACCAGGTACCGGTCTCCCAGCCTCTCCGGCGGGCGTCCCCCGCTTCCCCGTTGATCAAACGACACGCACTGTCCCTTCGCGACCTGCGCCCGCCGCGCCAGCGGGCGATCTCCTTGCTCGCTTCATTCTACGAAAGACCGGCCGGTTGCGCGGCGCCTCCGGGAGTGCGATGCTGCCTGCGGAGGGATGCAGTGGCCAGTACATCGGGTGCCCTGGGGCTCAGTGGGTTTGAACGCAAGATCCTGATCTGGATGTGCATCCTGATCTCGGTGAACCAGTTCGGGTTCGGCGCAATCGTGCCGGTCATCGCCCTGTATGCCGAGGATTTCGGCGTCACCCAAACCGCCATCGGGCTCACCATCGCCATCTATGGCCTCGCTCGCTTCCTCGTCAATGTTCCCAGTGGCCGACTTGCGGATCTCGCGGGCCGGCGCATCACCCTCGCCACTGGTGGCGCAATCACCGTTGCTGGCGCAGTCCTCTGCGCCGTCGCCCCAAACTACGAATTCTTCCTCGCCGCCCGATTCATCGCCGGCGCAGGGGCCGCGTTCGTCCTCACCGGCGGGCAAATCGTCCTCGCGGATATCGCCTCACCCAGCAACCGTGGACGGGTCATGGCGATCTACCAGGGCGTTTTTCTCGTCACCGTTGGCGCCGGGTCATGGCCAGGGGGCTGGCTAGCCGATACATTCAATCTCGCCGCGCCCTTCTGGGCGAACGCGATCCTCGCGGCGGTATTCACGGTCATCGCGTTCATCTTCGTGCCGGAAACCCGCCACCTCAGCCAGGCCGAGGGCGACGCCAAGGGTCCGACGCTGCTCCAGCAGCTTCGCGTCGTAAGCGGCTCCTCTGGCCTCGTCCTGATCGGGATCGTCGGCCTCGCAGCAGCGTTCGCCCGCACCGGCGGACTCTTCAACGTCATCCCGCTCCTGGCCGAGCAGGAGATGGGGCTCTCGACCGACCAGATCGGGTTGGGTCTCGGCATGATCTCGATCGTCAGCCTCGTGCTCGTCTACCCCTCCGGCGCCCTTGTCGACCGCTTCGGTCGCAAATGGGTGATCGTGCCATCGGTGCTGCTCTCCGGCCTCGCGATGCTCTCCTTCATGGCCGCCGATTCCTTCGCCAGCTTCATGCTCGCCTCGACCTTCTGGGCCGCGGCCACCGGCATCGCCGGCGCCGCCCCGGCCGCATACGCCGCCGACATCGCCCCTCCCGGCATGACCGCCAGCGC
>CAZVAA010000131.1:0-7675 GCA_964624125.1 uncultured Sphaerobacteraceae bacterium | reverse complement strand
GATTAGCTCAGCTGGAAGAGCGCCACGTTTACACCGTGGATGTCAGAGGTTCGAGCCCTCTATCGCCCACCGGTCGCGTTGCGCCTCGTCCGGACACAGCACCCGCCAAGGTAGCTCAGTTGGTAGAGCTCACGACTGAAAATCGTGCGGTCGGCAGTTCGAGTCTGCCCCTTGGCACCAGATGATCAACGGCGGGCCAGCACGGTCCGCCGTTTTGGTTTCGCAATTGCTCGAAAGAGGTCGCGCATGCATCGACGGGCATTCATCGCCAGCCTGGCCGCCACGACGCTCCTGCCCCGGTCACTCTCGGCCCAAACGCCAACCGGGTCCCCTGCGGCAACGCCGGTCGCCGGATCTGTCCGACCGATTTCCGTCGACCTCGGCTCGGACATCACCCTTGTCGACTACCGCATCCACCCTGGTGAAACCGTCGGCATCATCGGCGAAGTACGCAACGACTCCGGCCAGATGATCGACGCTCCCGTCGTGAGCATCTCGTGGCCCAGACCCGGGCAGGAGGATGGCTTCTCCTGGCTCTCTCCCATTATTCCGGTCATTGACGCAGGTGGATCAGTCCCAGTCTATGGATCGGTACCGGATGGCGAGGATGCCGAAGCCATGGTCGCGGAGCCGTCGTTCGCACTCTGCTCCCCCGCCGGGCCAGGTGAATTCACGACCCTGCAGTCGGCAATGACGCTTGAACTTACGCTCACCACCGAGCAGGTCGAGGAAACGAGCTACAACGCGCGAGGAATCATCGCCAACACCGGTCCGGAAATCGTCAGGAACCTGGTGCTGCTGGGTGTCATTCGCGATCGCGAAGGTCGCATCGCCGGCACCACCCAGCAAGTGTTCTATACCGCGTTCGGCGTTACGAGCCGGGCATTCTCGATCTGGGCCGGTATCAACCTGAATAACAAGACCAATCCATACGTCCTGATCGACAACGCCGATTATTCAGCCGAAATCTACGCAGGCACACGCGGGCCGCTCACGCTTCCCGGGTGCCAGTTCGGGCTTCCCTGGGAATAACGACCATCACCCTTCCGATTCAGAGAAAAGATCGCGGTTTCCCTCGACCGGCAGGTCCTCCCGCTCTCCCCATTCGTTCCACGAGCCGTCGTAGTTCGTCAGGTTGGTCATTCCGGCGCGATGCAAGCCGAACATCAGTTGCGTCGCGGTCACCCCGCCGTTGCAATACGCCGTCACCGGCTGCGACGGATCGATCCCTGCCTGTTCCGCCAACTCGCGGATCTCCTCGGGGGTCTTCCAGGTGCCGTCATCGTTCACCAGCGACTTCGCTGGCAGGTTCACGGCTCCGGGAATATGCCCGCCACGGCTTCCGCGCTGCGTTTCACCGTGGTAGGTCGCCGCGTCCCGCGCATCGACGATCTGCCCGGAACCAGACCGCACCTGCTCCAGCACATCGTCGACCTCGACCCGGAGCTCTGGCTTCACCCTGGGCGTGAAGACCACATCCTCCGGCAACGTCGGCTCATCGGACGTCAGCGGCAGTCCGGCGTCCTGCCACGCGCCATACCCACCCTCGAGCACCGCGACCTCGTCATGTCCGTAGTAGCGAAGCGCCCACCACAACCGTGTCGCGAGGTGCCCTCCCGCATGGTCAGCGACCACGACGAATGTCCCATCGCCGATACCACGGTCTTCCATCGCCTGTTTGAATACATCCGGTGAGGCGATCTGAGCCTTGACGTCGCCATCCACGTCAACGATGTCCTGTGTCCAGTCCACGAAGACCGCTCCAGGAATATGCCCCTCCGCATACTCCTCAGGCGCGCCGGCATAGGTGCCTCGCTGGCGGCCACCGCCAAGGTCCTCTGTCCTCACGTATCCACGGATGTCTACCACGCGGATGTTGGGATCGTTCAGTCGCTCTGAAAGCCAACTCGCGGACACGAGGTCGCGAACTCCACTGATGTTTGAGGATTCCGTCGTCATGTCATTTGCTCCTGATGGCTCACCGGACCCGTCAATATGAGCACGCGTCCAACCCCAACCATTGTATGCCTGCGTCAATCCGGATCACTTCCAAGACTGGCGTCGATTGGACTGGTATGATGCCCCGGAGTAATCACACGCCTCCAAGGTTGACCGCTGTAGCAAAAGGACCCGAAACGTATGACGGCCCAGTCGCCATCTCGCTCATTGATGCGCATCGCCTTGCCGATCGCGATTGTGTCCACGGTCATACTCTCCACTCCCGCCCTCGCGCAATCTGGTGAAGACTCGGCAGTGCACCACTGGGGAACGGTCTTCCTCATGTTCGCGGTCGTACTGATGGCTGGCAAGATCGGCGACATCGTCGAGCGGTTCGGTCAGCCAGCGGTGATCGGGGAACTCCTCGCCGGGATTGTGCTCGCCGCAATCGGCTACCTCGGCTGGAGCTTCATGGATGACATCGCGGCGAACGAAACGATCGCGTTTCTCTCCAGCTTCGGCGCCCTTCTCCTCCTGTTTTCGATCGGGCTGGAGTCGAACCTGGCCGAGATGCGGAACGTCGGGTTGAACGCGCTGCTCGTCGCATTGATCGGGGTAATCGTGCCATTCGTCCTTGGCACATACGTACTGGGCCCGGTGTTTTTTGGCGACGAAAGCGAGAATGCACGGCTCTTTCTCGGGGCTGCCCTGGTCGCCACCAGTGTTGGCATCACCGCATCGGTGTTCATGTCGCTCGGGATTCTGAAGACCCGTGCTGCCCAGACGGTACTGGGAGCGGCCGTCATCGACGATGTCCTCGGGCTCATCGTGCTTGCCGTCGTTTCCTCGATCGCCTCCGGCGGCGACGTCAGCGTCGGCATGGTCGCGGAGATGGTGCTGAAATCGTTCGGATTCCTCCTTGGCGCCATGCTCCTCGGCAATACGCTGGCAAGCGTCATCTCACGAGGGTTCAGCCTGATCAATACCGGGATCGGGATGAAGATCGCCGTCGCGCTCAGTATGGCGCTCGGCTTTGGGTACCTCGCCGAAGTCTTCGGGTTGGAGCCGATTATCGGCGCCTTCGCCGCAGGCCTCATCCTCGATGCCGTGCACTTCCGTGGTTACGCCGACCCGGCGCTGGTTCAGGACATCGAGAGTCTGCAGATTGAACACGATGCTGATCGCGAAAAGATCGAGAAGGTGCTGATCAGGCATCGCCATAGCCACGTTGAAGACCTGATTGGCAACCTCAACTACATCTTCGTGCCGGTCTTCTTCGTCTACACCGGTATGCAGGTCGATATCGGATCGCTGCTCCAGCCAGGTCTCTATCTCGTCGCCATCATCATCACAATCGCCGCAATCGCCGGCAAGCTGGTCGCCGGTATCGCCGCAAAGGGATCGCGGACCGAGAAGCTCCTTGTCGGCATTTCCATGGTGCCTCGGGGCGAAGTCGGCCTCATCTTCGCGGCGACAGGGAAATCGCTCGGGGTCCTCAGCGACGACCTCTTCTCGGTGATCATCATCGTCGTCATCCTCACCACCTTCATCTCGCCACCCCTGATCGGCCGTGTTGGTGCCCGGTTGCAGCAGGAAAATGCTGCCGCAGGTACGTAGAGACCGACACTGCGCCAACAGGAAAAACGAATGTCGTTTCCGAAAGAACTGCCTGCCGTAGGGGCCGTACCCGCGTAGCAGTGTCGGCGCCCTGAGCGGAGTCGAATGGGTCGCCCGAAGGGCGATATCTCGGCGGGTACATTCATCGACAATCGCTCCAGGCCCCTGCCCGCCCCGGGTTGTACATTCGTCCCTTGCCCACTACAATACTTCCCAAAGTATAGTGTTGACAGCCGAGCATTCACACACGGAGGTATAACCACATGGCTACGTCAACGAGCAACCGCGCATATGGAAAAATGGTAGAGGTGGACCTTTCGTTCGATGAAGCGGTTGCCCGCACGACCGCTGCGCTCAAGGATCAGGGGTTCGGGGTCCTGACCACGATCGACGTTGATAAAGTCCTCAAGGAAAAGTTGAACGTCGACCGCGACCGCTACGTCATTCTTGGCGCATGCAATCCCGGATTCGCCAGCCAGGCGCTGGAGGCGGACATCGACATCGGCTTGCTGCTTCCGTGCAACGTCGTGGTGCGGGAAGAAGCGGGCAAGCGCTACGTGACCTTCGTTGACCCGAAGGCGATGCTGGCCGCGGCAGGAGATTCGGCCGACCTCGGCACCATCGCCAACGAGGTGCAAGTCCGGCTGGATGCCGCTGCCGAGGCGCTTGCGAACAGCGCGGCCTGATCTCCCGTTTTTCCTTGACACGCGCCCACCTCGCGGCCTATCATCTTCCTTGCTGCTCTCGAAACGAGCATGCGGAAGTGGCTCAGTGGTAGAGCATCTCCTTGCCAAGGAGAAGGTCGCGGGTTCGAATCCCGTCTTCCGCTCCAGGGCAAACGGCCGGGCATATGCCCGGCCGTTTCTGTGTCCGGAACGTTCCGATCCGGAGTACACTCATTCCTGCTGGCTCCTGTCCGGCACCTCGCGGGCGTGGCGGAATGGCAGACGCTGCGGACTTAAACTCCGTTGGGGAGACCCGTGCGGGTTCGACTCCCGCCGCCCGCACCCCATCCGGGCAACCCCATCATTCGTCTTTCCCTTCCTCGATTGGCTGCCGCTGCTCGATGAGCGTCTCGATACCGTCGAGGATCAACCCCAGTCCAAACCCAAGCTCGGCCTCGTGCTCCGCTTCGGAGTCTACGTCGACGTATTCATTCAGCGCGCCAGAGTTCACGATCTCCTCCATCGCGGGGAGCGTTCCCTTCGGGATCAATCGCGCCAGCATCGCGCCATACGATTCCGGGCTCGATTCGGAGTCGCGATCGCTCACCTCCCGCGCGACTTCCGCCAGGACCTGCTCGCTGCCGCGTACATAGCTCGTGATCATCGAGAGCAGCATCATCCGCATGTCCGCATGGAGCCCGGTAGGCTTGAGGATGGAGAGGCACATGTCCATCCAGCGCAGGGCGTTGGGCAGGACTGGCGGACCGGAAACGGGCACATCGAATATCCATTGCCGTCGACGCCAGCTCGCCGCGATCTCCATGCTCCACATCATCACCTGGTTTCGCCAGCCAGATGCCTCAAGGATTGTTTCAGGTGGCGCCCCGATCGCCGTATCCACCATGAGTTGTAGCAACTCGGCCTTGTTCGAGATGTGACGATAGAGGGCCATCGTCGAATATCCAAGCTCCCGGGCCAGCGCCGACATCGACAGTTCCCCGACTCCGCGCTCATCGGCAATCCGGATAGCGGCGTCAAGAATGACTTCCAGGTTCAGGCCACGCCGCGATCCCGAGCCGCCGGACTGGTACAGATCCCAGATCCGCTCGGCGCTCCCGCTTGTCCCGGTGGGCCTATCGTTGACCAAAGTCTTCCTCCATCCCGATCGCATTGACAACCGCATCATATCATGCCATTGTGTACGACGTACACATAAGCGTATGTCGTACACATTTGCCGGATTTCGAGGAGCATCGCAATGGAACAGGCAATAGTCGAGGTACAGCACCTGAAAAAATCGTACGGTGACCAATCCGTACTCAAGGACCTCACATTGAGCGTTCGGGAAGGCACGATCGCGGCCCTGCTGGGGCCAAATGGCGCGGGAAAAACCACCCTGGTGCGTATCCTGAGCACCCTGATAAAGGCGAACGGCGGCACCGCCACAATCGCCGGATATGACGTCGTGCGACAACCCGACGCGGTCCGATCCATCACCAGTCTCACCGGACAGTACGCCGCGGTCGATGAGTTGCTTACAGGCGAAGAGAATCTCCGGCTGGCCGCCCGGCTCCTGCGCCTCGATCGTAAGGCGAGTCGGGTGCGCATCGACCAGCTCCTGGAACAGTTCGGGCTCACCGGTGCCGCCAGCAAGCCGGTCAAGAGCTACTCCGGAGGAATGCGTCGCAAACTGGACCTGGCGATGAGCCTGCTCGGCCGACCCAGGATCCTCTTCCTCGACGAACCAACCACCGGACTTGATCCCCGAAGCCGCAATACCCTCTGGAGCATCGTTCGGGAACTGGCAACGGACGGCGTCACGGTCTTTCTCACGACTCAATATCTGGAAGAGGCGGACCAATTGGCGGACCGGATATCCCTGATCGACCTAGGACACATCATCGCCGAAGGCACCGCGAATGAGCTCAAACAGTCTCTGGGCCACGGCGTGCTGGAACTGAACTTCCCCGATAACAACGCCACGTTGCAAGCAAGCGTCGCACTGAAGGCGGAACGTGCGACCAACTCGCCAAACAACCACACCCTCCGCCTCCCTACGGACGGCTCACCGGCACAGGTCTACCGCTTCCTCGACATCCTGCGCGAAGCGGCAATCCCCGTGGACAGGATGGACCTCCACAAGCCAACGCTCGACGACGTGTTCTTGAAACTCACCGGGCACCACACCCCGCAACAGGAGGCGCAACCATGACAAACGCTTTCGCCTGGAACACCCACGACGCCACGGCAATGTCCTGGCGCAGCCTGCGAGCGATTTCCCGCCAGTTGGATACGCTCCTGATCTCCATTCTGTTACCGGTCTTCATGATGCTCTTGTTCGTCTACGTCTTCGGCAGCGCCATGAACGTGGGTGGAAGCTATACCGACTACGTCGTACCCGGCGTTATCGTCTTGTGCGCCGGTTTCGGTGCGTCCTCGACTGCGGTAATGGTGGCGAGCGATCTCCAGCACGGCGTTATCGACCGGTTCAAGTCCATGCCGATCGTCGGGTCTGCCGTGCTCGTGGGACATGTGGTCGCCTCGGTCGCATCCAATATCGTCTCGACCACGATCGTTATCCTGGTCGCGCTGCTCACCGGGTTTCGACCAAGCGCCAGCCTGCTTGACTGGGTGGTTGCGATCCTGTTCCTCGTGCTGATGATCGTCGCCCTCTCCTGGGTGGCAACGGCAATCGGGCTTACCGTCAAGAACGTCGAGGCTGCCAGTGGCGCAACCTTCTTCGTCCTCTTCCTGCCCTATCTCAGCAGCGCCTTTGTCCCGACGGAAGGCTTGCCCGGCGCGTTGAAGCCGATCGCCGAGTACCAGCCCTTCACGCCGGTGATCGAAACACTCCGTGGTCTCCTGCTCGGAACAGATATCGGGAATTATTGCTGGATCGCGCTGCTCTGGCTGTCGGGGCTGCTCCTGCTCGGATTCCTGACCTCGTCTCGCCTCTTCGCGCGAGCGGGAGCATAGGAGCAGGTTGGCCCAATCGTCACGTCATTACCGGTTGACCGTGTAGTTCAGCGACAACTCATCACCCGGAACGCCCCGGATAAACCAGTCGTGCCGGGGCGTTTCGATGAAGGTGAACTCGATGTCCTGCGCCGCAATACCGCAATCGGCCCCCAGGCGCTGGAGCAACTCCCGGTAAAAGGCCTTTTTCGTCTCCATCGACCGGCCCTCGAATAACACGCATTCGATGATGAGATAGGCCTCGCTCCGGTCATCCGGCGTAAAGAAGTAACCATCCTCCAGTGGAAAGAAGCGATGAAACCGCTTTTCTTCCGGAATGGCAAGGCCGGCAACCGCGGCTGAATGCACCGCGTCGGAGATCAATCGGGTCCGTTCCCTCAGGTAATTCGCGTGTCCATAGATGCGAAATTGCGACACAGCCCAATCCTCCTTTGGCAATCGAAAACTGGTCCAGACAGGATACCCCCGCCTGGACCAGC
>CAZVAA010000130.1:6181-7686 GCA_964624125.1 uncultured Sphaerobacteraceae bacterium | reverse complement strand
TGGAGAGATCGAATTCACCGCCGATCATCAACAGGGCGACGGCGATCGCGAGGATACCGAGCTCGGCGGAGACTTCCAGGTAGCTGGCGGTGCCGCGCAGCGAGAGGAATCCGCTTCCGCCCGCGACGGCGGCGAAATAGAGCCAAAGGGCGAGGGCGCCGATGATGGCGCCGACCTCGGGACGAAGCAGGGCGCGGCGCAACGGGTTTTCCCGCTGCAGGCGGTCGTCCTGGAGGGCGGCGGTGCCATCGGCGTTCGGGGTAGACATTCAGGCGATTTCCTTGGGGAGACGGATGGGGAGGCGAAGCCACGGCTCCGCCTCCCCGTTGCATGTGCTAGCGCGTGCCAGCTTCCGTGAGCTCAACGACCTGGTCGACATTGCTCGCGTCGACGAAGCCCGGGCCGGTCATGATGATGTCCTGGGCCGGGGTGTTGCCGTTGCGGGCGTTCAGCGTGAGCAGGACGATCGGCAGGTAGCCCTGCATGTACTGCTGCTGGTCGATGGCGAAGAGGACGGTGCCGTCCTGGATGCCCTGGAGGACCTCCGGAGAAAGGTCGAAGGTGGCGAGGCTGACGGAATCGGTGAGACCGGCATCCTGGAGCGCCATGAGGGCGGGAGCCGCGCCGGCCGGGCCGAGGGCCATGATGCCGTCGATGTCCGGGTTCGCGGTCAGGGCGGCGTCGACGCGCTGCTGGGCCTCGGTCGGGTTGTTGAGGTCAACAACAAGCTGCTCGACGGTGCCACCGCTCTCGGCAAGGCCATCAGCGAAGCCGCTGCAGCGCTGCTCGAGGCCGGCATTGCCGGCTTCATGGATGAGGCAGATGGCGTTTGTCACGCCTTCCTCGCCCATGCGCTGGCCACCGCCGAGTCCCGCGTCGTACTCCGTCTGGCCGACGTGCGTCATCAGCCCGAGCTCCTGCGAGACGTCGTAACCGGAGTTGATCGAGATGACCGGGATGCCGGCGTCGATCGCGCCCTGGATCGCCGGGGAGAGGGCGTCGCCATCGGGGATGGAGACGACGAGACCGGCCGGCTCGGAGGCGACGGCGGCATCGATGAGCTGCGACATGGCGACCATATCATAGGTGGTCGGGGCCTGGTACTCGACCTCGACGCCCATGTCGGTTGCGGCCTGGTCGGTGCCACGCTGGACGACCGACCAGAAGGGGTCGGAGGCCTGCCCGTGCGAGACGACGACGAAGCGGAGGTTGTCGTCCTGGGCGCTGGCGATCGAGATCGTCATGAGGCTGCTGAGTCCGATCATCATGACCAGCAGGAGACGGGAAATAAGTCGCATTGCGGTGTTCTCCCTTGCGGTTACATGCCGAAGGTGTGGCATGCGAACGAGTGACGTGCGAGCAATGGGTGATTTGCGGCGTGCACTCTCCTTTCCGCTCCAGAAAAGGGACCCGGGAGCAAGCATGCGGAACGCGGGCGCAGGGGGTCATGAAGACGCCGTGGCTCACGTGTCGATCTGTGCGTATTGGTGATGATACTACCCAAA
>CAZVAA010000130.1:0-6081 GCA_964624125.1 uncultured Sphaerobacteraceae bacterium | reverse complement strand
TTGCCGGGGAATTCGGCGAAGGCCCAGACGGCGGGGATGCTGAGGGCGATGGTCACGAGCATCACGCCGCGCCTGCCGTATTTGTCGGCAAGCGATCCGGTTCCGAGCGCGCCGACCGCGCTGGAGAGCACGATGACTGTTGCCAGTGGTCCGTAGAACGAGGCGCCGTAGCCCATGTCGTCGTACCAGAGCGGGATGAAGTTCTGGAGGCCGATGGTCGGGAACATCCGGAGCATCATGACGGCGACGATCATGCCGACCATGAACATCGGCACGGTGTGCTTGACGGCCGGCGCGACGTAGGTCTTGCTGCGTGAGCCGGCGACGCCTCCGCCCTTCATCGCGAAGAGGAGCCAGAGGGCGATGGTGATGCCGGGGATGAGCATTACGGCGGTCCCGCGCATACCGAAGACATGGAACAGGACGGCGCCGACCATGGGGCCGATCGCGACGCCAAGCGTGCCACCTGTGGAGTAGATGGACATCGCCATGTTCTTGTTCTTGTCGTCGATGACCGCGTTGGCGTTGATGGCGCCGAAGGGGTGGAAGGCGCCGGAGCCAAGCCCCGCGAGGGCGGCGAAGAGCACGAGGAGCGGGAAGCTTGGCGCGAAGCCGATCGTGGCGAAGAGGATTGCCGACCATGCGAGGGCGAGGCCGGTGAAGCGGGTGCCATAGCGGTCGGCGAGCCAGCCGAAGAACGGTTGCGAGACAGACGAGGTACCGGAATACGCCAGGGCAACCATGCCAACGGTCTTGAGGTCGAGGTCGAACCGATCGGTCAGGATCGGATACAGGACCGGCAAGAGGCCGCTGTACATGTCGACGGTGAAGTGGCCACCGGCGAGGGTCATGAGCGGCTTGTTCAGGAATATGGCACGGGTCGATGAGGCGGACATGTTCTGGCTTCGTTTCTGGTGGTGATGGGATGGGGCGCCCGGAGATCCCGCAGCGTCACATCAGTTGTAACCGGCGGGTCCCTGAGGGTCAATCAAACGGCGTTGGTGGGCCGAAATGGGCTATACTTTCCCGGTTGCGAAGCATGTTCCATGCTTTCGCTTTGCGTGCCCAAATTGTGGGAGATCTGGCGCGCGTACCCCGTGAGTTGCATCGAGGGCACCAGCCCGGGCAATGCTAGCGGGTGAATCAGGATTCCGGCCAGTCCAGATGGCATGACACGAGGAGACAGAGACCGGCATGGCGGAAGAGAGAAGCACCCTGCAGCTGAACGAAGAGGATATCGCGTACGTGCTTACCTTGCTGAGGAATGCAAGCTCTCCGCTGACCACCGAGCAGGTTATCGAAGCCCTACGGCAGCGCGCCGGTCGTTGATCGATCCAGTTCACTTCCCTTTCGCGCTCACCGGGCTGGTGAGCGCCCTTCGTCCCTATCCCGAGGAGTAAAACCCGAATGGCGACCGATACCGAGATGCCAGCCATCTCCTTTTCCGGTTCGAAGAGCGTGCAGGAGGCGGCCGAGAAGGCGCTGAATGCCATGCGCGCCCAGGGCATGTTCATGGCGGACAATGCCCCGATCCGCGTCCGCAAGGACCAGCTGGTGGCGTTCCTTGAAGAGAGCGGTGGCGTCAAGGCCGCTGATGTCGACAAGGCGATCACGGAAAACAGCGAGGTCTTCGCCGTCGAGACCGACGATCAGGGCATCGAGTTCGTCATCACCACCCGCGGCGGCAAGGCTCCGGTGGCGGATCGCGAGGACCTTGCGCATACGCTCGGCGAACGGTTGATGACACCGCAGCCGAAGCCGGAGAAGCCGGCCATGCCGGTGCGTGAGCGCGTGCAGGCGAACCCGTCGTGGGCGACCTATACGGTGCCGGATTACATCGACGAGGAGGAGCAGCTCGACATCCAGGATGCGCTTGCCGCGGCGGACGAGGTCGAGACGGCGGAGCCTGTTGCTGCCGAGGTTGAGACGGAAACCGCCCCGGTTGAGACTGAGGAGCCGGTGGTCGAAGCCACGCCGGTGAGCGAGGAGGCTCCGGTGGTTGAGGAGCCGGTTGCGGAAGCCCCGACCGGGGAGCCTGCAGCCGCCGTCGAGCCGACGGACCTCTCCGGCCAGGACGATACCGCGGTTGCCGCGGCGCTCGACCAGGCGCTGGGCAGTGATCCGCGGGTGGCCCGGTTTGGCGACAAGTGGATGGCGGAGGACAAGGTCCATCGCCTGAGCCGTGGCGAGCTGCGACGACTCAAGGATTACCTCGAGGAGCAAGAGCAGCCGCTGACCGACGAGACGCTCGTCCAGGACATCCTGGGTGTGCGCCAGACCAGTGCCGACTACGAGAACGCGCTGTTCTCCCTCAACTACCGGCTCTCCCGCGAGCGCGACTTTGAGTTCGTGGGCACGAATGGCCAGCGCTTCTGGTCGACCCCGACGCTGCCGCCGATCGGCACCGACCGGCGCAAGCACAACGATATCGGTACGGATTACCGCTACCTGGTCGAGGACGTGCCAGCGGATATCGAGCACCGCTCGGTCCAGTCGGTCGATCACGTCGTGACGTTCTATGAGCACACACTCGGCGTGCTGCCGTACGACGAGGACCTGCAGAAGCTGTTGCCGGCGCCGGTGGATCCCGACCAGCGCACGGCGGTCTTCACCTTCGAGATCCCGCAGACCTACACGACCTACCTGGTTGAGCTGCGATACCCGACCCCGAACCGGGGCGGCTTCCTGCTCGGGCTTGATGACTTCTACGCGGAGAGCATCGTTCCGGGCGCGATCATCTCGATCAGCGCCACCGAGAACGACGGTCACTACACCGTTGAGTACCTGGCCGCGGCAGACAAGGAAGACCGGCTGCTGGAGCTTGATGACCGACGCACGCCGCGCTACCACTTCCGCCCGACGACATATGGCTGCGAGGTGGACGACGCCTGGCTGATCAACGAGGATCGCTTCCCGACCCTCGGTTCCGAGAAGCCGCTGGCGGACAAGATTCGCCGCCGCACGGAAGACGTGATCAAGGCGACGTTCGAGCGCATCGGCATGGACGACGGTGAGGGTGGCAAGCTGGCCTCCTTCGAGGACCTGCTCGCCGCGGTCAATATCGAGCGACCGTTCTCCGAAGCGTCGCTCCGCGCCGCGATGGAGTCGGACACCAACATCTCTGGTGACGACGCCAACGGATATACCTATGCCACAGGATCCTGATAACGAGCAGAACATGAGAATCTTCTCGCTCGAGGACGAGAACGGCCTGGAAGATGAGCCGCTCGACCTCGACGAGGAGGAGGTCGCCGACCAGCCCTCCTTTGAGGAGGCGCTGGAGGCGATCCAGGGTGACACGCTTGAGCCGGCCGCGCTGCAGGGCTTCTCCGATATCTCGCGGAACGAAGCCCGGCAGCTGGCACAGGTCTGGTCGACCCTGCCCGAGGAAACCCGGGTAACGGTCGCCGATCACGTCAACGCGCTGGGCGCTGAAGATATCCTGCTGGACTTCATGCGCTTCTTCCGCGTGTTGCTGGACGACACCTCCGTGACGGTGCGTGCATCGGCGGTGGAAGGGTTGTCCAACCACGAGGACGAGTCGCTGATTGGGCCGTTGAGCGACCTGGCGACATCGGATCCGGACGAGGACGTTCGCCTGGCGGCGATCGAGGCACTCGGCACGTTCACGACGATGGCGGAGTTCGACATCATCGAGCCCAAGGTCGTGCGACCGGTGTTCCGGCAATTGATGAAGATCGCTGGTGATGCCCGGCAGCCGGAGCGGTTGCGCTCGGCCGCGCTGGTCACCGCCGCCATTCGTGGCGACGACCAGGTCAACAAGGCGATCTCGGCGTTCCATGCATCAGGCGATTCCGACCTGCGGGTCGGGGCATTGCAGGCGATGGGGCGCTCTGGCGCCGATCGCTGGTTGCCGATGCTGGAGGCGGCGTTGCGGAGCAGTGATGCGGACGAGCGAGAGGCGGCGGCGGGCGCGCTGGGCAACTTCGATGACCCGGCGGTGCCGATGTTGACCATGCTCGTGCGTGAGGATCGCGAAGCCGCCGTTCGCCTCGAGGCGATCCAGTCGTTGGGCATTATCGGTGGGCGCAAGGCGCTCGATTCGCTGCGTGAGCTGAGCAAGAACGTGAGCGATGACGAGGCCGAGGCGGTTGCCGATGCGATGGTCCAGGCCGAAGCGTTGGTTGGCCTGGAAGAGTCCGACGAAGATGATGAGTTCGAGGACGACGACCTGTTCTAGGCTGTGGCGTCCTTGCGGGGAGTTCTCCGCGGCGACAAAGGAGCAGTTCCAATTAATCCCCTGATTACGTCCCTCAGCCCGGATTCATCCGCAGCACCCGAGGCTCCGTCGGAGACCTGGAATGCGGCTCTCGTCGAGCATGGAGGGCACCTGCTCCAGTCGTGGGAGTGGGGCGATTTCAAATCCCGGTTCGGTTGGCAGCCTGAACGCATTCATCTGCGGACACCGGATGGCGAAGGATTTGCCCAGGTCCTGTTTCGGACAAAGGGTCCGGTGAGCGTCGGCTATGTGCCGCGGGGCCCACTGATGACCGGGAATCCGGACGCGATCTGGCCGGCGCTTCGCGCGGAGATCGACCGGGTCGCGCGCCGGCATCGGGCGATCTCGGTGATTCTCGAGCCGGATGTCGAGACCGGGCTCACGATGACGCATGGTGAAGCGAAGCTCGTGCCGGGGCCGACGCATATCCAGCCGGCGCGAACGGTGAAGGTGCCGCTGATCGATGATGATGCACTGCTCAAGCAGATGCACCAGAAGACGCGCTACAGCGTGCGCCTGGCGGTTCGCCGGGGCGTCGAGGTCCAGGTCAAGTCGCCCGATGACACCGATGCATTGAAGCAGTTCTACGCCATGATGCTGGACACTGCGGAACGCAACGAGTTCAGCGTCCACTCATACGAGTATTACGAGGACTTTCTCAAGACATTTGGCGACAAGGCGTTCTTCGCCATGGCGATCTCCGAGGGGCATGTGGCATCGGCGGTGATCTCCGCGGCGTTCGGCGACGAGGCGACCTATATGTACGGCGCATCCTCGACCGAGCATCGCGGGCACGGAGCTGCGTTCCTGCTGCAGTTCGAGGCCATGAAGTGGGGCCGGGAGCTGGGATGCAAGCGGTATGACCTGTGGGGCATCCCGAAAGAAGACCCAAGCTCGGTCCGGTCGGACGACAACAAGGCGATTGCCGGGTCGAAGGGCGATGACTGGCGCGGCATCTACCGGTTCAAGGTCGGGTTTGGTGGAGATATCGTCTCGTATCCTGACACGCTTGAGCGGCGTTATGTACCCCTCCTTCCGGAGCTGGCTCGCCGGCTTGGCATGATCCAGGGGTAGGTCGTGACAGACGCGCGTCCACGAACTGCGCCTCGCGCAAGCACGGTCCAACTCCTCGCCGACGCCGTTCGCGACGCCCGGATCGAGGGCGACGGGATGGTCCGTGTCTCCGGCGTGACCTATGACTCACGGGCCGTCCGACCTGGCGACCTGTTCGCCGCCCTCCGGGGCAGCGATTTCGATGGACATCGGTACATCGCCAACGCGGTGGCTGCCGGAGCGTCGGCGGTGCTCGCCGAGGAGGCTGTCGATTGTGGGGTGCCCGTCATCGTGGCGGGAAACTCCCGAGCCGCGCTGGCGCCAGTGTCCGCGACGTTCTACGGCAACCCGAGTCATGAGCTGACGATGATCGGGCTGACCGGGACCGATGGCAAGACAACGACGAGCTGCATGGTGCGCGACATCATGTCGGCGGCGGGTCGCCAGATCGGCATGATCGGCACCGTCGGGATTGAGATCGGCGATGGTTCCGCTCACCACCTGCCGCACCAGACGACGCCTGAATCCAATCTCGTGCAGGGCTATCTCCGCGAGATGGTTGAGCAGGGGACGGATTCGGCCGTGCTGGAGGCGACCTCCCATGGCCTGCATATGCACCGGCTGGATGGCACGCGGTTCACCATCGCCGGAGTCACCAACATCACCCATGAGCATCTCGAATACCACAAGACGATCGAGCACTACCGTCGAGCCAAGGCGATCCTGATCGAGCGGGTCGCGGCCGAAGGCGGCGTGGTGGTGCTCAATGCCGACGACGAAGGCGCACG
>CAZVAA010000129.1:5769-7691 GCA_964624125.1 uncultured Sphaerobacteraceae bacterium | reverse complement strand
TCGGCCAGGATATCCAGAGCATACCCCCTTGCCGGAGGTGATCCCGCAAGCGAGGGAACACCTCGTCCATTTCGGCCTGCGTCCTGACGAAGGCGTGGAGGTAGTCCACCTGACCTTCGAGATCCGGAACGCGGTCAAGGAATGGAAGCGCGAGCGCGGCTTCCACTCCTGGCGGGACGTTGGCGAGGCGGGCCCGGGAACCGGGCCGGACGCCCATCTTCTCCGAGACGGTACGGGTCTGCGTTGTTGCGGTCACGGATCTCACCTCCACCCCGGGGTTCGACGGGTCATGCATGCAGCGTACCCCCAGGGGAGGTCAGGGCGTGTCCGCGTTTGTGGCCCCAGTGGCCGGGACGGGAGGCCCCGTCTGGCTTGGCTGAGAGATGGCGCGGTCCTGCAGCCCGGGGCTCCTGGTTATGCCTCGGCGAATTCGCCGGTGACGGGGATGGGGGTGATGACGTCGATGAGGACACCGGCGGGGCCCTCGAGGATGAAGTGGCGCTGGCCGAAGTCCTCGGAGCGGATATCCAGGAGCGGTGTTTGCCCGCCCTCCTCCACCAGGCGGCGGTACTCGGCGTCGACATCCTCCACTTCGATGTTGAGCAGCAACCCGGATGCGGACTGACGGAAGCCGTCCGGGATGGTCGGGTGGTCATGGGCGAGGATTCCCAGCTCCCAGGTGTCCCGACGGAGGCTGACGTACCAGTCGGCCTCGAACACGGTCTCGAAGGCGAAGTGTTCGCGGAAATAGCCGGCGGTGACGGCGACATCGCTGGACATGATGACGGGATAGAAGCTGGTGAACGTCATAGTGGTTGCTCCTCTGCATTCTTACATACACGGTGTATGTATCGACGGGTGCTATTATACATACACGATGTATGTATGTGAGGGAGGGCGTCGTGGCGCGGGCTACGAAGGAAGAAAGCGAGCTCACGGCGAAGCGCATCCGCGAGATGGCGCGGGAGATGTTCGCGGCGCAGGGGTATGCGGATGTCCAGCTGGAGGAGGTCGCGACGCGGGCCGGGTACACACGAGGGGCGCTCTACCACCACTACGCCGGGAAGAAGGCGCTGTTCGCGGCAGTGCTGGAGGATATCCACGCCGAGGTCGAGGCGGCGGTGGTCGCCGCGGCGGACGAACACGCGGAGCCGTGGGAGCAACTGGAGGCGGGATGCCTGGCATTCCTGCGGGCGAGCACGCGACCGGACATCGCGCGGTTGCTGCTGGTCGAGGGACCCGCAGTGGTGGGATGGGAGGCCTGGCGGGCGCACGACAGCCACCATTCATATCGGCAACTGGAGGAGGTGCTGGGTGAACTGGAGGCGACTGGCGAGATTCGGCCCGGGGCGGCGGAACCGGCTGCTCCCCTGCTCTCCGGCGCGATGAACGAGGCGGCGTTGTGGCTCGCGAGCGGGAACCGGCCGGACGCGGAGGCGGGTGTGGAGGAAACGCTGCTCGTGATGCTGCGAGCACTCCGGAACAGTTAACTGGTTGGCCGGGGTAAACCACCCCCAGCCAGTGGCACGCCATCGCTACCCCGTTCTTTCCGGTCCCTAACTCGCGATAGTATTCACAATACTCGACCCGATCCGGCTTTCGGAAGCGATTGTATTGGTGATGGTCATCTCTTCGCTCGACTATGTGTCCAATTGATTGTATAGTTCATAGCAACAACAGATAAGCAGCTCATACACAAGAAGGACCCCCCACTTCATGGCCACCGCTGTTCATGACGTTGTTGACACCCGCACCGATACCCCCATCGCCGACGAGGCACCAGTATCGCTCTCGACCGATCTCTACCAGTTGCTGATCGGCGGCGAATGGCGCAGCGCCTCGGACGGAGCCACGCTGGACTCCGAGAACCCGGCCACCGGGCAGAAGCTCGCCGAGTTCGCCGAAGCGACGAAGGACGATGT
>CAZVAA010000129.1:0-5669 GCA_964624125.1 uncultured Sphaerobacteraceae bacterium | reverse complement strand
CGTGGAACTTCCCCTTCCTGATGGCGGCATGGAAGCTCGCTCCGGCACTTGCTGCCGGCAACACGATCGTGTTCAAGCCGTCCAGCTCGACGTCTCTCTCGGTCCTTGAGCTTGGCCGCCTGATCACCGAGAACAACATCCTCCCGGCGGGCGTACTGAACATCATCACCGGCTCCGGCTCGAAGAGCGGCGAATACCTCCAGCAGGCGCAGGGCCTCGACAAGATCGCCTTCACCGGATCGACGATGGTCGGTCGCACTATCGCGGTCGCGGCGGCCGAGCGGCTGATCCCGGCGACCCTGGAGCTGGGTGGCAAGAGCGCCAACATCTTCTTCGACGATGCCGACATGGACATCGCCATGGAAGGCGTGCAGCTTGGCATCCTGTTCAACCAGGGGCAGGTCTGCTCGGCGGGCTCCCGCATCTTCGTGCAGGAGAGCTTCTACGACCGCTTCATGGAGCGGGCGACGGAGGAGTTCCGCAAGGTCCGGCTCGGTAACCCGCTCGACCCGGAAACCCAGATGGGCGCCCAGGTGAGCAAGCGGCAGATGGAGAAGATCCTCGGCTATGTCGATATCGGGCAGCAGGAAGGCGCGACGGTCGCCGTCGGCGGCAAGCGCGCGAGCGGTGACGGCGTGGACGAAGGCTATTTCGTGGAGCCGACCCTGCTGACGAACGTCACGAACGACATGCGCGTGGCGCAGGAAGAGATCTTTGGCCCGGTCGGTGTGGTCATCACCTTCAAGGACGAGGACGACCTCATCCGGATGGCGAACGATAGCCCCTACGGTCTCGGCGGCGGTGTCTTCACGCAGGACATCGGTCGGGCACTGCGGGTCGCGAACGGGATCAAGACCGGCCGGATCTGGGTCAACACCTACAACCAGTTCCCGGCGGGCGCCCCGTTCGGCGGGTACAAGGAATCCGGTATCGGACGCGAGACGCACAAGGTCGCGCTGGAAGCCTACCAGCAGACGAAGAACGTCATCATCAACCTGAAGGGCAAGCCGGGCGGCATGTACGTGTCGCCGAACGGCCAGGCGTAGTCCAACCGCAGGTAGAGACAGAACGGGTTCCGGGGCGTTGCCCCGGAACCCGTTTTTCATGTCCGGTGACACATTCCCGAAACACTTGTTCGCCTCCCGCTCACTATGATCATTGCTCGACCCATCGCTACAGCACGGGAGATGCGCATGAAGTACGGATTCGTTGCATCGTTCGGGACCGTTGAGCAGATTATCGAGATGGCGCGGGCAGCGGAAGCCCACGGCTGGGATGGCGTTTTTACCTGGGACGGCATGGCCGTGGGCTCCGTGGATGCCAGTGGCGAATTCGCCTGGGACGGGGACGCCGTCGGCTCGATCGACGCCTACGACCCGTGGGCGCTCCTCGGCGCGATGGCGACGGTCACCGAGCGGGTCACGCTGGGGGCGATGGTCTTCGCGCTGGCCCGGCGCCGGCCGTGGAAGGTGGCGCGGGAGTCGGTGACCGTCGATCACCTCTCGAACGGGCGACTGGTGCTGCCGGTCGCGCTCGGCGCGGCGGATGATGGCGGTTTCTCGCGCGTGAACACCGACACGCCGGACCGGAAGACGCGGGCGGAACTGCTCGACGAAACGCTGGAGATCCTCGACCTGGCATGGCGCGGCGAGGCGTTCAGCTACGAGGGGACGCACTACCAGGTTCGACAGATGATGTTCCGACCAAAACCGGTGCAGCAACCACGCATCCCGACATGGGTTGTCGGCTCGTGGGGGTCGGAGAAGTCGATGCGGCGGGCGCTCGGGCGAGAGGGCGTGCTGCCGACGGTGCGGGGCGCGGATCCGGCGCAGCCCATCCCTGTGGAGACAATCCGGGAGATCCGCGACTGGGTAGCGGCGAACCGGGAGGCGGATGGACCGTTCGAGATCGTGCTGGAGGGCAGGACAAGCGGAACCGACCAGGACGCAAACCGGGCGCAGCTGGAGCCGCTTGCGGACGCCGGGGCGACGTGGTGGATCGAGAGCCGGTGGGAGCCGACGGATACGCCGGGATCGTTACTGGAGCGCATCCGCCAGGGGCCGCCCCAGCCCTGACCCGCCACGGCAACGGGGTATCATACAGGTAGACGAGGGATGCGATGCCCGGTCCGGTACCGGGCATCGCGCTAACACCTGAATGTCTTGCCGGCCCCACACCGTCTACACCAGGAGCCCCATGCTTCGTCCTGAACTTTTCCCTGAGGCCGCCGAAGATATGCTGCTTCCCCGCCCCCGCCTCATCGACCTGATCAGGCAGCCGGCTCCCGCTGGGGTCACGTTGATCACCGCACCGGCCGGGTACGGGAAATCGACGCTGGCTGCCCAATGGTCGCGGGATGCCTCCGGAGACGTCGTATGGATGTGGATCGGGCCGGAGCATAACGATACAGGCCGCTTCCTCCACGATATCGCGGGGCTTGTCCCATCCACGACGGGCGACGAAGGCTCTGTCCCCGACCGGGGAATTTCACCACAGGACGTCCTCGATCGGCTGGCGACCAGACCGGACAGCCAGGCGCCGCTCACGATCGTGCTCGACAACCTGAATCGCGTCGAGAGTGAGGAGGTCCTCCGGGCGATCACCGGGTTGATGACGGCGCGGCTGCCAGGCGTTCGGTGGATGGTCCTGACCCGCATCGTGCCCCGGCTGCGTCTGGCGCGAATGCGGGCTGAAGGGCGGGTTCGAGAGATCGGTATGGACGATCTCGCCTTCACCCCGTCCGAAATTACGGCGCTCGCGCCCATGCTTACGTCGCGCCAACTCCCGCAAAAACAGGCAGAAGCGCTGGCGACGCAAACCGGCGGCTGGATCGCGGGCATCCGGCTCACCCTGATGGCAGCCCGCAATGCCCCGCCACGCCCTGACGACGAGTGGCTCTCCGGGGTCGATGCCCGGGCCTGGATCGAGCCCTACATCGTCGAGGAAGTCATCTCCGCCCTTCCCACGGACGCCCGGGACTTCGTCATGCGAACCTCGACGCTCCCCTATCTCGCACCGGAGTTCGTGTGCGAGGTAACCGGCATCGACAAGGGAGAGCACATGCTCTCCTTGCTGGAACAGAGATACATCGTTTGCCGCCGGATGACCGACAGCGGTCCGATCATGGAGTACGCCCCCTGGATCGCCCGGAGCCTGGTACGGATCGCGAAGCAACAGCTGTCGCGGGCCGACCGGGCCCTGATCCGGGAGCGAGCCGCCAGCTACCTGCTGGAGCATGACCAGGCCGACGTGGCGCTGGACGCCGCCCGGGCCTCCGGCGATCTTTCGCTGCAGACCCGGATCGTGCGAACACTGCATACCCCGCTGGCGCTCGAGGACCGGACCGTCAAGATCCTGAAGCTGCTCGATACGCTTCCGGACGTCGTGATCCGGCAGCAGCCGGACCTGGCGTATTCGTACGCGCACTCCCTGTATCACCGGGGGGATTCCACGACGCTGACGGACCTGGTGTCGACGCTCCTGCCTGGCTGGCGCGACTCGCCCGACGCAACGGTTCGCGGATATTCCCAGAATTGCAAGGCGTTTGTCCTGCATCGCGGCGGGGACACCGCGGGGGCACTCCGGCACTTCGCCGGGGCGCTGGAGCATTTCCCGCCAACGCAGTACCGTGAGCGGCTCCATGCGCTGGCCGGCATGTTCACGTGCGCGTCGGACCTTGGAGACGACGACACCGCACATCGCGCCCTCGATGAAGCAGCGACCTGCAAGGCCTTCCTGCCACATCATCAGGTGACGTGGTGGATGGACCTGCAGACCAGGCTGGCCAATCACCACGCGCTTCGCGGGAATCTCTCGCTCGCCCATCACCTCCTCGACCATGGCCTCCGAAACGTGCCATCGACATTCAGGGGTCACCTTCCATATTTCGACTACCAGATCGCCGCGCTGCGGTTTGAAGCGAACGACCTTGCGGGCGCGGAAGGGCTGATCGCCTCAAGCTTTGCTGACGCCGAGGGACCGTCCCATGACAACTGGCATGCGGATGCCTTCGCGCTCGGCGCCCGGATCGCCCGGGCGAACGGAGACCGGGATCTCGCCGCCGCCCGCCTGGATGAGGCGAAATGGCGGGCGATGCAATTCGGCAACTGGCACGACCTGATGCAGGTCGAAACCATCCAGGCATCGTGGGACATCGAGGACGGACATCTTGTTGCGGCGCGTGCCTGGGAGAACTACTGGCATCCACACAATCGCCGGTGGATCCAGAGTTTTGGCCAATTGAATGCGATCGCCACACTGATGCAGCTCCGGGTCGCGGAAGGGCGATTCGCTGACGCCATCGGCCTGTGTGACCAGGCGCTGGTCGAGGGATCGACGCGGAAGCGACGGGTCGAGACGATCTCCATCATGATGGGGGGCGTGCTTGCACATCATTTCGCCGGCCAAGACGACAAGGCGACGAACATGCTGCGCCGGGCACTCAGGGAGCGACGGGACGATTCGATCGCACGCGCATTCGCGACACCCGGACATGATCCCGGTTCATTGCTCGAACACGTGGTGGCGCAACTCGATCCGGGTGATGCGGCGAAACTGAAGGGGTTACCCGGCTTCGACGCCACGCCGTGCGGCGAACTTGGCTCGCTCACCCCCCGGGAACTCGAGGTGGTGCGCTTGCTGGCGGACGGGTTCGCCAACAAGGAGATCGGGCAACAGATGTTCATCTCCGAACGGACCGTCAAGAAGCACGTCAGCAACCTTCTTCGCAAGCTGGATGTGCCGAACCGCACGGCGATCGCGCTGCGTGCCCGCGAGCGAGGATGGCTCGACGATTGACCCAGGCCCGACTCGAGCCGCCTCGGCGTACGAACCGGACGACCAGTCCTACGGAAATTGTGAGAATATAATCGACAGGGTCCCGGTCTCGCCTGAAACGGTAGCTTTTCGCGTCGTCCGTATCGCCTGGATACAATGCACTGAGCATATCGCCCGCCTTCCCAAACAAGGAAATCCATGCTCCTGTCACCTGGATCACGGGAATCCGAGATGGACTCCCTTTTGTCACGTCCACGCCTGCTCGACCTCATCCGGCACTCGGCTATCTCGCCGATCACGCTGATCACCGCGCCGGCGGGGTACGGGAAATCCACGTTGGCACAGCAATGGGCAGACGCCGCTGGCGGGCCGGTCGCATGGGCCCCGTTGGGGGCGGCATCCAACCATCCCGATGTCTTCCTGAGCCGGTTGACCGAGGTCCTGCCGGGCCCGGCTCCCGACCATGCGCAGGTAGGAGATGTCATCGGGCTGCTCGCCGACCGGGCCACCGCATCAGAGCCGATCACCATCGTGCTGGACGACCTGCACGTCATCGAGAACCAGGACGTCCTCCAGGCGATCGATGCCCTGTTGCTGGCACGGATTCCCCATGTGCGCTGGCTCATCCTCTCCCGGACAAAACCGGACCTGACACTGGCGCGGCTGCGGCTGGAAGGTGCGGTGCAGGATATTGGGCCGGAGCAGCTCAGTTTCACCACCGATGAGATCCGGGAGATCATCGACCGGCTTGCGCCGGGACGGTTGTCGGCGGACGAGATCGAGACGCTCGCCACCCGGACCGCGGGCTGGATCGCGGGAATCCGGCTCGCAATCTCCGCGATCGCCTCCACACCCGACTCCAGCCGTCTATCGACGATCGGGTGGACGACGAC
>CAZVAA010000128.1:0-7693 GCA_964624125.1 uncultured Sphaerobacteraceae bacterium | reverse complement strand
ACGCGTTATAGCCATCCGCCAGCGCATCCCACGCATTGATGATCGACATGCGATCCAGGTGGCGTTGTGACTGGGTGTTGTGGGTCATGACATCCGCCTTTCGTCTATTGCAACGGGAAACCGGGTCATCGATCCGCATGGAGACTCGGGTCCTGACTCCAGTCTGGGCAGCGCCATGGGGTCGCACATGCCCCAAACGGGGTAATCGATCCGGGTAATCCGCGGTGTCAGCAGGCGGCATGCGTCACCACTGGTGTAGGCTGGAGTCCAGGGCAGCAACGAAACATGCCGACATGAGCCAGGTCAGGTGCACGCCATGAAGACACCGAACCAGCCACAGTCGTGGATGGTTTCTGCCGGGACCGCCGTCCCCATGATCATCCTGGCACTCGTGATCCTCAGCATCCCCGTGTCGGTTGCCACGCGGATCGACCTGTCGCCAGAAGTGTTCAGCAGCTGGGTCGTGGCGCTCTATGGCCCACCGACCGTCGCCGGCATCATCCTCTCGTTCCGGTATCAGCAACCGCTGCTCTTCACCGGCAACGTGTTCGTCATCATCTTCTTCGCATCGGTGGGCGACGATTACTCCTACACAGACTTCGCCGGCGCCTCCATCCTGGCCGGGATCATTGTGGCCGTCGTCTCCGTATTCGGCATGGTCGACCGGCTCTCACGCACGATCCCGCCACCGGTCGTCCTCGGTCTCCTCGCTGGCGCGGTCCTCCCGTACGTCGTCGAAATCTTCAGCCTCCTGGACGACGAGCCGCTCATGATCGGCAGCGCGATTGTCGCCTACCTCGTGAGCCTCCGGTTCCTCGGCACGCGCATCCCGGCCGTGCTTCCGGCCCTTGTCGCCGGGACGATCGTGGCCGCCCTCTCCGCCAAGGTGGGCGAGCTTCCGGAATCAATCCCTCCGCCATCGATCCGGCTCATCGCCCCGACGGCCAGCCTGGAGTCGATCATTGCGTTGACGCCGGTGCTGGTCATGCTGCTCACGGTTCAGTCGAACATCCCGTCGATACTGTTCCTGCGCACGCAGGGATACGACCCTCCGGAGCGACGCCTCCACACGTCCAGCGGCATCATCACCGCGATCAGCTCCCTCGCCGGTCCGACAGGCGTCTCCCTCTCCCTTCCGGCGACCTCGCTCGTCGCTGGTCCCCAGGCGGGAGACCACAGGTACCGGCATCGCGCGGTCTACATCGCCAGTGGTGTCGTTCTGCTGACAGCACTCTTTTCTGGTATCGCCACGGACCTCGCCTCGATCCTGCCGCTTGGGCTGATGCTCGCGATCGCCGGGCTGGCAGTGATCGCCATCCTGCTCAACGCGCTCCGGGAGGTGACCACGGGGCCGCTGACGCTCGGGCCGGTCTTCGCCTTCGCGATCGCCCTCTCGGATATCTCGCTGTTCGGGCTCGGTCCGTTCTTCTGGGGTCTGGTGATCGGTACCGGCGTCTCGATGCTCCTCGAACGGGATGGTCTGCAAACGATCGGGGAAACGAACCAGGCACCGCGAAGGGCGGGCACCCCCTCATAAGGGCAGCCGCCACCACAGCAACATCTTCATAGTCACGAGAGAGAATGCTTCTGGCTGTCGGTGAGCAATCCCAGTTCCCGGGCGCGCGCCGCCGTCTCGGTCCGGTTTCCGGCGCCCAGCTTGCCGTAGATGCTGCTCGCGTGCTTTTTTACGGTCTCCGGGGAGATAAAGAGACGATCGCCGATATCCTCATTGGTCAGCCCCGCAGCGATCAGTCGAAGCACATCCAGCTCTCTCGGACTCAATGGCTCCGGAAGGGTAACGGCCCGGTCCCCCGGAAGCCTGACGTCCTTGCCGATCGCGCGCTGGATGGTTTCCAGATAGTCCGGCAATACATGACGAGTTCGCGCCTCCTGCAGCAACGGCGCCATCGCCGGCCCAAGGTCCGCAAACAACCGGATGTACCCCTCCGGTTTGGCCAGGGTCAGCGCCCGCTCAATCCCGATCAATGCCCGGGGAACATCACTCCGCTGCCATGACACCAGTGCCCGGGTCGCCCATGCCTCGATCTCAAGACCCAGCCGACCCTCGTCCGCAGCCACCTCGAGGAGGCCCGTCAGCATGCGCTCCGCGCGTTCCAGTGAGGGGTCATCTACGACCGCGCACAGCACCCGAGCAACAGCCAGGCGGTGCAGCGGCTCATCGACGGCGAGCGTCGTCTCCAGCGAGTGGAGTGCATACCCAACCGCGCCCTGTGCCAGCCATACCTCGATCCGGCATCGATCGTAGCGAGCCGCCACGTCCTGCAACACCGACTTCTCGACCAGGGTCCTGACGTCCTCGAGCGTGTCAGCAGCCGCTTCCACATCGCCTACCGCCAACTGGAGCCGCGCCATCAACGTCGCCCCGGCGACCCGCACCCGTGGATCGTCTCCTATGGCTGCGCTGCGGACGCCGGCCTCCGCGTAGTCCCGCGCGGCCGGAAGGTCGTTCCACTCGTAGAACAGCTCGCCGAGCCGGATATGTACCCATCCGATGACCGGCAATTGGATCAGGCCCAGGCTCTCGGGTTGTTCGACGGCATCGCGCGCCTGGTCCCAATATCCCTTGGCGGACTGCAGCCGGCCGCGCATCAGTTCAAGGTCCGCCAACGCCCCATAGACATGCACATCCCGGTACGGGGCGAGATGCGTTCTCGGCGTCTCGAGCACACGTTGGTACGATGCACGCGCCGCATCCCATTGCCCGAAATGACGATACGTATCTCCGAGCGCATGGTGAATATCCGCCCGGTACGCCGCGTCCGCACCGCCCAGCCCCGCCAGAGCCCGGTCGGCGAATGCTTCCGCGTTTCCCAGGTCCTTCTGGAAACAACTGACGAAGCAGCGTACCGCCGACACGCGTGCGGTGAGCCGGAGCGTATCGTCGATTGCGGTGGCCTGCAGACGCGCCTCCATCTCCTCGAGGCGCGACATCCCCTCCTCCATCGCACCCGAAACCAGCAGGTACGCGGCTTCGGAGATCCTGATCTCTGGATGGCGGTCGCGCCATGCCGGCGGAACCGAGTCCAGCCAGCGCCGCGCTACTCCCAGTTGCCAGGTATTTATCAGGTCGGGGAGATATTGGTCGAGGACCGTAACGCCCGTTTCGGCATCGTCACCCGCGAGGGCATGGGCAAGCGCCTCCTCGGACTGGTTATTGGCAAGGAACCACCGGGCCGCGCGACGGTGTACCTCTGCGACATCCGCGGGATGAGCCCGGTACAACTCCTGCCGCAGGACGTCAGCGAAGAGAGGATGATATCGGTACCACTCCCGGACGACATCGAGCGGCTCGATAAACACCTGCTCCTGTTCGAGCCACTCCAGCATGGCCTGGCTATCCGACTGGCCCGTGACGGCCTCGCACAGCGGCGCGCACAACTGGTCGAGGATGCTCGTGCGCAGCAGGAATTCCCGCGCCTCAACCGGGAGCCACGTCAGGACATCCTCACGCAGGTAGTCGGCGATGAACCGGTGCCGTCCGGTCGGGATATCCACCCACTCGCCGGGCGTCCCTCCACGCATGGACAGGGACACCAGGTGCAACCCCGCAACCCACCCCTCCATGGCGGCGTCGAGCCGCGCGATGGAATCGTGATCGACCTGCAGGCCCTTGTCACCAACGAGGAACGCGCGCGTCTCCCCGAGCGAGAACCGGAGGTCGCTGGCATGGAACTCGGCCAGCTCTCCCCGCGCCCGGTAGCGGGCCACCGGCAGGAACGGCAGGCTCCGCCCGGCAAGGACGACACGCATGCGAGGCGGCAAGCGTTCGACCAGAGTGGCGAGCGTCGTCCGGAGATCATCATCAAGGATCAGGTGAGCGTCATCGAGCACGAACGCGATACCCGACTCGATCTCGAGCAATGCCTCGATCACGTCGTCAGGATCCGGGTTCATCCCCGACACGAGCAGATAGGCCGCGCTCTCGCGAACAGACGGCACGGCAAGGCCCCAGGACACCACCAGCGATCGCAGGAATCGCCCGGGATCGTTGTCGACCGGATCCACCGTGACCCACGCGACAGGTTCCCGCCGAGCCGTTGCCCACTGGCTCAGCAAGGACGACTTCCCGTACCCGGCCGGCGCCATCACGAGGGTCAGCCGATGGCAGGAAACAGCCTCCTCCAGGTCCCGGACCAGCCTTGTCCGGGGAACCAGATGGCGCGCCAGGGGAGGAATTCGCAGCCTCGTTTCGAGCAATCCCGCTGCCATAATCGACCTTCCGGTGGGTGACTCCTTTCATTCTGCACCCGGCGTCAAGAGGAATTCCACATCCGAACAAGCCTCGCCGTCGCATCCCTGAAGACGATAGCCACCACTTGACATCGCCTTGGTTTAGGTCTAAACTAATTATGCGTAAGGATGATAAGCATGAGTACGGAGACAACAACACAACCCCAATCGCGCAACGGATCCACGCCGGACATCGCCGTCCTCGCCTGGGTACGACTTATGCGCGTCTATCACAAGATGAACCGGCGTACGGCGGACGAGATGAAGCAGTGGAACCTCACGGTCAGCCGCTTCGACGTTCTCAACCAGGCGGGCGTGCGCGAAGGGCGCACCCAGCAGGAGATCGCCGATGCGCTGCTCGTCACCAAGGGCAACATCGTCCAGTTGCTCGACGGCATGGAAGCCGACGGCCTGCTCTATCGCCGTCGCCGGGGCCGCAACAACCACATCTTCCTGACGGATGCGGGTCGTGAGCTTCGCGAGAAATCCGTCACCTGTCATGAGGACCGCATCGCCCGCGACATGTCCGCGTTGACACCGGAAGAGCAACAAACGCTCACCACGCTGTTGCGAAAACTGGATCGGTCGCTGGACGCCAGCGACAAATAGCCACACGAAAAGGAAGCACTATGGAACGCACACACCTCTCATCGCCGTTGACCGGCATCCACCACATCAGCGCCATGACCGGCGATGCCCAGGCGAATATCGACTTCTACACCCGTCTCCTCGGCATGCGCATCGTCAAGAAGACGGTGAACCAGGACGCCGTCGACGTCTATCACCTCTTCTACGCCGACGGAAAGGGCCAGGCCGGCACCGACCTCACCTTCTTCGCCTTCAATAACATCGCCCAGAACCACCCCGGCGCCGGGGAGATCAACGAGATCATCCTTCGCGTCGAGCGGAGCGAGTCGATCGACTGGTGGAAGCAGCGCTTCGACACATTCGGCGTCAAATACGGTGAGGAAACCACCCTCGCCGGCCATCGCCTGCTCCCCTTCACCGACTTCGAGGGCCAGCGCCTCGCGCTGATGTCCGACGAGGGCGGCGAGGTCACCATCCCCGGCGGCGAGCCGTGGGAGCACGCGACCGTGCCAGCCGAGCACTACATCACCGGCCTCGGCGCGGTCTCCACAACCACCGGCCGCCCGGCGCAAACCCTCGCCATGCTGACCGATGTCATGGGCTTCGAGATCATCGACGACCAGCAGGGCCCGGAACACCCGGACCACCGCATCGTCCTGCTCAAGATCCACACCGGCGGCCCCAACGGCCTGATGGTCGTCCACGTCCGCCCGGATCTCCCGTTCGCCCGCAACGGTCGCGGTGGCGTTCACCACGTCGCCTTCCGCGTCCCGACCTACGAAGCGCACCACGAGTGGAACCAGTACCTGAAGAGCCAGGGCGTGCAGGTCACGGACGAAATCGACCGCTTCTACTTCAAGGCCATGTACTTCCGTGAGCCAGGAGGCGTCCTCTACGAGATCTCCTCGGACGGCCCAGGCTTCGACACCGACGAGCCGACCGAGACCATGGGTGAGAAGCTCACCTTGCCGCCGGCCTTCGCGCCCTACCGTGACCGCATCGAGCCACAGCTCATGCCGCTGGATAGCTCCCGCGCCCGCACCACGACCGAATTCGGCCAGCCCGTGAAGGAAGAAGCCAACGCATGACCGACCCGACCCTGATCAACGACGACCCGCACGCCAACGCCACGGTGCTCCACTACGGAGCACCGCTGGAATCCGCCACCGCCGTGGTGCTCCTGATCCATGGCCGTGGCGCCGATGCCCGCAGCATCCTCAGCCTCGCCCCGGCGCTGGTAGAGGACATGGAGGGAGCGGAAAACGTTGCCTTCCTCGCCCCACAGGCGACCGGCAACACCTGGTACCCGCACCGCTTCATCGCGCCACTTGAGCAGAACGAGCCGTGGCTCTCCAGCGCGCTCGGCATGATCGACAGCATCGTCGACAAAGTCGCCACCGCCGGGACCGAGCCCAAGGCGATCATGGTCGCCGGGTTCTCCCAGGGCGCCTGCCTCTCGCTCGAGTACGCCGCGCGCGGCTCCCGCCCGATCGGCGCCGTCGCCGGGTTCAGCGGCGGGCTCATTGGCCCGGTCGATGAGCCGCATATGCCGCTCGCCGATGTCGAGGGTATGCCCGTCTTCCTTGGTAGCGGCACCGTCGACGACCACGTCTCGCCGGACCAGGTCCGCGAGAGCGCCCGCCTCTTCGAGGAGGCCGGCGCCGACGTCGATCTCCGCATCTACGAAGGCATGACGCACACGATCGTGGACGACGAGATCGGCGCGGTCCGCGCGATGATCCAGCAACTCCCCAAGGCCTGAGAAACCACAGGGGGCGGCCGATGGGCCGCCCCCTGTGTCGTTAAGGAGCACACGCACAATGTCCAACCGTCCGGACCTTACCTTCGGGATCAATGTCGATCCCGGTCACGACTACCAGAAAGCCCTCACATCCACCCGCCTCGCCGAGGAGCTCGGCTTCGACCACGTCCTCGTGCAGGATCACGCCTACAACCCCGGTTTCGTGGAGACATGGACGCTCATCTCCGCCCTCGCCGGCGCCACGGAGAAGATCGCTCTCGGCCCGAACGTGATGACCACGCCCCTCCGTCTGCCGGCGATGATCGCCAAGGAGGCCGCCACGTTTGATCGCATCAGCAACGGCAGGCTCATCCTCGGTCTCGGCGCGGGCGCCTCCGACGATGGCGTCGTCGGCCTCGGCGGCCCCGACCTGCGCGGCAAGGGCGACAAGTTCCGCGCCTTCTCCGACACCCTCCACATCGTTCGCGGCCTCTGGGAATCGAACGGCGAACCCTTCAGCCACGACGGCAAGCTGCGCTCCGCCCCGGGCGTCCAGTTCGGACCTGTGCCAGATCGCCGCATCCCGATCATCACCGGCTCGATGGGCCCGCAGTCGCTGAGGCTCACCGCGAAGCTCGCAGACGGCATCAGCGTCAGCTCCAGCTACATCCCGATGGAGAAGCTGGGTTGGTTCCGCGACCAACTCGACGCCGGCGCTGAAGCCAACGATCGCGACCCGTCTGAACTACGCCTCTACTACAATGTGATGGGATTCATCGAAACCCGTCCCAGCGGCATGCGCCCACGCGATCCGAACGTCTACTGGGGCAATGCGGAGTGGTGGATCGAGCGACTCAACACCCTCGTCCGCGACTACGGCGTCGACAGCCTCACCTACTGGCCAGTCGCCGGCGACTACGACGACCAGTTCCGCGTATTCGCCGAAGACGTCATCCCCCACGTCAAATAACCGACGTACGACCGGCCCTTGTGGCCGGTCATTTTTCGGGGATCGCCACGCACCTGCGTGGATTTCCACAACGCGTACATCACCCCAAATACGTCGGCGGCGCGACGTCGATCTCCGGGCCGCCCGGCAGCTCGTCGAACCGC
>CAZVAA010000127.1:0-7694 GCA_964624125.1 uncultured Sphaerobacteraceae bacterium | reverse complement strand
AGGAGTGTCGACCCGCTCGATGCCACAGGCATCGAGATAGCCCCCGGCATCCCACCTCGCCCCGCATCACCTCCCCCCAACGTCATCCCGAGCCGGAGCGGTGAGCGCAGCGAAACGCGACGTGTCGAGGGATCTCTGCGCACTGCACACACATCATCTCGCCCCTGGCGCGCCGTGCCCGCAACCCCGGCCCATCGCGCATCACCACCTGGAGGACCACTATGACCACAAACACAATGATCATGATCGCCTCGGCCCGCATGATCACCTTGCTCCCGGGTCGGCCGTGCAGCCCTATTTCCCGATGCAGAAGGTGCTGAAGATTTCAGTGAGGACAGCCTCGTCGACGTTCTCCCCGGTGACCTCACCCACCGCATGAAGCGCCGCGCGGACGGACGTCGCAAGGAGGTCCTGCGGGATGCCGGCTTCTCGCGCGGCCTGGGCATCGTGGATATGCGCGAGCGCGCGGTCGATCGCGGCGCGCTGCCGGGCATTGACCAATGCGGGCTGGGCGGAGCCGGCGGCGTCCTCCATGATCGTATCTGCGAGCAGGCGCTCCAGGTCGGCGAGCCCCGCGCCGGTCGTTGCGGAGACGCGAACCTGTTTTGCGTTCGGCAGCAAATCGCTAATCGCGTCCTGTGATGCGTGGTCGGGCAGGTCCTGTTTATTGACGACCAGAATCACCGGTGTCTGCTGGTCGGCGGGACGGTCGGCGAGCGTTCGCGCAACCTCGAGATCCCATTCCGTCGGCGAGGTCGAGCCGTCCACGATAAGCGCGACCGCGGAGGCGGTCGCGAGGGCTTTCCGGCTACGCTCGACGCCGATCCGCTCGACCGGGTCGCTTGTCTCCACGATCCCCGCTGTGTCGAGCAGGGTCGCGGGAATGCCATGCAGGTTCACGGTCTCCGCGATAACGTCCCGCGTGGTGCCGGCGATCTCGGTAACAATGGAACGGTCAGACCGTAAGAGGGCATTGAGCAAGCTGCTCTTGCCAACATTCGGACGTCCCACGAGCGCGATCTGGACGCCTTCGCGATAGAGCATGCCCGCGTTGGACCCGGCGACGACGTCGGCGAGGGCGGCTTCGGCGGTGGCGAGTCCAGCGTCTATATCGGCCAGGTCGATCTCGTCGTCGGGAAAGTCGGCGGACGCATCGAGATAGGCCAGCAGGCGCACGAGCGCGGTACTGGCGGGTTCGAGACGGCGGGAAAGGTCGCCGGCGAGGTCATCGACCGCGAGGCGCAGGCTTTCCGAAGTCTTCGCACCGATCACATTCAGGACAGACTCGGCCTGCGCGAGATCGAGTCGCCCGTTGAGGAAGGCACGAAGGGTGAACTCCCCCCGTTCGGCGTGGCGGGCTCCGGCGGCAAGGGCAACGCGCAGCGTTTCCCGCAACGGGAGGGGTCCGCCGTGGCAGGAGATCTCGACGGTATCCTCGCGCGTGTAGGTATTGGGACCCTTCATCCACGCGAGCAGGACTTCGTCGATCGTATCGTCGTGTTCGTCTACGATGCGGCCGTAAAGCAGGCGGTGGGAGGGTGTGGTCGCGAGATCGACATGTGGATGCCTGCCGCTGCGGCGGAAGATGTCGCCGGCGATACGTGCGGCATCGTTGCCGCTGATGCGAACGACGCCGATGCCGCCCTCTCCGGGCGGCGTGGCGATGGCGGCGATGGTGGCGTGGTCCATGGTGGTGTTCCTGCGAGAATCTGGTTCATGGCGTGAGTGGATCGGGAGCGTTGGCTCCATGGAAAGAGTGGTACGCGGTGCAGAAAATGACAAGCGAGCAGGTATACGAGTTCCTGCGCGGGGAGCCGATCACCGCGCATATCGCGACAGTACGTGAGGACGGCCGGCCGCATGTGACCGCGATCTGGATCATCGTGGACGGCGAGGAGATCGTCTTCACTACGTGGCACGAATCGGTGAAGGGGAAGAACCTGCAGCGCGACGGTTATGCGGCCCTTTCCGTGGACGACAATGTGCCGCCGTTCACGGCGGTGCAGCTCGAGGGCCCGGTCGAGATGATCAGTGACCCGGCGGAGAGCCGGAGATGGGCGGGAATAATCGGCGGCCGGTACATGGGTGAGGATCGCGCCGAAGAATTCGCGCACCGCAACGGCGTGCCTGGCGAGTGGGTGTGCCGCTTGCGGCCGGTGAGGATGTCGGGGATCGCGGCGATCACGGATTAGCGAGCTACCGTGGCCGCCGATCTCGTGGGATCGCGGTCGTCTTGCGGCCGGTGCTCTTCGACATCGACACCATGTACCAGAGCAGAATGAAGATGATGACGGGAACAACGAGTCCAACGGCTGAGCCAGCCCGGCTCAGGATGCCGACCACGATGAACCCGCCGACGATCCAGGCGCCGATCTTCGCCTTGTTATTGGGTGGGGAGGGCCTGGGTTCGGACAAGGCCGTGGCCCGGACCGGTTGCCGCTTGCTGTCCCCGCGCCGGGACGGGCTCGGGCGTTCCCGTGGGGAGGTGGATGGGGTTGGCTGGTTGCGATTCTCGTCGTACCAGCCGGCTGCGGCCTGGGCGCGGACCTTGTTGACAACGCTGGACTGGGATGGCGGAAGTGTGTTCCCGTTTCGTGTTGGAGGCGTGGGCTTTGGTTGTGTGTCAGGTTGCGATGCGCGCGTCGGAGCCGGTGGCTCCGGGTCGTCATCATCGTCTTCGTGGTCGACGTCGAAGCCGAGATCTTCGAGGTCGGGTTCGTCGCGGTATTCCTCCGGAACGTTCAGGGCCTCCTGTCGCTCCCTCACGAGATCATCCGCCGACGCGATGATCGAGGCAATCGCTTCCCGCTCGGCGTCCGACGTCGGTTGCGGAGTCGCGTCGACCGCTGCCTTCGTTTCCTCCATGGCCTTCGCGATCGGGCTTTGTCGCGGGAGGTCGAAACTGGGTCGGGTCGCGCCCTGTTCCTGCAGCGCGGAGAGCGTGTCGCTCGTTGGGCTGGTGGTGGTGGCCGCTGTCGTCTCGGTCACGATCGGGGCGGGAATGTCCGGGATCTCGACCGGCGGAGCGGGTTCCGGCGTTTCCGTCATGTCAACGGGGCGCGTGGCCGCATCGGTGCTGAAGACGCTGCCATCGGGCGACTCGTAGGCGGCGAGCAGGACATCGCAGGCCGGGCACGTCACTGCGCCGGCGTCGACGCTTGTGCCGCAATTGCCGCAATTCCGGGTGCTGGAGGTGTCTGCCATGAATGCTTCCCCGATTCGATCCGCTGAATGCTCCTCCCTATGATATACAGGTGCAAGCGCCGGGAAGTTCCCTGGCGCGGATTTTTGGTGCAATTCACCGCTTTCGGCACGGGAACACAGGACATCTCGCGTGACACAGCCACCCGATTCCAACCGACCAGAGTCGCCCGGATCAGGCGAGCGGCCCGGACCGCTGATTTTCTGCGGCATGTGCGGCGCGCTCAACCCGGCCGAGGCGTACTATTGCGCGGCCTGCGGCACGACGCTGGTCGATGCCTTCCACGCGACCGAGGGCCTGCGGGTATATGAGAGCCCGGACTCGGCCTCGCGATTGATCGAGATCGTGCCGGCTGGCAATGAGCTTGAGATCGTCGAGGACAAGAACGCGCCGGCGGATTTCGTGCGGGTGCGCCTGGAGTATGGTCGACTCGGCTACATCCGCCTGTCGGATGTCGAGGCGCTGGCGGACAAGGCGAACCTCACGCCGCGCACCACACCGGCGGGTCGCCCCTTGCCCGACGAGAATACGCATGCGACCGGCTGCATCTCCTCGACCGCCGCGCTTGGCGCCGTCGTGCTGGTGGCGATGCTCGGCCTGCTGATGGTCGTAATCGCGTGGCGGGCGGATACCTACGACCAGGGCACGCTCGCGCTGGTGTTCTGCGTCGGGGTGATCCCGCTGATGATCCTGACAGTGGCGTTTTACCTCTACGCCAAGAGCCGGGAGGACCGGTTCGCCGACGAGGATGAGGCCGCCGAGATGCTGGCCCGGTCGCAGGCGGAGCAAGAACGGAAGGACGCCGAATAATGGAAGTCTACGGAACGCTCGAGGGCCGGCAGGACTACACGATCCACGGTGGGCCCTACGCACGGCTCTATTTCTCCCTGCCGGACGACCCGGAGAATATCCAGCAATGCCAGTTGCCGGCTGAGGCGTTCGATGCCGACCTGCAGGTCGGTGACCGGATCGTGATCACCCTGCTCCTGAAGACGGTGATGGAGATCCGGAAGGCACCCCAGAACTGAATTTCCCCGAGCATGCGATGTTGAGACGGGTACGCCACGTGCGTGAGATCAGGCTTGATTGACGTGCGCCGGAACTCACGAGGACGGGGACGTTTCATGCACCGATACCTGCTGCTGAGATTCATTGGGATGCTGTTACTCGCAACGGTGCCTATGGCGAGTGCGCTGGTCGCCCTGCCAGTGCCGGTGGTCGTTGCCGACGAAGACGGGAATGACCAGGGCGAGAACGGGAATAAGACCGACAACCGGGGGAACCCCGGGAATAATGGCAACAATCGCAACAGCAACAAGGACAAGCCTGGAAAGAACGGCAACGACAAGAACGTCAAGCCAATCGAGGGCTACACGGTCGACGTGACCTGTGAGTACGATGCCGACGCGGGCCAGACCACCTGCGAGGTTCTGGCCACGGCGCCGGCCGAAGGCAAGAAGATCGGCTTCGTCCAGGTACCCTCGTCGGAGCTTTGCGCCGACGTCATAGAGACGGAAGCGGAGTATGTCGATGATGATCCGCATACCCATCTGGCCGGATACAAATCTCGAGGAAACGACCGTGGCTTCACGCTGATCCTTGACGGCGAGGTAACGGCTTCGGGCACGGCCGAGTACTGGATTAAGGCAGCGAACAACGTCTTCCCCGTCAGTGGTCCGGGAATGGAGTGCCCGGAATCGGTCGCGAACACTGACGAAGCGGAGAACTCCGGCGCGGTCTCGACCGCGACCGAGGTGCCGACGACCGGCGAGCTGGTGGTGAAGACCTACGAGTGTGGCGCCGAGCCGGAAAACCGGGCCGACTTCGACTGGTTCGGGGAATGTCAGCCGGCTGCCTCGTCCTACCCGTATACCCTTGATCCGGCGGGAGACACGTCAGGCACGATCAGCGCGGAGTCGGACGCCGCCGGTGAGGTGACATTCCCTGATTTGGCCGGAGGTAACTGGTGGCTGGAGCTGGATGGTGGCATGTGGTGCCACGCCAACTCGGACAAGGTGACATCGGATGGTGAGCTTGTCATCGACCCGGGCGAGGCGACGACCGTCTGGGTCTTCCTGTGCGAGGGTAAAGCCGCATAACTGGCAAACGGTTACGCCCGCCGCAAGCACCAATGTCGTGGCCTCGCGCTGAAATGCAACTCATCCGAGCCGGATGCTGATTATCCGGTTGTTCCCTTTTCCGCCTCCCAGAGCTGGCGATGAATCTGGGCATGGCCGACATGGATGCCGGTGTGTTCGACCATATGGAAGAGCCAGTGAGCGCGCGTCCAGGTCGGGTGGTTCGGGCGAATCGTGGGTGGCATCTGGTCAAGATCGGTCGATTCGAGTACGTGCGCGCGTTCGCGCATCGCGTCGAGGAACTCCTGGAAGTGCGCCTCGATCTCGGCGCGGGTAGCGACTGCGTGGAACTCGGCATCGCGATCGCGTTCGAGATCCTCGCCACAGACCTGATGAACGAACATCCAGCGTCCGGCGGAGGCGGTATGCACGGCCATCGCGGTGAGCGTATTCATCTCTCCCCCACCCTCTCTTGACGCGGCAGGCTTCCAGTTGGCAAGGTCCTCGTCCGGAATGCCGTCGAGGGCGGTGAGGAAATCCGTGACGAGATTTTCGACCACCTCGATGACTACGCTGGTCATGTTATTCATCTATTTCTCCTGTCGTGACGTTGCAGATAATGAGCAATCGGAGTTGATTCGGGGCCCTACTCTTCCGGAATCTGGCGAATCCAGACCTGTTCCGCCTCGAGCGTGGTCTCGTCGCCGTGGCCGGGGAAGACGCGGACGTCGGCGGGCAGATCGAGGAAGCGGCGCAAGGTGCGATTCATCACTTGTTGGTCGGAGCCGGGGATATCGGTGCGGCCGTGCCCACCGGGAAAGAGAACATCGCCGCCGAAGATGAGGCGGTCGTTCGGGCTGTAGAGGATGATATGGGCGACATCGTGTCCCGGCATGTGCATGATGTTGAAGACATGCCCTCCCACGGCGACGTCGTCCCCCTCGTTCAGCTCGCCAGCCATGCGCGCGGCCTCGACCGGGACGGGCGTTGGCGAGGCACCAGGTTCCTCAATACGGGCGCGGACATCCGGATGGCCGAAGATGGGGACATCGAGCGCTTCGCTCATGGCACGGAGGTCCTGGATATGGTCCCAGTGGCCATGGGTGACGACGATCTGGTGGATGGTTGCACCGAGGTCCTCCGCGAGACCGAGAATCGTTTCGGTGGTCTCACCGGGAGCGTCGATCACGATCGCGTCGCCGCAGCTGGTGTCCATAATCAGGTAGGCGTTGGTCTCGAGTGGGCCACCGGGAATGCGGCGAATGGTCAGGGGCATATGGGTATCTCCTTACAGGTCTGGACAGGACCGGTTAATGATGCAAGCATATCCGGTGGCAGCAAATCTCGATAACATCGGGATAATATCTTGCCGGTATGAAACGTGCGGGTGGTTTCCAGTGAGGTTGCGCCCGATGCGTGACCCTGGAAGGAACAGACGTACTTGTCAGATCGGGCCCTGGACGCATGTTTACAGATTTCCACCTGAGCTCCGCGCCGGAGGGTCAGCGAGAGGTCGATTCATCGGTGGATGGCGCCGTCGTGCTCATTGTGGACGACGAGCGTCACATCGTGGACCTTCTCGAAGACCTTTTTCGTGACGAGGGGTATCGTGTTCGCCGTGCATATGACGGCCTGGCGGCATTGGCGTCGCTGGATCGTGGCATGCCTGACCTGGTGATCGCGGACGTGATGATGCCGCGGCTGGATGGCCTGTCACTTTTTAATCGAATCCGGGAGCGGAGCGAGGACCTGCCGGTCATCCTGATGAGCGCTGCCGTGACCCCGCGGTCGATAGACGCGACGTTCGTGCCAAAGCCATTTGATATCGAGACATTGCTGGACCTGGTCGAGGAGAAGCTGGGCAAGGGTTGATGCCCGGGCTTGCGACCAGGTGATTTCGGCGATCAAAACGCGCCACCGGGAAACCGGTGGCGCGTTTGTCGTGCCTCGCAGGTGTAGCGGCGAACGTCCCGGCTACAGGTCCTCGAGAAGCGCCTCGACTTCGTCGAGGCTGGGGACGGTGCCGACGCCGACTTCGCGGAGGCTGAGTGAGGCGACAGCGTTGGCGAAGCGGCCGGCGTCGAGGGCGGAGGTTTTCTTGTCGGCGGCTTTCAGGAAGAAGGCCGCGGCAAAGACATCGCCGGCGCCGGTCAGGCTCTTGATCTTGACGTTGATGCCGGGGATCTCGATGGTCTGGAACTGTCGCGCGCCCGGTCGCTCGTCTTCCTCGCGGCGACGCATGTAGATGCGGGCGCCTTCCGGACCACGGGTGACGACGCTGAGGCGACGCTCACCGATGCGTTCGATGACCTCGCGCGCCTGGAAGATCTCCTCATCGCTGACGATGGCGCAGTCGATGCGGCCGAGCAGGTCCGGCGGGATGCGCAGTGGGATCTCGCGCACGCGACCGCCTC
>CAZVAA010000126.1:0-7753 GCA_964624125.1 uncultured Sphaerobacteraceae bacterium | reverse complement strand
ATGACGATCCAGACGATGTCCACAAAGTGCCAGTACAGACCGGCGACCTCGACACTCATCGAGTCCTTCTGCGTCAGGCCACCCCGGAGGGAGACGAAGAGCAGTGTCACGAGCCAGAGAACGCCGATGCCGACGTGCAGGCCGTGGAACCCGGTGAGGGTGAAGAAGGTCGAGCCGAACATGTTGCCCTGCATCGTCAGGCCGGCCTGGTAGAACTCGGTGAACTCGAAGAACTGCCCGCCAAGGAAGGTCATTCCAAGGATGGACGTCGCGGCCAGCCAGATGCGCGAGCCACGAATATCGTTCTTCTGCAGCGCGGCGAGCGCCAGCACCATCGTCAGCGAGCTCATCAGCAGCACGAAAGCGCTGACGGAGGTGAACGGAATGTCGATCAGCTGGCTGGGGAACGGTCCGGACCCCATACCGGCCTCGAAGACTTCCTCGGAGCGTCCCCGGTAGATCATGTACGTGGCGATCAGCGCGCCAAAGAACATGCAGTCCGACGCCAGGAACAGCCACATAAAGAGCTTGCGATGATTGATACCGGTCGCGGTGTGGGAACCGTCGTCCCCTCCACCGTGACCCGCATCGTGCCCGGCTCCCGCCGGTGCGTGTGTTACTTCAGCAGCTTGTGCCATATCTCTCTTATCCCCCGGCTGACAGTTCAGCCCGAACTGGTCGCGCTAGTCGGAAGCCGGCTCGAATGACCAGCCGAAGATGCCACCGACCAGGCCAATGAAGCCGGCAACGGCGACCACCGAGAACTGAACCGGTCCCAGGCTGAACACGATCGGGAACTCGTCGGTCAGCACCATGCCAAGGCTGAGCATGGACAGACCGGTCGCGGCGATGAGCGGGTAGAAGGACGGGTTTGGCAGGTGAATGCCATGCCCGGCGTCTTCATCCGCGGCATGCTCGCGCCGCAGTTCTTCCTTGTCCTTGTCGTCCGGGATTCCGGTCCGCCCAAGGGACTGACCAGCAACGGCGACATCCAGCTCGGAATCATCCTGCTCGATGTCTTCGGTGCCGTACTTCTCGGCCCAGAGCGGGTCACGATGCGCGATCACCGGGATCTCGCGGAAGTTGTAGACCGGTGGCGGCGACGACGTCGCCCACTCCAGCGTCGGGGCATCCCACGGGTTGGCGCCCACGCGCTTGCCCGTCTGCAGGGACTTGCCGATGTTGTACAGGAACAGCAGCATCGACGCGCCGAGCAGGTAGGAGCCGAAGGTGACGACGGCGTTCCAGAACTCCCAGCCGGAGCCAGCGCCGTAGCTCCAGTAACGACGCGGCATGCCTTCGAGACCCAGGAAGTGCATCGGGAAGAAGGTCAGGTTGAACCCGATGAACGTGGTCCAGAAGTTGATCTTGCCGAGCTTCTCATCCATGACCCGGCCCGTCAGCTTCGGATACCAGTAGTAGATACCCGACATGAAGGCGAAGACCGTGCCACCGAAGAGCACATAGTGGAAGTGGGCGATGATGAAGTAGGAGTCGTTCTGGTGCGAGTCGACCGGCACCACGGCGTGCATGACGCCGGAGATACCGCCGATGGTGAACTGTGACACCATGCCGACCGCGAATAACATCGCGGTTGTGAATTTGATCTGGCCGAAGGTCATCGTCCCCAGCCAGTTGAAGATCTTGACGCCCGTGGGGATCGCGATCGTCATCGTGGTGGCGGCGAACACCGAGTTCGCTGTCGGGCCCAGGCCCGTGGTGAACATGTGGTGCGCCCACACGCCGAAGCCGAGGAAGGCGATGGCGGCGGTGGCGTAAACCATGACCGAGTACCCGAAGAGCGGCTTGCGGGAGAAGGTCGGGATAACCTCGGACACGATACCGAACGCCGGCAGGATCATGATGTACACCTCAGGGTGTCCAAAGACCCAGAAGAGGTGCTGCCAGAGCATGGGATCACCTCCCGCGGCGGTCGCGAAGAAGCTGGTGCCGACCCAGCGGTCGAGCATCAGCAGGATGAGGGCGATGGTGATGGCCGGGAAGGCCATGATCAGCAGGATACCGGTGATCAGCGTCGTCCAGGTGAACATCGGCATGCGCATCAGGGACATCCCCGGCGCCCGCATGTTCAGGATGGTCACGATGAAGTTGAAGGCACCCAGCATCGAGGAGACACCGAGGACCTGGAGCCAGGCGAGCCAGAAGTCGACCGCGCGGGTCGGGTTCCACGCCACATCGGTGAGCGGCGCGTAGCCGTACCAGCCCTGGTTCGGTGCTTCATTGAAGAACCAGCTGATATTAAGGATGATCCCGCCGAACAGGTACAGCCAGTAGCTGAATGCGTTCATGCGGGGGAACGCCACGTCACGCGCGCCGATCTGGAGCGGCATGAAGTAGTTCCAGAACGCGACCGTCATCGGCATGATCGCGAGGAAGATCATCGTCGTGCCATGCATCGTGAAGAGCTCGTTGTAGAGCTTCTCACCGATGATGGTGTTGTTCGCCTGCGCCAGCTGCGTGCGGATGAGGAGCGCCTCGAGCCCGCCCAGCATCAGGAAGAACAACGACGTCACGAAGTACATGATGCCGATTTTTTTGTGGTCGATGGTTGTTAACCAGTCCCACACGCCGGAGTAGGTCTTTTTGACCTCCACCGGTGCTGTCGCCTGCGGCGCCTGCACCTGTGGTTGCGCTATTGAAGCCATGTTCCGCTCCTACCCTTCGTGACCGGTGCGGGAAGGCCCCGCTTCCCCTGGCTCTCGCCGTCCCGGTACGAATACCCGAACTGTTGATACGTGCCTGGCTGGATCTGGGTGGTGTGGTGCGCGTCAGCCAGCCAACGCGCACGCCCCGTCAAATTAGGAACCTGGTTCCGGTGTCGCGACGGGCGATGCGGCCGGTGAAGCACCTGGTGCTGCCTCACCAGACCACCCCTGCGCATCGGTGCACCCGCCTTCCGGCTGCATCGAGAAGAGGAAGTCCACGAGTTCGTCGACCTGCTCGTCGCTCAGGGTTCCGGGTTGAATCTGGTCAGCCATGTAGTTGCCGGGTTTCACCGCCCCCGGATCCTTGAGCCACTTGGCCATGTTTTCGGGTGTGTTGATCATGATGCCGGCGCCGATCGACTCGCGGCAGGCCACCATCGTGAGGTCAGGGCCGATATTGGCCGGGGCCTCGATGCCGTTGAAGCCGCTGGAGCCCTCCATGCCGTTCACGCTGTGGCAGGCAAGGCAGACGGAAAAGGCATCCGGTGCCTTGGTGACCTCGTCAGTCGCCTCGCCACGAACCGTGGTCGGCGGAGCCGAGCGCCAGTTGTTGATGTAGGCGTAGAACTCATCCTCTGGAACCACATGGATGGCGAAACGCATCCATGCGTGCTGCGCGCCGCAGAACTCGGCGCACTCTCCATAGAAGGTCCCGGTCTCCGTCGGGGTAATGGACAGCTTGTTCACGTGACCGGGGATAACGTCGAGCTTACCCGACAGTTGCGGCACCCAGAAGGAGTGAATGACGTTGTTGGACTGGAGGCGGAACTGGATGCTCTTGCCCACCGGGACGACGATCTCGTTGGCCGTGACGACCTCGAGGTCCTGCCCACCCTGGGTAGCATCTTCGTTGTAATGGAATTCCCACCACCACTGCTTGCCATAGGCGTCGATGACGATGTCACCTTCCTGGGCCGCGGCGTCGTGGTCGTAGATCGTGGTGATCGTCGGGATCAGCAGCAGCAACAGCACAACTGCCGGGATAACCGTCCAGGTGATCTCCAGTCGCGTGCTGCCGTGAATCTGCGGCGGCCGCTTGGTCACCGAGGCGCGGCGGCGAAACCGCAGCCCGACATAGATGATGGCGAACTGCACGCCGACAAACACAACCAGTGACAGCCAGAAGACCAGCTTGTACAGGCCCTGGATATCCTCGGCCGTCGGCGACGCCGGGCTTACCGACGAATACGGCTTGTCGCCTTCCGGGCCGCACGCGGCGAGCACCATCAGCGCCGACAAGGCGAGCACGCCGAGCGTCAGCATGCGGCCGACCAGGCCGCGTCGACGTGGCTGCCCGGTCTGGCCCTCGAGGGCCTGGCTATGCCGTTCCATTCTGCCTCCCCGCACCATCATCCCTCCCCGGGTGTGGTGAAAACACTACAGGGCATCGCGAGGAGTCTCCTCTCCCACGAGCCTCTCTGCACACCTGAATGCTGCGCTCCCAGACATACGTCGTCATCTCCGGTTCCGGCCTCTCATGCTGGGCAATCCCTGCATGTCGGGGTTCCGGCCCCACGGCGTCGTCTGCGTAGCCACGAGTTTACAGCATCGCCTTCGCTCCCGAAGCCGTGCTCGCGATCACCTCCCGACCGTGGCAGGTACCCGTCCGTCTGACGGGGCGACCTTCATGTCCGGATTGACCATGACCGAGCCGGGGCAACTGCCACGTGCTCCAGGCGGCTGCGTCCGCTCGCCTGTCATCAGTACGTATACTCCCGTGCCAGGTCACGGTCAAGCGCAAACTACCCGTTTTGCGGCAGCAACACACGACAACCTACCCCATTGGGTATGGCAATCCCTGTACCCGCAATTTCGATGCACCGCTTCATGCTTTTGGGCCGTGGGCGACTGCTTTGACGTATACTTTCGGATTGACAGGATCGTGGTAACCCGGCCTGTTTTCCAGGCCGACAACCCCGATCAAGGAGCAAGGAGACGATTCATCCGGTGCAGAATCCCCGCTCGTCACCGCCCGTCAAGCCAATCGTCGCCGTCGGCATGGTGATCGCCGGCCTCGTCATCGCCTTCCTGGGTATCTTTGCCGACGACCTCGGCATTGGAACCGGCAGGGGCTTTGGCTATTACCAGATGATCGTGCTGATCTCCGGGATCGTGCTCCTGCTCGGTGGGCTGGCGCTTCTCCTGCAACGCCGGACGAGCGTCGACGACGACGAGTTCGAGCCCGAACCGTAACCCCGCCAACCACTACAGAGAACCAGCATCGTATCCCCCGGCATCCCTGCCAGGGGAGTATCATTATTGATGCTCGCGCGCCGTGCATGGCGCGCTTCCTGGCATGTCCCAGGCCTGTTTTTCCCATTCACTATTCGACAGGAGCCACCAAGCGCCCATGGCCACACCCGCCGTACCGAACCAGGAATCACAATCCAGCCCCGCCGAAGGAATCATCGCGCGGGAGCAACGCGCTGCGGCCGATGCGATCCGCCAGGCGCTGGCCGATGCGGGAATCGACCCGGGCACGAAGCCGATCGACCTGCGGCCATTGCCGTTCGAGGGCACGTGGGGCAGCGCCTCAACGATCGCCCGCATGGTGGCCGGCGATCTGGTGACGAAGGATCTGGAAGCCTCCGGGGAGCTGGAAGGGCTCTCCAAGAAGGAAACGAAGAAGCTGGTCAACACCAGGGTTGGTGACCGTGCGCAGGCGATCGCCGAGCAGGTCGCGACAACGCTCCGTGACGGCGGCCGGTTCGCCACGGTCGAGGCGGCCAACGGCTACATCAATATCTCGTACGACGCGAACTCCCTGACCACCAACCTCGTGCGAGAGGTGCTGACCGCCGATGACACCTACGGCCACGCCGAGCCCGGTTCGCGACCGCAGAAAATCATGATCGAGCACTCGCAGCTCAACACGCACAAGGCGGCCCATGTCGGGCACCTGCGAAACATCTGCCTGGGTGTGGCGGTCACAAACATCAGCGAGGCGGGTGGGTTTACGGTCATGCCGGTAACATACATCGGCGATATCGGCCGCCATGTCATCCGCTGCCTCTGGTGCTACAGCGCGTTCTACGAAGGCGAAGAGCCGGAAGGCTCGGCGTCTCGCGGCCGGTGGCTGGGCGACCTTTACGCCGAGGCCGTAGCGCGGCTGAGCTTCCGGAAGGATGTCCTCAAGTTCCTCGGTAAGCTCGTCCAGGAAGACGAGACCTTTGTCGAGGCCGTCGACAAGATGCTGAAGCAACTCTGGACCACGAACCCCGAGGGCGAGGATCTCGCCTACCTGCTCGGGAGAATCAGCGGTCGGGAGGAGATCGACGAGGACCGGTTCATCGACGCCAATGTGATGGTCGACTTCTGGCCGATCGTCGGCGACCAGCTCCGGGCGGAGGTCGAGGCCGGTACGCAGGAATCCGCGCAGAAGAACCTCGCGACGTGGGAAAGCTTCGCCACAAATATGGCGGACTGGTGGCCGCAGGTCCCGGCGTGGATCGAGCAGGAGAACGCGACCTTCCAGAAGTGGGAGCAGAAGGATCCTGACTTCGTGGCCCTCTGGGAGAAGACCCGGGGCTGGAGCGTTGACGAGTTGAAGGAGATCTTCGACGAGTTCGATGCCACCTTCGATGCCTGGTTCTGGGAGAGCGAGGTCGAGGACGCCGGCCGGCAGATCGTTCGCGAATTGCTGGAGCGGGACATCGCCGAGATCAGCGATGGCTTGCCGGTCGTCAAGATCGATGAAAAGCTCGGGCTGGACAAGGACACCTACCACACGATGCCGATCCTGCGATCGGACGGTACGACGCTCTACTCCACCAAGGACCTCGCGCTGACGAAGCAGAAGTTCGAGGAGTACGGCGTCGACCAGTCGATCTGGGTCGTCGATGTCCGGCAATCGCTCTACTTCGACCAGATCACCAAGATCCTCGAGCTCTACGGCTTCGAGCAGGCCGCGAACAGCCACCACCTTTCCTATGAATTCGTGCAACTCCCGACCGGCGTGATGTCGTCGCGGCGGGGCGATGCACCGATGCTGGAGGATGTCCGCAACACGATGATGGAGCGGGCGCTGGCGGTCATCCAGGAGAAAAACCCGTCGCTGCCGGAGGCTGAGCAGCGACAGGTCGCGTTCGATATCGCGATCGGCGCGATCAAGTACGTGATGCTCGCCCGGGACGGGAACAGGGTCATCACCTTCGATCCGGAAGAGGCGCTGTCGTTCGATGGCCACGCCGCGCCATACATCCAGTACGCCCATGCGCGAGCCTGCCGCATCCTCGAGAACGCCGGTGTCCATGATGCCGACATCCTGGAGGGACTCGGGCAGACGAGCTTCGCGAGCCAGGAGCCCGCGGAGCTGTCGCTGCTCCAGAAGATCGCGGAGTTTCCTGGCATCGTGCAGCGCGCGGCGGACGAATACCGGCCGCTGCACATCACGAACTATGTCTTTGAGCTGGCCAAGGACTTCAACGACTTCTACCACGCGTGCCCGGTCCTCCAGGCAGACGAGGAGGTCCGCAAGGCCCGGCTGGCACTGGTGACGATCACGAAAACGACGCTGCGAAACGGCCTGGCGCTGCTGGGCATCGCCGCGCCAACCCAGATGTAGGACGACCCATGGAGAATGCTGCTGCCCCCAACGTCGCGGGCAACGCCCTTCGCACGGCACCGATCCAGACAATCGCGGTCCCGCTCTGGTACGGCTGCGAGGTCCCGGGCGCCGACTACGGCGCGATCGCCCTGCGCGACGGTCTGGAACAACGCTGGCTCTTTGGCCACTACAAGAAGCTGCTGGGCCGGCTGCAACCGGCGATCACGATCCCCGTGGATGATGTGCCGCGATCCCGCGCGCGCATCAACCAGAACGACCTCATCTTCCTCGACGCCATCGAGGCAGCGAACGAGAAGCTGGCCGACGCGGTCGAGTCCACGATCCGGCGCGGGCACGTGCCGATCGTGCTCGGGGGCGACCACTCGCTGGCGATGGGCAGCATCGCCGGGGCGTCCCGCGTGGCCGGGAAGCTCGGGGTGCTCTGGATCGATACCCATCCGGACGTCAACACGCCGGAGAC
>CAZVAA010000125.1:0-7831 GCA_964624125.1 uncultured Sphaerobacteraceae bacterium | reverse complement strand
ATCTCGCCGCCATCGGTGGTGACGACGATCGCGGTCCCCTCCTCTGCTACGGAGAGCGAACCGGCCGGAGCCGGCACGATGGCGGCGCTGGACGGAGCGGCGACCTGGAGCTGGCAATGCGCGACGACATGGCCGGCCCCGGCCCAGCTCATGCCGCCGGCAAGCGTGGCGACCAGGTCGAACCAGGTGTCCTCGGCATCGGCCAACGCGGCGATCTCCTCGATCACGATCTCGCGTGATTCGCCCGGGCCGAGATCGTCGGCCTCGAGCGCGCCGCTGGCGACCGGATCGCCACCGGCCGTGAGCTCCCAGCGCAGGGTGAGATCGCCGAGGTCGGTGAAGTAGCGGCGATTGGTGAGTCGCACGGTGCCGTTGTCCGCATCGACCAGCTCCAGGGCGATCGGCTCGTAGACCTTCTTCATCTCGATGATGCTGGGGTGCGGCTCGCGGTCCGGCGACGTGAGGCCATCGATGACGAACTTCCCGTCATGCGGAAACTCGCCGAAGTCACCACCGTAGGCGAAATACTCCACGCCATCATCGGTGAACTGCCGGATGCCGTGATCGGACCATTCCCAGACACAGGCGCCGATCAGGCGGGGCGAGTCCCGGATCGCGTCCCAGTACTCCCTGAAGCTACCAGGGCCGTTGCCCATCGCGTGGGCGTACTCGCACAGGAAGTACGGCATCGGCTCGTCCTTCTCGCCCTGGGCGATCACGTGCTCGACCGTCGGGTACATCTGGCTGGCGACATCGGTCGCGCCGAGGACGCCCTCGCGCTCGTCCCACTCCTCGAGGTGGACGGGGCGGGAATCGCGCTCCTTCAGCCACGCGTACATCGTGTCCTGGTTGCGGCCATAGCCGGATTCGTTGCCGAGCGACCACATGATGATCGAGGGATGGTTCTTGTCTCGCTCGTACATCCGGACCAGGCGATCCATGTAGGTCGCTTCCCAAGCCGGGTCATCGGAGATCTGCGACTCGTTCCCCACCAGGAAGAACCCGTGCGTCTCGAGGTCGTTCTCGTCGATCACGAAGAGCCCGTACTGGTTGCAGAGCTCGTAGAAGCGGGAGTCGTTCGGATAGTGCGAGGTACGGACGGTGTTGACGTTGAACTGCTTCATCAGCTGGATGTCGCGTTCCATCGCCTCGACCGGGACCGCATAGCCGAAGTCGGGATGATCGTCGTGTCGGTTCACGCCCTGGATCTTGATGGAGACGCCGTTCACCCACAACTGCTGGTCACGGATCTCGACGGTGCGGAAACCAACCGTTTGCCGCTGGATCTCGCGCACCGTCCCGTCGGCACCAGCATGGCGGACGAGCAGCGTGTAGCAATTCGGGATCTCGGAGGACCAGAGCTGCGGCTCACGCACCTCGATCGCGCCGAAGTAGCGCTCGCCGTCGCTCGTGAGATCGATGGTGCCGGACTCCTCCCCGTCGGGGTCAAGCAGCACCGCCTCGAGCGTGCCCTCACCGCCGCGCAGTGTGACATCGATCTCCAGCGCGGCGGAGGCGAAGTCATCCGCGACCACCGGGCGGGCATGGATATCGTGGATGTGCGTTTCGGTCAGGGCGGCGAGCCAGACATCCCGGAAGATGCCGTTGTGGCGCCACATATCCTGGTCCTCGACATAGCTGGCGTCGGACCACTGGTGGACCTGCACGGCAAGGACGTTCCCGCCGGGCTCGACGAGATCGGTGATATCGAACTCGGCCGGGATGTGGCTGCCCTTCGAGAAGCCGACCTCCCGCCCGTTGACCCAGACCGTGAACGCCGAGCAGACACCGTCGAAGGTCAGGCGGATGCGGCGGCCATCCCATGCGGCCGGGACACGGAAGGTATGGCGGTAGGAACCGACGGCATGGTCGGGCACATAGGGCGGATCCACCGGGAAGGGGTACTGCACGTTGACGTACTGCGGGGTGCCGTAGCCGTGCATCTGCCAGACGGACGGCACCGGCAGGAGGTCCCACCACTCGTCATCCATGTCGCGCTCGTGGGCGTCATCCGGTACTTCGGAGACGGAATCCGCGTAGTGGAAGCGCCATTCGCCGTTCAGCGAGCGATACCACGGGGAGCGCACGCGCTCGCCAGCTATCGCCGTGTCGTCATCGGCGTAGGGGATCAGCAACGGCCGGGGCTCCAGCCGGTTGCGGTGCGTCACGGCGGGGTTCTGCCAGTCAAGCAGCTCACGGGTCGCGGCCATATCTTGCATTCCTTCCATAAAACCGGGGGCTGGGCGGTGCACGCTGGTGTGCCTCTTGCGTATGGCATGTGCATCGACACCAGAGATCGTCACCCTGGCGTAACACAGAGTTCCGTTCACAGGTGAGTGCAATATACATGCCGATTCCTCCCGGCTAGCAAGGCAGGAAATGTCATGAACCAACGTCGACTCTCCCGGAGGAGGTTTGCGGGCGTCCTCGCGACCCCGCTTGCGCTCTCGGGGTGCACGTTCGCCGACCGCTTCAGCAGTGCGCCGCCCGGAGACGAGAACACGATCAACCTGTGGTACTGGAACCGGTCGATCGACGAGAGCCTGTTCCGGGAATTCGAGGCGCAGCACCCCGGCATCACCGTGAACGACCAGAAGATCGGTGGCGACTACGCCGCGAAGTTCATCACCTCGCTGGCCGGGCAGGCGTTCATCCCCGATGTGGTGGCGTTGAACGAAGATATCGCCCGCTACTTCCCGAACGAGGGCGAATTCGAGGATCTCTATGAGCTGGGCGCACAGGACCTGTCCGACCAGTACCTCGACTGGAAATGGGCGGGCGGCGTCACGCAGCAGGGCCGGATGATCGGCTTCCCGATGGATACCGGTCCGCTCGGGCTCTACTACCGGGCCGACCTCTTCGAGCAGGCCGGATTGCCGACCGAGCCGGATGAGGTCACCGCCATGATGGCGGAGTGGCAGGACTACTTCGATGCCGGGGTCGAGCTGCAAGGAGCGATTCCCGGCGTGAAGATGATGGACAACGCGCCCTACCTCTACATCATGGGGCTGATGCAGGCGAAGCTCCGCTACGTCGATGAGAACCGGCAATACGTCGGCAACGGTGATCACGTCCGCCGCGCATGGGATCTCGCGCTGGAGGCAGACCGGCTCGACCTGACGGCGGGGGTGGATCCGTTCACGCCCGACTGGAGCGCGGGGGTCAGCGAATCGCGGTTCGCGTCGTTTGTCGGGGCAGTCTGGATGAAGCAATACCTCGAGGAATCCGGTCCCAACGTCGTTGGCACCTGGCGGGTCGCCCAACCGCCCGGGGGGCCGGGAAACCAGGGCGGGTCGTTTATCGGCGTCACCAAATACGCGCGCAACAAGGAGCTGGCGTTCGAGCTCATCAAGTTCGTCCAGTCGCCGGAGAACCAGGTCGCGATGTACCACTCGCTCAACCTCTTCCCCTCGGCGCTGGAGGCGCTGAACGATCCGGTCATGTCCGAGCCGGAGGAGTTCTTCGGCGGGCAGGCGACGAGCGAGCAGTTCGCCGAGACCTCGGAGAATCTCGAGGTGTTCTACGTCAGCCCGGCCTACGCCATCGCCCACTCCGTCATGACGAGCCAGGTGGAAAACCTGACGGTCGGTGGCGCGGAGGAAGAAGGCGCCTGGGAGGATGCCCAGGACCAGATCCGGCGCGAACTTTCCCACAAGGCACCGTGGGTCGAGTGGAAGGATTGAGCCTGTGGCAACGCAAGGCATCGCAGGAGACAACCAGTCGACCTACAGCGCACCCACACGATCCGGGTTCCAGCGATGGCGGGACAGGTATCTCGGCATCTACCTCTCAATCGCGCCGTTCTTCATCCTGTTCCTGGTCTTCGGGGTTTTCCCGATCGGCTTTTCGCTCTATCTCTCCTTCCAGTCGTGGGATGGCATCGGGGAGATGACGTTTATCGGGCTCGAGCAGTACCGGTACCTGGTCACGGACGAGCAGTTCCTGAAATCGATCTGGGTCACGATCCTGATCTGGATCATCTCCACGATCCCGATGCTGCTGATGGCGCTGGGCCTGGCCTTCCTGCTGAACCAGAGCCTGCGCGGGAAGTCGGTCTACCGGGTCGCCTACTTCATCCCGAACGTCACCTCGCTGGTGGCGATCGCGATCATCTTCGCCTCGATCTTCGGCAATCAGTTCGGCCTGCTGAACGCCGCATTACAGGGAATCGGGCTCGACCGCATCCAGTGGCTGAACGAGCCGTGGGGCATCAAGATCGCGATCGCGACGATGGTGGCGTGGCGCTGGACCGGCTACAACGCGATCATCTACCTCTCCGGGCTGCAGGCGATCAACAACGATCTCTACGAGGCGGCGAGGGTCGATGGCGCGACCCAATGGAACCTCTTCAAGGACATCACCGTGCCGCTGCTGCGACCGGTGATCCTCTTTACCGTGATCACCTCCACCATCGGCGGGCTCCAGCTCTTCACCGAACCGCAGATCCTCGTCGGGGACAGCGGCGGACCGGGCAACGAGGGGCTGACGATGGTGCTCTACCTCTATGAGCAGGCGTTCATCCAGAACCAGTTCGGCTACGGCGCCGCGATCGGCTGGGGGCTGTTCGCGATCATCGTCGTCTTCTCCATCGTGAACTGGAGAATGATCGGCACCGGGGGAGAAGAGAAATGAGTTCAGGGCAATCCACGGCGGATTTCACCCGTCCGCACAAGCCGTTCAACTGGGCCAACGTGCTGCTGCACGGGTTGTTGATCTTCGGGCTGATCGTCTCGATCTTCCCGTTCTACTGGCTGGTCGTGATGGCGACCAACACCTCGCAGGACATCTACGCCTATCCCCCGAAGCTGACCTTCGGGCCGCACCTGATGGACAACATGCAACGGGTGCTGGACGCGATCAACTTCTGGGGCTCGTTCGCGAACACCCTCATCGTGGCGACGCTATCGTCGATCCTGACGATGTTCCTCGCGTCGCTGGCGGGGTTCACCTTCGCGAAATTCGAGTTCCCGGGACGGAATATCCTGTTCGGCGTCACCCTGGCGACGATGATGGTGCCCTCACAGCTCAACATGGTACCGCTGTTCGTGATTATGGCGGAGATCAGCTGGGTCGGGACCTTGCAGGCGCTGATCGTACCGGGGCTGGCCGGGGCATTCGGCATCTTCTGGATGCGGCAGTATGCGGGCGGGGCGATCCCCAGAGACCTGATCGAGGCGGGCAAGCTGGACGGCTGCAACCATTTCCAGCTTTACATGAACGTCGGCGTGCCGTTGTTGCGGCCAGCGCTGGCCTTCCTTGGCATCTTCACCTTCATCACGATGTGGAACGACTACCTCTGGCCGCTGGTGGTGTTGACCAACCCGGACCAGTTGACGCTGCAGGTCGCGCTGTCACAGTTGCAGGGGCAGTACCAGACCGACTACGCGCTGGTGATGGCCGGGACGCTAATGGCGACGATCCCGCTGATCATCATCTTCCTGCTTGGCAGCCGGCACTTCATCGGCAACATCGCGGCAGGCGCGGTGAAGAGTTAGCGCCGACCCTCCACGATACATGGCAGGCATATGCCTGCCATGTATCGTGGAGGGCGGATTCACTTTGCTCCGCTTTCCTGATCCCGCAGTCCAGCCCGGAAACGCCGTTTTACAATGGTGCACCCTATACTGGTGGTCTGTACATTGGGATCGATCGAGGACCTGCATGCACGCTACAGAGTCCGACCGGCAGCACATTCCCGTTCCGACGACCACCCTGGTCGGGCGGGACGAGGACGTTTCCCGGTTGCTGGCATTGCTGCAACGCCCGGATGTGCGGCTGGTGACGCTCCTGGGGCCGGGCGGCGTCGGCAAGACGCGCCTCGCGCTCCAGATCGCCCATACGGCATCCGACGACATCGCCGGTCCGGTGCGGATGGTGCTGCTCGCGAACACCACCGAGGCGGGCGATGTCCTGCAGGCGATCGCCCGCGGGGTCGGCGTCACCCGGCATGGCGACCAGTCGCCGCAGGACGATATCGCGCAGGCGATCGGCAAGGAGCCGATGCTGCTGATCCTCGACAACGTCGAGCAAATCGTCTCCCACCTGACCTTCCTCACCCGGCTGCTCAGCGACTGTCCGCGACTGACGGTGCTGGTCACCAGCCGGGTGATGTTGCGGCTATCGGCGGAGCACGTATTCGCGCTCGATCCTCTCCCAACCGACAGCCTGTCGACCGATGAACTGGCGCCGGCCTCGGCGCTGTTCGTCGATCGCGCCCGGGCGGTCAACCCGGCGCTCGACCTCTCACACGAGCATCTCGCCGCGATCGACGAGATCTGCCGCATGGTCGACGGCCTGCCGTTGACGATCGAGCTGGCGGCGGCGCGCACCCGCTTCTTCTCGCCAACGGACCTTCGGGACCGGTTGACGGAGCGTCTCTCCACCCTCACCGGCGGCCCAAGGGACGCGCCAGAACGACATCGCACCCTGCGCGCGACGCTGACGTGGTCGCACGACCTGCTCTCTCCCGAGGAGCGCGTGCTCTTCCGGCGCCTGGCGGTGGCGGTCGATGGCGTCCCCTACGACGCGGTCGAGCCGATCGGCAACGCGCCCGGCGACCTCGACGACGGGGTGGACGAGTTGCTCGCCGCCCTCGTCGATCACAGCCTGGTCCGGATCGACAACCGCCCGGAGACGGGACCTCGCGTGCGCCTGCTGCACACGATCCGTGAGTTCGCGCAGGAGCAACTGGAGCAGAGCGGGGAGCAGGAGACGATCCAGCGCGCGCATGCGATGTGGTACGCGCGGCTGGTGATCGACACGCCGCAAACGACATGGGGCACTGGCCGCGCAGAGCTGCGCGAGTGGACCCTGCGGTACCTTCCGGACCTGGCGACGTTCTCACGGGTCCTCAGGCGACTGATGGAATGGGGAGAGACAACGCTGGTCGCCGAGATGACCGCGCCCCTGATCAGTTTCTGGAACGAGCTTGGCCAGATGCGGGAAGCGCGGACCTGGAGCGAGCAGGCCGTCGCCTACGTCGACGACATTTCCGGAGAGAGACAGGTCGAGCTGCTCTTCAAGGCGGCGATGATGGCGCATGTCGACAACAACCTGGACAAGGCCCTGGATCTCGCGAAGCGGAGCCTGCGCGTCTGTGAGCAGATCGACTCGAAGCGCTGGATCTCCAATGTCCAGAACATGATCGCCAATCTGTACTGGGATCTTGGTGACCCGGAGCAGGGGGAGCGTTATCACCGGCTGGCCATCGCCACCACCGAAGCGAACAACAGCCCGATCGGCGCGGCGATGTTCAAGAGCCAGCTCGCCGACCGGCTGGCGATGTACGAGGACTACGAGACCGCCGAGCAGTTGCTCGACGAGGCGGAGCCGATCATCGCCCGGGAGCGGGCCGACGCCAGCTCGTTGCTCATGGGATCACGCGCGATCCTCTACCTGAAGATGGGGCGGCTCGACGAATCCGGGGCTCACCTGGAGCGCGGCCTCGAGTACTACCGGCGGCCTCCACACCGGCGACCGGACATGCTCGCCACCCTCCTGATGACCGCTGGCGAGCTCGCCAACCGGCACGGCATGGACGAGGAAGGCGCGCGGCTGATGGGCGCGTCTGGCGGGCTGATCGCCGAGATCGGGCTGACGGTGAACGGAGCCACGCGCCGTGAGGTCGAGCGGATCGAGGGAGCGCTGCGAAGCCGGATCCCGGAAGACCGTTACCAGCGGCTGCTGGCGAACGGCCGGACGCTCACCATCCCGGACGCGATCGACCTGGCACTGGCCGTCGCCCGCACGCGCACCGCTGGCGGACCGGAGGCACAGGAACAGGATCCCGGGCCGGCCGGTCCATCGCTGACGCGCCGTGAGCGGGATGTGC
>CAZVAA010000124.1:0-7883 GCA_964624125.1 uncultured Sphaerobacteraceae bacterium | reverse complement strand
TCGTTGGCGAGGTCAAAGACGCCCCCGGAGCGAATCGAGACGGGTCTGGATCTCGGAAAGTGATTTGGCGAGTTCGTCGCGTGAAGCCATGGTGGTCACCTTTGCAGTATCGGGAAACGGCCCCGGAAAGCGCATCATTCCGGGCGGATGTATGAGAGTATACGAGGGAGATCGAATCGACAACGGAATGGAGACAGGCGAGGCGGTTTCGATGCAGTTCGCGAGGCTTGATGGATTCGTGACGAAGGTAGCGAATGGACGACGGTGGGTCACCGTCGTGCTGGATACCGGTCGCGAGGTCGAGACGGTTCGCGATGAGGCAGTACCCGAGGCGTTCGAGCATGAAGACGCCGCATGGCTTGCCGATCAGCTGGTGCAGGAGACGCTCGGGAACGAGCTTGCACTGGATGGTTGGGAAGTTGTGGGGGAGGGCGTCAACGACCACGAGGAACATGTGATGCTCGACGTCCTCGCGCGATCGCGGACATGGGTCATCCGGCGGGTTCCCTGACCTACCAGAAATCCTCCCCGACAATCCGGTCGTAGAGCGCTTGCAGTTGCTCGTCCGAGTAGTACTGGATCGTGATGGAGCCGCCACCGTTCCCGGTGCCGCGCTTGAGGGCGACCTTGGTCCCGAGAGCTTCGCGCAGGCGTGACTCGATGCGCTCGTCCTCCGGCGACGTAGATGGCTGTGATGTGTTCTTGCGCGGCGCCCCGGAAAGCCAGCGTCGAACGAGCTCTTCGGTCTGGCGGACGTTGAGGCTTTTGTCGAGAACGATCTCAAGCACCGCGAGCTGGTCGGCGGCTGAGCCGAGGCCAAGCAGGGCGCGGGTGTGCCCCTCGGTGATCTGCCCGTCAGCCAATGCTGCCTGCACACGGTCCGGTGCATTCAGGAGTCGCAGTGTGTTCGTGATGCTCACACGGGAGCGGCCCACTCGTTCGGCCACATCTGCCTGCGTCAGCCCGAAGTCCTCGATCAGTTGCTTGTAGGCGTTTGCTTCCTCGAGCGGGCTAAGGTCGGCGCGAACGACGTTCTCGACGATGGCGAGCTCCAGCATCGCCTGGGGTGTCACGTCCTTGATGACGATCGGGACGGTCTTCAGCCCCGCGATCCCCGACGCGCGCCAGCGTCGCTCGCCGGCGATGAGGGTGAACTTGCCATCCTCGTCGGACGAGGTCACGACCAGTGGCTGCATGACGCCGTGGGTGCGAATCGATTGCGCGAGCTCCTCGAGTTCGTGCGGATCCATCTTCGCTCGCGGCTGCCAGGGGTTGGGCGAGATTGCGTCGATCGGTACCTCACGTGGGGTTCCGTCACCAGCCGATTCAGTTGTTCCCGTCGTGGTTTCCGGTCGGGTCGTGGGGATCAGCGATTCGAGGCCACGACCCAGTCCGCCGCGTCGTTGCCGCGCGCGACTTCCCGTCTTTCGTTCTGGCGAACTGTTACCCACCTGATCGTGCCTCCAGCAGGCGAAGCGGCCCGTGTGCACCACGTCGGGAATGCACACCGGTTCCACCAAGAGATTGCCGAAAGTCTAGCACTGCCGCCCGGTATACTTGCTCCCTGCAGGACCCGGTTGGGTCGTTCGCGGGGTGACGACGAAGCGTCACGAGCACAGGTGAAGGCAACCCCCAGTCCATGATCGACATCATCGTAGAGGCAGTAGTACTCGTTGCCGTGCTGGCGGCGGTATTCGGATTGGTCAATTGGGCGAAGCGTGCGCAGGATGGCGACAAGTCGGCCAATATGGGCCTCTACCTGCTCTTCGGCATTCCGGGCGGCTTGCTGACGGTCGCGGGCCTTGCGCTGGTCGTCAATGGAAATACCGGCGGCTGGCTCGCGCTGGGGCTTGGGGTTGGCCTGAGTGTGCCCCTTATTCGCCCATTCCGTGAAGGATTGGCAACCGTCACGCCGATGGATCCGAAGTCGCCTATCGACTTCTCCGGTCTGGCGCTTGTCTTGCCGGTGATCGCATTCCTCCTGTTCTCCGTGCTCACGTTGGAACCGGAAGGGGATGCGGCGGTTCCGGAACTTTCCGGCGGACAGGCGATCAGCACGTTGTTGCTGAATGTCGTGACGTTCGTCGGACTTGCCTATGTTGCGGTCGGGTATCGAAATTACCGGACCGGCGCGGAAGCCACCGCGCGCCTCGGTCTCACCAAGCCTTCGCTCTTTGATGTTGCCGTGGGTGTGGCCGCCGTTGTTCCGGCGTTCATGTTCTCCTTTCTCGGCTCGATCTTGACGTCGGTCTTCCAGCCTGACGTAACCGAACGGCTCACCGAGACCCTCGACAACATGACAAGTGGCCTGCAGAATCCGCTTGGCGCGATCCTGATCGGACTCAGCGCGGGAATTGGCGAGGAAGTGCTATTCCGCGGCGCGATCCAGGCACGGTTCGGGATCCTTATCTCGACCGTCCTCTGGGTGCTCCTGCACACGCAGTATGAGTTGACGTGGGTAATCCTCGGACTGTTCCTGATGGGGATCATGCTCGGACTGATCCGGAAGTATGTCAGCACGACCGCTGCAATCATTACCCATGCGGTGTACAACGCCTTGGTCGTTCTCTTGCAAATGGCAATTGGATAGGAACAGACCACGACACGTATGCTGATCGTGCCCGATGACGTTGACATCCACGGATTGACCGAGGTGCCCCGGATGAAGATCGTTGAAGTTCGAGACCTTGATGGCCCGAATATCTTCCTGAGACAGCCGGCGATCAAGCTGGAGGTGACATCAGACGGTGACGTCGTCAAGGTAAGCGAGGCGGCGCAGGCGTTAGTAATCGGGAAGGAACCCGGTTCCCGCAGAATGGTTACCGTCGATGCACAGCAAATGTTGTCATTGATCGAGGATGTTGTTACAGCGCTCCACGACAAGTCCGACGTCGAACGACCCGAGATCGTGTCGCGTTCTATGGAAGCGGACGGGCATTACGCGGTTGCCTTCAGCTGGAGCCATCGGCGGTTCGCCGAGGCGCTGGGCAACCTGGCGCTCGCTATTGTCGTTGACCCCGAATCGGATCCGGATGCGGGCGTCGAGAACCTTAAGGATATCCTCGCCTCGGAACCCGAAGACGATGATGAGCCAGAAATGGTGCGCAACGCCGACCGGACGATCCCGATCGTCGCGATAACGGGCACCAATGGAAAGACGACCACTTCCCGGCTGATCAGCTTCGTGCTTCGGAATGCTGGCATGCGAACGGGGCTGACTTCATCGACGGGTGTCTACATCGATCAGGAACAGGTGATCGCGGGGGACTATTCCGGTCCATCCGGTGCTCACCGCGTTCTTGGCGATGACCGCGTCGAGGTTGCCGTGCTTGAGACCGCCCGTGGAGGCATCCTGCTGCGTGGACTTGGGTACGAGGAAAGCGACGTCAGCGTCGTGACAAATATCAGCGCTGATCATCTTGGCCTGCAGGGCGTGTACTCCATCGAAGAGCTTGCTCGGGTGAAGTCGACCGTGCCTCGCATGACGCGGGAGGGGGGCTTTGCGGTGCTGAATGCGGACGATCCGCGAGTGCTCGCCATGCGTGATGGACTCCGTGCACGATCCTTTCTCGTCTCCCGGCAGGAACCGACATCAGACCTTCGCAAACACATCGATAGTGGGGGCTGGGCACTCACGGTCGAGGGCGGAGAAGTCCGATGGTGGCATGATGGCGAGAGTGACGTCCTGACCACACTCAATGACATTCCCATGACCTTCGGAGGCAAGGCGCCGCATATGGTGGAAAACGCGCTGTGCGCGGCAGCCGCCTGCCTCGCGCTGGGCCTGGATGCGAATAAGGTCCGCGATGGACTTGCCGCCTTCCGGAGCAGTTCGAGAGACAACCACGGACGCCTCAATGTCTACACGCTGAACGGCGCCACCATCGTGCTCGACTTCGCCCACAACGAGGCTGGCCTGAAGCAGTTGTTGTCCTTCTCGCGCCATTTTGTCGGCGAAAACGGCGAGTTGGTCACGATCATCGGAACCGCAGGGGACCGGGAGGATTCGATGTTCCGGGCGTTCGGCGAGATCGCCGCCCGAACCGCTGACCGGATCATCATGAAGGACACCATACGCTACCTGCGCGGGCGCGAACCTGGCGAGATGCTTCGGCTGATGCGGGAAGGTGTCGAAGCGACTGGATCGAGTGTCGAGACGGATACGGCTCCTTCCGAGCGTGAGGCGTGCCTGCGAGCGTTCGGGCAGGCGGGCAAGGGGGATGTCGTCGCGGTCATGTGCATCGAGGACTACGATTACCTTCTGGATCATCTCGACAGTCACGGCGAACCTGTTTCCTGATTCCCGGCTTTCGCAATATTGAAGAAGGCGGGCGTTGACGCCCGGTATCGTCCTTGCTACGCTGATCGCACCTAGTCAATGGTCGAATAGCCCGAATGCGCATTCGCCCATTTCACCGAGGAGCACCCTGATGGCCACCGTTAGCCCGCTTACCTTCCAGCCGAAGACGACGATCCCCGGTCCGCGGGATGCCTACGGGCGCACGATGAACTACTTGCGGATCTCGCTCACGGATCGCTGCAACTTCCGTTGCATGTATTGCATGCCCGAGTCGGGCATGCAGTTCCAGCCACGTGAGGAGATGCTGACCGACGAAGAACTGATTCGCGTGGTCGGGGTCTTCGCCGAAGCGGGTGTCACCAAGCTGCGACTGACCGGTGGCGAGCCGACGATTCGCCCCCACCTGACCGAACTCGTTCGCGCGTTCAAGTCGTTCCCGAATATCCAGGAACTGTCGATGACGACCAACGCCCTCTTGCTCGGCCGGAAGGCCGCAGAGTTGAAAGAGGCGGGTCTCGACCGGATCAACGTCAGTATCGACACGCTGGATCCGGTTCGGTTCAAGTTCATGACGCGTGGTGGTCGCTTTGACATGGTCTGGCAGGGGATCGAGGAGGCGGACCGGGTTGGCCTCGGACCAATCAAGCTGAACTCGGTTGTCCTGCGCGGACAGAACGACCATGAGGTCGCAAAGATGGCCGAGTTGACCATCGATCGACCATGGCAGGTGCGGTTCCTCGAAATCATGCCGATGGAAGGCGTGGGGATGGTCTACGACCAGGGCCTCGTGACCTCGGAGGAAACGCGGCAGGAGCTGGAGAAGACGTTCGGTCCGCTCGAGCAGTTGCCGGCGCACCCCTCCGACCCCGCACGCCTCTGGAAGATCCCGGGAGCGAAGGGGACGATCGGCTTCATCTCGCCAATGTCCGAGCCCTTCTGCGATACCTGCAACCGCATCCGGCTGACGGCCGACGGCAACCTTCGCCTGTGCTTGCTGCACGGGGATGAGGTGAACCTGCGGGACCGCATTCGCCAGGGCGCGACCGATGCTGACCTGATGGACGCGATCCGTGGCGGTATCTGGCGCAAGCCCTGGGGCCATAACGCGCTCGAGCGTGAAGCCCACACGATCCGGGGCATGTCCCAGATCGGCGGCTGATCCCTTCTGGTGACAATCCGGAACATCTTGTACGTTCGCATGTTTCCGGGCACAATGGTGCCGGGTAGCGCGCCGGTGATCTACCGGCGCGCTTTTGGTTTTTCCTCAGATGGGGAGAGGGACGTACATGGCGGCTGAAGCTGCACCAGGATTCCTTGAAAAGCAATTCAAGCTTTCCAAGCTCGGGACCAATGTCCAGACGGAGGTCATTGCGGGCCTGACCACCTTCATGGTCATGTCCTACATCATCGCGGTGAACCCTGCGACGTTGTCGTTCAATGGCGAACTGACGATGACGCAGGTGGCGACCGTTACCTGTCTCGTCGCAGGCGTGATGTCGATCATCATGGGCCTGTACACCAACCGGGCCATCGCTATCGCGCCGGGACTGGGCATCAACGCAATCGTGGCCTACACGCTGGTCGGCAGCATGGGGCTGTCCTTCCCGGAGGCGATGGGCGTGGTGGTGACGGAAGGTATCGTCATCACAATTCTCGTCCTCACCGGTGTCCGGCAGTACGTGCTGGAGGTCGTGCCATCCATCCTGAAGAAGGCGATCAGCGTTGGTATTGGGCTCTTCATCCTTTTCCTTGGTCTGGTGAACGCCGGGGTCATTCGATTCCACACCGGTGCGATCCCCAATGAAGACGGGACGTACAACACCGAATTTGGAACGTTCACGGGTCGACTAGACATCGCGCCGCTGGATACGTGGCCGATCTTCGTCGCGATGCTTGGCCTGCTCGTCATCATTGTGCTGATGGCAAGGGGGGTGAAGGCCGCGATTTTCTGGGGCATCGTCGTTTCGACCGTCGCCGCGTTCATCGTCCCGGGTAATGTCACCTCGATGCCGGACGAGCCTTTCCAGGGACCGGACTTCAGCCTCGTTGGCGAATTCAGCTTCGGGTACTGGACCGAACTCGGCATCCTGACCTCAATCCTTGTCGTGATCAGCCTGATGCTCACCGACTTTTTCGATACGATGGGCACGCTCATCGGTGTAGGGGCGCAGGCAGGCTATCTGGATGAGGATGGCGAGTTGCCAGAAGCCGAGAAGCCACTTCTCGTCGACTCCGTGGCAGCGATTGCCGGTGGTGTCGTGAGCTCGTCGTCCGCCACGTCTTACGTGGAGTCCGCCGCCGGTGTCAGCGTCGGCGGTCGCAGTGGCCTGGTCGTTGTCGTGACCGGCATCCTCTTCCTGCTGGCGCTACCGTTCGTGGCGCTCGTAGAGGCGATTCCCGGGGTGGCAACCGCGCCCGCGTTGATAGTGGTCGGCCTCCTGATGATGAACGTTCTTTCGGAGGACGATGGCGTCGACAAGGAGGGCCGCAAGCGCGGCATCGACTTCAGCAACATGGAGGATGCCTTCCCGGTTGCCCTGACGATGCTGATCATGCCGTTCACTTTCAACATCACGTACGGTATCGGCGCTGGCTTCGTCAGCTATGTGGTGATCAAGGTCGCCCGTGGCAAGGCACGGGAAGTGCATCCGGCGATGTACGTCATCGGGCTGCTCTTCCTGCTCTACTTCCTGCGCTGGGCGCTCTTCGGCGCCGAGTTCTAGTTACACACGCGATACCAGAAGGAGAACACGATCCAATGCAACACCGTCCGGAACTGAGCAAGGTCGTGTTCTCCTGGGCCGCGGATGATTCGCTGATCGATGCTGTGCGGGAGGCAGTCCCGAACGCCGAGATCGTCCTGTCGAGCGAGGAGAACCTCGCGGACGACATCGCGGGCGCGCAAGCTGTCTTTGGCGGTCCTTTGAGCGACGGGGCACTTGCGAATGCGGATTCGCTCGTGTGGCAGCATGCACCGTTCGCTGGTGTCGAGCGGGTGATTTCTCCAGGGCTGATCGAGCGGAACATCATCCTGACAAACAGCCGTGGCGTGAGCGCGCCGAACATGGCCGAGCACGCCATCGCCATGATGCTCGCGTTCGGCAGGGCGCTTCCGACGTTTGTTCGCCAGCAAGACGCGCGTATCTGGAAATGGAAGGGTGAGTCGCCGTCGTTTTTCGAGTTGACCGGCCAAACTGTGATCCTGCTGGGGACCGGCGCGATCGGCCGCGAGACTGCGAAACGATTGCGCCCATTCGGCTGCACGCTCATCGGTGCAAGGAGACGGCCTGAGCCGCTGGACGAGTTCGACCAGGTCGTTGGCTTCGATGATCTGGACAAGGCGCTCACCGAGGCGGATCACATTGTCAGCAGCCTGCCGTTGACCACGCGGACTGCGCGTATGGTCTCGGCCGGGATGATCTCGCAGATGAAGCGGGGTGCGTACTTCTACAACGTCGGTCGTGGCGGCACCGTCGACCAGGACGCGTTGATCGAAGCGTTGCAATCGGGCCATCTTGCGGGAGCGGGGCTGGATGTGACGGATCCGGAACCTCTTCCCGAAGAATCCCCACTCTGGGGCATG
>CAZVAA010000123.1:3317-7886 GCA_964624125.1 uncultured Sphaerobacteraceae bacterium | reverse complement strand
AGCACCAGCCAGAAGCAGTTCAGCAGGATCAGGCTCCCGTTCAGCGCGTGCAGTGCGTTCACCATGCCGGAATCCGCCTCGATAAACGCGTATTGCAGGTGGGCGATCACCAGTAGCGCGACCGCCCCGGTGACGATCCTCCTGCCCATCTTGCCGAGCACAGCCGGGATCCAGGCGAAATAGGTGATGAGCCCGAAAATATGCCCCATGCTCGCATGATCGAGCCGCACGGCTGGGTCCTCGAACGTGAAGACGCCGACCAGGAGGAACTGCCCCAGTGCCATCACCGTCAGCACGGCCACGATCCCGAGGAACGCCCAGCGCGCGCCCTTCGCCAACCCGCCCGGGTCCGCTGGTGTCGATCCCGTCTCTTCGTTCGTGTGCAGGTATGTATCAGTTGCCATCGGTTTCTTTCCTTCGCTCAACTCGTTATCTCGAGTATGGAAACCGAATCTGAGAGGCAGCTAAGAAACCCGGCCCGCCGCCATATCCCTCATTCCCGGGCTATCCGGGATGGTGCAGGCATGGGACTGACAGGAGAGGAGCCGCTCTCAGTCCCCTCACAGGTTCCCCCCGGACACTGGTTCCAGAAGCAACGAATCGCCCTGCAACACGTGGGGAACTCTCCCCACAGGAGCCAGCACATGACACGTGATCCCGATCGAAGGAAACTTACCCGTCGCACCATGCTCGTCGGTGGCGGGCTCGCCGGATGCTGCGTCCTCGGCGGCGGAGCCGCCTTCGGCATCAACCTCGCCCGTAACCTCACCGGTAACAACTCCACCAGCAATGTCGGCGACCTCTCCTTCGAGAACCCGCTCGCCATCCCGCCCCTGGCCGAATCCACCATCGATGACGATGGCCGCCGTCGCTGGGAGCTCACCCTCCAGACCGGCGAGACGAAGATCCTCGGGGATAGTGAGACGGACACATGGGGCGTCAATGGCCCCTTTCTCGCACCGACCCTGCGTGCGAAGCGCGGCGAAACCGTCGCCCCGATCGTGCGGAACGACCTGGCCGAGGACACCTCCATCCACTGGCACGGCATGCACCTGCCGGCGCAGATGGATGGCGGCCCGCACCAGATGATCGCGGTGGGGGAGGCATGGGAGCCCGAATGGACCATCGACCAGCCGGCCGCCACCCTCTGGTACCACCCGCACCCGCACGGCAAGACCGCCGAGCACGTCTATCGCGGCATCGCCGGGCTCTTCCTCGTCGACGATGACACCACCGACGGCATGCGCCTGCCGCAGGAGTATGGCGTCGACGATATCCCGCTGATCATCCAGGACAAGAAATTCAGCGGCGGGAATCTCACGATGGAGCCGTCATTCATGGACGCGATCGGCGGGATGGGTTCGTTCGGCATCCTTGGCGACAAGATCCTCGTCAACGGCACCTACGATCCGCATCTCGAGGTCAAGCGCTCGCTCACGCGCTTTCGCATCCTCAACGGCTCCAACGCCCGCTTCTACAACCTCGGTTTCGAGGACGATCGCCCGTTTCGCCTCATCGCGCAGGACAACGGTTTCGTGCCCGGCGATCCCGTCGAGCTCGACCGTTACCTGATCGGTCCCGGTGAGCGCGTCGAGATCGTCGCGGAGTTCTCCCCCGGCGACGACATCATCCTCCGCAGCTTCGAGCAGGATCTCGCCTCACCCGGGCCCAACGAGAGCCTGATCGGGGCGGGGGATACCTTCGATCTGGTGCGTCTCCATGCCCCCGATGATCTCGAGCAGTCCCCGCCGCTGGAGCACCCCGATGCCGGGAATACCCCACCGGAGATCCCGGACGACGTCACGGTGCGGAAGATGGTCCTCGAGGGCCACGAGCGGATCAACGGCCGGGAGATGCAGATGAGCCGCATCGATGAGGTCGTCCCCGCCGGAGCGGTTGAGATCTGGGAGGTCGAGAGCGATAGCCAGCCGCATACCTTCCATATCCACGGCGCGACGTTCCACGTTCTTGACGTTGCCGGTCACGAGCCGGCCGACCACTTGCGCGGCCCCAAGGACACCGTTCTCGTCTCCAGCGGCCACCCCGTGCGCCTTGCCGTCCAGTTCGATGACGAAACCGACCCCGAGTTCCCCTACATGTTTCATTGCCACATCCTCCGTCACGAGGACAACGGCATGATGGGGCAGTTCGTCGTCGTCGAACCCGGAACGGAAGAGACCACCTCCCGAGTGGTCCATTCCGGCCACCACTGACCCCCCCTGGCCGACATCTCGTAGCCCCGGACCGCGTGTCCGGGGTCCGACGCCCCTGGCCGTTACCCCGTAGCCCCGGACCTTGTGTCCGGGGTCCCCGATCACACGTTGCAGGGATACGGTCACCCGCCTCGCTCTCAGTTTCCTCACAGAAACCCCTCCCACACTGGTTCCATCGTCGGGAATCCGTCCCGGCAGGACCCATGGAATCACGCCTGTATCGAGAGGAATCGCCCATGAATGTCGCTTCGATCTCGCGCTTCGTGCTCGCCCACAAGCGCATCGTGCTGGTGGCCTGGCTCGCCATCTTCGTCGGCGCCATCGCGCTGATGCCCCGGGCCATGGACCAGCTCTCCACCGACTTCACCATGCCCGGCTCCGAAAGCGCCGACGCCAACGCCGCGATCATGCAGGAATACGGCGGTGTCGGCGGCTTCTCCGCGCCGCTCGTCCCGGTCATCGACCTGCCCGACGGCACCACCGTCGATGATCCCGGCGTCCGGCAGGAGATCGACGCCGTGTTCGCCGCCATCTCCGGGGCGCGGCCGGATGCACGCGTCGTCTCGTGGGCGTCAACCGGCGACGACGCCTTCGTCTCCGACGATCGCGGCACGACCTTCGGCCTCGTCTACCTCCCGGCCGCCGGGGAGGCGAGCCTGGTCGGCCAGGACGCGGTTCACCAGGCGATCGAGGGGAAGACGGTCGCCGGTGAGCCCGTGCTCCTCTCTGGACGCCCCGCCCTGTCCGAAGTGGACGAGGACGCCGGTGGGGTAGGGGTGTTGATCGAGACCCTGATCGGTGCCGGTGGCGCGCTCATCGTGTTGCTCTACGTCTTCGGTTCCCTGCTGGCCGTCCTGCCCCTCGTGATCGCGGCCGTCTCGATCATGACGAGCTTCCTCGTCATTGGTGGCGCGGCCTCGTACATCGATATCAATAGCGTGGTCCAGTACATGGTCGCCCTGATCGGTCTCGGCATCGCCATTGACTACTCGCTGCTCGTCGTCACCCGCTGGCGGGAGGAACGACAGGCCGGTCGGGAGAACGGGCTGGCCGTGCAACGCGCAATGGAGACCGCCGGTCATGCCGTGATCTTCAGCGGCACCACCGTCGGCGTCGGCCTGCTCGCGCTGATCGTCCTTCCGATCGACATGCTCCGTGGCATCGGGGTCGGCGGGCTCGTCATCCCGGTCGTCAGCGTGATCGCGACGATCACCCTGCTGCCGGTCATTCTCGACACCATCGGCCCGAAGCTTGACTGGCCGCGAAACCGCCGCCGCGCCGTGCACGACGGCCACGGGTGGCAGCGCTGGGCAACCGGCGTCGTGCGCCATCGCTGGGCTGCCGCGATCGTCGCCCTCGCCCTCATCGGCGCGCTCCTTGTCCCGGCCTTCCAGATCGAGGTCGGCGAGCCACGCCCGGATGCCCTCGTGGGCCCGCAGGAGGCGAAGGCAGGCATGCTCGCGCTGGAGGAATCCGGCATCGATGTCGGCGTCATGAGTCCGTTCGAGGTCGTGGTTGAGGGAGACCCCGTCCCGGTCGTCGAGGCCATTTCCCGCGTCGATGGCGTCCGTGGCGCGGTCGCTCCGGACGACGACGCCCATCGCACCGAAACCGGCGCCCTTGTGCAGGTCCTGCCGCAGACGAACGGCAGCGGCAGCGCCAGCCGCGACCTGCTGGGCGAAGTCCGCGACGTGACCCATGGCCTCGACCAGACGGTCCTCGTCGGTGGGCAGATGGCGGCCAACGGCGATTTCGAGAACGATACCTACAGCCAGCTTCCGTTGATGATCCTCGTCATCTCGGTCGTGACCTTCTTCCTGCTGGTCCGTGCCTTCCGCTCGATCCTGCTGCCGCTGAAGGCGATCCTGCTGAACATCATCTCCGTCGGCGCGTCGTTCGGCGTACTGGTGATGATCTGGCAATGGGGCTGGGGGTCCGAGCTGATCTGGGACATCCCGTCCAGCGGCTCGATCACCAGCTGGGTGCCGATCATGGCGTTCGCGTTCCTGTTCGGCCTCTCGATGGATTACGAGGTCTTCATCCTCGCCCGGATGCGTGAGGAATGGGACGCGACCAGCGACAACGACACCGCGATCATCCGTGGACTTGGCTTCACGGGACGCCTCGTGACCTGCGCCGCGCTGATCCTCTTCCTCGCCTTCGCCGCCATGGCCGCGGCCCCGGCGACCGAGATCAAGATCCTGGCGACCATCCTCGCCACCGGCATCATTCTCGACGCGACCATCGTTCGCGCCCTGCTCGTGCCCGCGCTGGTCTCGCTCATGGGGCACTGGAACTGGTGGCTACCGTCCTGGCTCTCCTGGCTCGCCCCGAGCCCGGATCCCATCACCGGTGA
>CAZVAA010000123.1:0-3217 GCA_964624125.1 uncultured Sphaerobacteraceae bacterium | reverse complement strand
GGAAACCGGGGGATAACCCGACTCTCGATTCCCCGGAAGGCGGGCTTCTGCCAAACGCGGCGGGAACCCACCATTGAGAGACCGGGCCGGACACCACATCCGGCCCGGGGCACCGCGCCAACGGTCTCCTGTTCCGGCACGAAACATATCTGTGACATCCCTGACTCAGGGACGCCAAAATCACCCGGCAACATGGAAGGACCTGAACGGTGACGGGACCCGGCAGAACACTTGAGGTAGTTGGAGAGAGTCGTTCGTATGAGTACCCTGTCCCCGCGTGTCGAATCCGGCACCACACGGCATCCGCAGCCAGGGCGGAGCGGGCCCCTGCCGTTTCGCGGTATCCAGTTGAATGTCGTGCGCGAGGTCGGCATCGTCACCTTCGCTATCGCCCTCTATTTCTTCGTGCGCGGCCTCATGATCACCCGTGCCGATCTCGCGGAATCGAACGCCAGCCGGCTGGTCGATCTCGAGCGCTGGCTCGGCATCTTCCACGAGCCGGACATCCAGCAATGGGTCACGCAGCACGACTGGCTCGTCCGGGTCTTCAACGCCATCTACATCTATGGCCACTGGCCGATCCTGGTCTCGACGCTGGTCTGGCTCGTCTGGAAGCGCCGCGACCAGTTCCCCGTCTATCGCACGGCGCTGCTGGTCTCCGGCGCGATCGGCCTCGTCGCCTTCGTCGCCTTCCCGATGGCCCCGCCGCGCTTCCTGCCGGATCTCGGGTTCGTCGACACCGTCACGCTGCACACCAACGCCTATCGCGTCCTCCAGCCACCGGCCTTTACCAACCAGTACGCGGCCATGCCCAGCCTCCATGTAGGATGGAACCTGCTGATGGGCATCGCCATCTACCGCACCACGACAGCACGCGCCTGGCGCATGTTCGCCATCCTGATGCCGCTGGCGATGTACGCGGCGACTGTGCTGACCGCCAATCACTTCCTGCTCGATGGCATTGTCGGGTCAATGGTCGCCCTGGTCGGGCTCGCCGTCGCGATGCGGATCAGCGCCCCGACCGTAACGCCCTCCGAATCCCCGGATCGGGTGTCCGGGGGCGCGACCGCGGGTCGCGCTGCGATACTGGCTGGCGAAGGAGCCACCACACCCGTCGCCCGGACCCCGCAGGCACAGCCGGAGCCGGGGAGCGCGATCACGGGGGCCATACCGGAACACCCCGATGGGAGGATTGCCGCCTGATGTCACCGGACACCCGAGTCCTCATCATCGAAGACGACCTGTCGATCTCCCGGTTGCTTGAGCTCGAGCTCAAGCACCGGGGGTTCGACGCGCACGTCGCCAACGATGGCCTGGCCGGCATCTCGCTCGCCGAGCAGCGCCGCCACGATGTGATCCTGCTGGACATCCTGCTCCCCGGCATCGACGGCGAGCGCATCCTCTACAAACTCCGCCAGCAGGGCATCCGCACCCCGGTCATCATGCTCACCGCGAAGGACAGCGACCGCGACAAGATCCGCAATCTCGACGTCGGCGCCGACGACTACCTGACCAAGCCCTTCAACGTCGATGAGCTCGTCTCCCGGATTCGCGCCGTCCTCCGTCGCGCCCAACCCGAGCCGGTCTTGCGCGTCGGTGATCTCGAGATCAACACCGATACCCGCGAGGTCTACCGTGGCGATCGCGCGATCGATCTCACCGCGCGGGAATATGCCCTGCTCGAATTGCTTGCCCTCAACGCCCGGGGCGTCCTCTCCCGCGCCCAGATCCTTGGTCGTGTCTGGGACGACCGCCCCGATGTCGAGCCGAACGTCCTCGATGTCTACATCGGCTACCTGCGCAAGAAAGTCGACCAACCCGGAGAATCCCGCCTCATCCAGACCGTTCGTGGCGTCGGCTACACGCTCCGGGAGTCCTGATCATGCGCTGGCTGCCCATCCGCTGGCGCCTGACCCTCTTCCACACCATCACGATGCTCGTCATCGTGCTCGGCCTCGTCCTCGCGATGTTCGCCATCCTCGGCTGGGAACAGAACGAGCGCCTGCGGGACCGCGCCTCGGATTGTGCCTGGATCGGCGAGGCCCAGATGGCCGATGCCGGGGCGCTGGATTCCGCCGCCCTCGACCAGGCCGGCTGCCAGGGCATATCCCTCTACGCGCTCGACAGCGAGGGCCGCATCATCGACGAAACCGGCGCGCCTGTCGGCATTGGCGAGCCGTTCCCGGATGATTTCTGGCACGAGACCCTCGAAACGGGTGATCCCGCATCCGAATACCGGGTGGAGAGCGGCGCGGATGGGGATTCGCGCTTTGGCTACGCCATCCCTGTCCGCATCGATGAGCCGCCAGTCCGCACCGTGGTCGCCACGCTCAACTATTCCACCTTCGGCGGCGACTTCCTCTTCGTCCTCCCCGCCGTCATCGCTGGTGTGGCGATCCTCGCGCTGCTGGTGATCGGCGTGGCGTCGTATTTCCTCGTCCGCTCGTCCCTCGCGCCGGTGAACGCCATCACCGATGCCGCCCGTGACATCTCCGGAAGCGACCTTTCCCGACGGCTCCCGGTCGGGAACTCGCGCGACGAACTGGGCAAGCTCTCGATCACCATCAACGACCTGCTCGCCCGCCTCGAGGTCGCCTTTGCCCAGCGTGAGCGCGCACTGGAGGAGCAGCAACGCTTCGTCGCGGACGCCAGCCATGAACTGCGCACGCCGCTCACCTCGATCCTCGGCTATACCCGGATGCTGCGGACCTGGGGCCTGGAGAATCCCGATGCCAGTCGCGAGGGGGTCGAGGCGCTCGAGCGTGAGGCCGAGCGTATGCATCGTCTCGTCGAATCCCTCCTGCGCCTCGCCCGTGGCGACGAACTGCCCGCCATGCATGCCGATGAGCATGAACTCGGTGACATCGTCACCGACGCCGTCGAGGCCGCCCGCGCCTTCGGGGGAGACGAGCCGGGCGTCATCGCCCATATCCCGGACGAACCGGTGCTCGCTACCGTCGATCGGGGCATGCTGCTGCAGGCGATCGAGATCCTGATCGACAACGCCGTCAAATACGCGGAGAGTCGTGAGCCGATTCGCGTCACGCTAACGACGGACGCCAGCAACGCGGTGATCCGCGTTGCCGATCGCGGCATCGGCATCCCCCCGGAGCACGTGCCGCACATCTTCGGACGCTTCTACCGCGCCGACGCCTCCCGCACCACCCGGGGCAGCGGTCTCGGTCTCGCCATCGCCAGCCAGATCGCCACCCAGCAC
>CAZVAA010000122.1:3977-7989 GCA_964624125.1 uncultured Sphaerobacteraceae bacterium | reverse complement strand
TTCCAGTGATCCGGCGGACAACGGGCTCTTCCAGGTCCTGAACGACGGCTCGATCAACGCCATCAGCCAGGGATTGCTCGCCGCCGGGATGCCGATGCCGATGCTGTTCGATGTTGCGCCGGCGGCCGGTCTCGCCTCGGTCATGTCGGCCCGGAATTACGCGCTCAGGCATGAAGCGGATGCCCCTGGCACCTACTTCCTCGTCGATCTCAGCACCGGCATCCCCACCCGGTTCGAGGATGTCCTCTCGCTCCCGATCGATTTCGACGACGCGTCCAGGCAAGGCCTGGTGCTGGACTCCGCGCCGGCCATCGTCACGGGCACGGCCGGTGCCGATCCCCGTTTCCTCTACATCACGACGGACTACGACACCTTCAGGCTCTACCTGCAACCCATGGAGGGCGGCGACCGCGTGGAGCTTGGCGCCTTCCCCGAGCCGGACGATGATGACTATCCCTTCCGCATGCCCCATATCGAGGTCGCGGAGAACGGCACCGTCCTGGCCATGCCATGGAAGGGCACCTGGATCGCCCATAACGTCGTGTAACCCAAAACTCCTCTCATCGACCGGGAACCTTCGCAGCGAGGATGTCGTTACATAAATAACCACATTCAGCATCGCGCCACCTGCGTCCTGCGAAGGAGTTTGCCCATGAACCGACGGCGCTTCGTCACATCAGCCCTGGCCCTCTCCACAGCGGTGGCAGCTCCGGGCCTCGCTCGTGCCCAGACCCCGGTCGCGTCGCCGGTCGCGTCCACGACGTTCACCATGGTTGACGTCGAAGGTGAACCTCTCGTCGTCTCCCCGGACGGCTCCATGATCGCGGGCATCGATCGAGACGAGGCCGTCTGCGTGTGGGATGCCAGCACCCTTGAGGTGATCGAGGCCTCGGACCCCGCGCCGGAGATCGGGATCATCGACCGGCAATCACTCGCTTGGGCGCCGGACAGCGGCGCAGTGGCGTGGAGCTTGAATACGCGCCAGCTGTTCATCGATAGCGATATCTTCGTGTTCGACCTCGTCGCTGGCACGACGACCAACCTTACGCCCGACGCAGCGCAGCATGAGCCGGCGTCGCGGATCGGCGACGCCTCGCCAGAAGCGCCGATGACCGTCGACCAATTCCCCGCCTGGAGTCCGGATAGCACGAACCTGGCATTCGCCCGCGCTACGTATGGCGATCCGGACAACCCGTCAATCCGCCTCTGCATTACCCCCCGGGACGGCGGCCCGATCACCGAGAATATCTCCGTGTCCGATTCGTACCCGGTCTCTGTCACCCCGGGAATGAAGTGGAACGACGACGACACCATCCTCTACAGCACCGGTGCTCCATCGAGCGAAATCGCCCTCAACGGCATCTTCCGCGCCGCCATCGACGGAACGAATATCGAAACGATCAACAGCGGGCTGCTCGCCGCCACCACCCCGTGGGCGATCCTGTCCGATGTCGCCCCGGAGGCCCACCTTGCATCGATTGTCGCGGCCGGGAACTTCGGCACCCTCTCTGGGGGAGTGGAGGAGGGTGTCTACTTCCTGGTCGACATGCGAACGGGAATACCGACTCGCTTCGAGGACGTCCTTGACCTTCCGACCGAATTCGAGTCCATCGACGACGGGCTCCGACTCGATGCCGCCCCGGCAATCATGATGAACGACGACGGGATACCCACGTTCATCTACCTGACCGTCGGCTGGGATCACCTCTCCATCTGGTCCCGGCGCATCGACGCCAGCACGTCCACCGAACTCGCGGTCATTGAGCGACAGGAAGACGACGATCCCCGGCTCCAATGGTCGCGTATCGAGGTGGCCAACAATGGAACGATCATGCTGACACACTGGAGCGGGGCATGGATTTCCACGTGAGGATCAGGAACACACTCGCCAGCGTGTTTCGGGGCGCCCGCGCGGTCCTCGGCTTCATCGCCGGCATCGTCCTGAGAATCCTTGACGGAGTGCTGGTCATCCTCCAGATCTTCAAGTGATAGCAGGCCGACCGGTTTGCGGCAGATACGTCGGGCACACGGTCGATTCGTACGTAGGAGTCTCCTGATGAACCGTCGTCGTTTCGTCGCGTCAGCCCTCGCGGTCGCCGCACTCCCACGCCTTGCCGGCGCCCGGACGCCCGCTGCCACGCCCGTTTCGCCAGGCTGGACGGTGATCGACATGGAGGAGTTCGTCTCCGAAGCGGAACTGGTCCTGCTCTCGCCGGATGGCTCCCTGATCCTGGAAGCCAACCTGTATGACCCCGGCGATTTCTGTATCCACGAGCTCGCCTCCGGCATGCGTACATGCAGCTCCGTGGACATCCCCCCGATCAGGCCGAACAGCGTCGCCTGGGCGCCGGACAGCTCCGCCATTACCTTCACCACCGACCGGGGCCCTTCCGCGCTCGACACCGATGTCCTGGTCTTCAATGTGGCCTCGGGCGCGCTCCGGAACCTCACCGATGATGGCGCAGACGGCCTGCTTACCGACGATCCCGGCTTCCCCTTCGATGAGTTCGCATCGTGGACGCGAGACAGCCAGCACCTGGTGTTCCAGCGCACCCCCACCGACGGCAGCAACCCGTCGATCATGCGCATCTCGCGCGATGGCGGGGAGCCAGAGGAGATCGCCTCATTCCCCGGCAGGGACGTGCCGATGGTGAATGCGCCGTTTCACCACCTGGCCGACGGCTCTTTCCTGTTCAGCAGCGGCCACCCCACGGCTGAAAACACCCTGGGCGGCATCTTCCGCCTCGCGCCGGATGGCGCGTTGCATGACCTGACCGAAGGCACCCCGTTCGCGGAGAAGGACCTCGTGAGTCTCCTGGGCGTGAATGGCGCGGGCACCCATATGCTGGTCCTCGCCATGACCCTGGGCGCGGACGCATCGACGGAAATATCGCTGGTGGAGATCGCCACCGGCGACATCATCCCGCTCCCTAACCAGCACGTCGCCAGCCCGATCTTCTCGCCGGATGGCGAGCAGGTCCTCATGACCACCCTCATCCCGGACGCCCTCTCGCTCACGACCGCGAGCCTGGACGGCACCGTGCGCGAGCTCACCACGATCCCGCCGCTCGAACCCGAGCCTGGGCTGGCGGCCGTTCCCCTCGCGCCCGTCCTCGCCTGGAGCGAACCGGATATGATCCTTGCCCATACCCACGAAAACACCGTCCTGCTGACCATCGAGCGCAGCCGATAGCCTGCCTGACGCCGCATAATTGAAAGGAACACATGATCAACCGACGAACCCTGACGCAATCGATCCTCGCCGGAGCCATCGGCGCGACCATGTCCCGCGCGCTCTCCGCGCAAACGCCGGCCGCCTCCCCGGCGACATCGTCCGGAATCCGGCCGGGCGACGTCGAGGGCGTTCCCCTCGCTCTCTCGCCGGACGGCACCATGCTCGCCGGATTCGGGGAGAGCGACACCCTATGCGCCTGGGACACGCAGACGCTCGAGGTCGTTGCCGAGTCGGAGCCGTTCCCGGAGATCTTCCAGGTGGACGAGCGCTCCATCGCATGGTCGCCGGACAGCAGCGCCATTGCGTGGTCGCTCCACGCGGCACGCAACTTCGTCGACAGCGATATCTTCGTGTTCGATCTCGCCAGTGGCGGCATTGTGAACCTGACGGAGGACGAGCCGAAGGACAAGCCGGCGGTCAACCTGATCGGGGACGATGCAGAGGGATACGTGCTCGACATCGATGTCTATCCCGCATGGAGTCCAGATGGCGAGAGCCTGGTCTTCGCCCGATCGGTCGCGAGTGGCGGCTTGCTTGGTGGCTCGAGCACTGGCACGACCATCTGCCGGGTCGCCCGCGACGGTGGCGAGGTTGAGGTGCTGGGACCGGTCTCCCCCGGCATCCCGCTCGCCGTCAGCTCTATCCGGACGGGCGCGGAGGATGGCAGCATGCTGTTCACGACCTGGCCCCCAGCCCCCGACGATCCCGTTCATGGCGTCTTCCGCATGTCTGCGGACGGCGTTCCGGAAGGCATCTTCACCGGGAAGATGGTCGACC
>CAZVAA010000122.1:0-3877 GCA_964624125.1 uncultured Sphaerobacteraceae bacterium | reverse complement strand
GCCGAGGGCTCCATCACTGGCTACCTCTACGCCACGACCGACGCAAATTTCAGCGAGTTCACGCTTTGGCGGCACGACGCATTGTCGGGAGAGGCAACATCCCTCGGCACCCTCGAGCAGCGTGAGGGCTCTCCCCGGGCCGGGGACCAGTACAGCCACATCGCCACCGGTACCAACGGAACCCTCGCACTCTTTCATCGTGGGGCCGCCTGGTTGGCAGATATTGACGCATAATTGCCCAAGGATGAGGCGTCCGTACAGTCCTTACAAAGCGTGGCATCCTGTCTGCGATGATGATCGTGGCGCGGTGATATCGCGCCGAACAAGGAAAGGACATCACCTATGATGGACAACCTGAAGAACAAGGCCAACGACATGGTGGGCGGCAAGCTCAGCGAATACACCGACGGGCTCAACTTCCCCGCCAGCAAGGACGAGGTGCTGAACCACTTCGAGAAGAAGGGCGCGCCAGGACCGGTGATTGACCGCCTGCGCGATGTCGACACGAGCAAGTTCGACAGCTTTGACGAGCTGAAGAACAAGGTCGGGTTTTAGACGCAGCCCCCTCAGGAATCCAGGAAACAGGGCGGCCATCTGGCCGCCCTGTTTGTGCCTGTCAGGCCGATTCGCGCGACTCGCCGCCCCCGGCCACCCGCCCGTACAGCCACACGACCGGCGTGAAGACCAGCGCCGACCCCACCAGCGCCCCGCGCACCGATATCCGGCTCCCGACCGCGCCCAGCGGCGGGCCACCGGCGATCTGCCCCAGCGCATTGAGCTGCCCCTCGATCGAAAGCACCGTCGCCCGCACCCTCGGCTCCAGGTTCCGGTTCATCCAGGCCGCCTGCACCGGCTCCGCCACCGTTTCCGTGATGTTTCGCGACCAGAGCAACGGCAGCGCGATCCAGGTTACCGGCGAGAGCGCGAACCCGATCGTCGCCAGCACCCTGGTGACCGCCAGCGCGATCAGCATCCGTACCGGCGTGCCGGCTCGCAGGGACTCCGGGTGCAGCCGTCGCGCGGCCTCCGATGCGACCAGCCCCAGCAGGGTGCCTACGAAATGGATCGCCCCGAACCAGAGGGCGACGTTCGCAAACATCGCCGGGCGGTCGAGGTTCTCCAGCACATGCACCGTCCACAACCGGTCGAACGCCTCGCTGGAGAGCCCGGCCACCAGGCTCACGGCCAGCAGCCTCCCAACCACCGGGCGCTGCCGGGCCAGCAGGAATCCTTCGCGGAAGGTCCCGGTCATCGCCGCCAGCCGCCCGCCGGCGTCGATCTCCTGCCGCTGGAAGCCATGCTCCGGCATCACGAGCGCCAGCACGACGGCAAGCACCACGAACCCGACGCCACCCACGATCACCGGCACCTGGACCGAGCCCCAGCCCAGCGCCACGGCCCCGACGATCCCGACCATCGTGCCGACCAGCCCGATCTGCGTTCCGCGCAAAAAGACGTGGCCGACCGCCTCATCGCCGACCTCATCGGTGATCCACGCCTCGACGGCGCCGCTGAGAAACGTCGCCCCGATGCCCCAGAACACCTGGCACAGCAGCACCGCCGCGAAGGTGGGGAAGAGGCCCTCGATCGTGAACCCGATACCGACGAGCAGGCAGCCGATCAGGACCGACAGTCGCCGGCTGTAGACATCGGCAACGATGCCGGTCGGCATCTCGAACACGAAGGCGACCACTTCGAGCAGCGTGCCCACCAGCACCAGTTGCATCGGGGAGAGCCCGACGATGGTTGCCTGGTAGACGAGGTTGAGCGTGAAGATCACGGTAAAGAGCAGGGTCGACCCGCCCCGGTAGAGGAGGTAGGCGGGCACGGGGGCAACCGGCCATCTCGGCTGCCAGAGAACGGAACCATTCATACGATCAGCATCCCCGTAGCGTCATCGACGCACGCGTCACCAGCCCGGCGCGCTCGCGGCCGGGTTCACCGGATGTCTGGCATGCCACGGGGCCTGGATCAGGAGATCAGGCGCGCCCGTATCCTGCCGGGGATGCTGCTGGCATGGATGGTCTTCCTCCGCTGCGTCGTCATTCCGGTCGGACCTGCCCGACATTCTGGCGAACACGCGCTGCCCTGTCAATTCCCAACGGGGTCGACGTGGAACGGTCCGGGGAGGCCAGAAACGACGCCATGTCAAGCGAAATACCTTCAAATTCTGCTATGTTGGGGGCCTCGACAACTCCCCGAACCCGGGCCTTCCGTTCCTGCCCGGGGGACCATCTTCAACGGGTCAGAGGAACCGCGGTGTCATGCAGGTCTCCAGGACAGGAGCAGCCCATGAAACGTCGCTTGTTGGCCCTCTTCTTCGTTGTCAGCCTCCTCGCCGGCACGCCTGGCCAGGCCCTCGCCTGGGACGAGCCGGACCTCGGCGCCGAGTACCTCCTTATCCTCGCTCCCTATTTCCAGCAAGGGTACTGGTGGGACCACACCACGCTCACCGTGAATATCAAGGCGAACGGCAACGTTGACCCGAATATGGTCGCCGCGGCCTACGACGCCATGGCCATCTGGAACGCGGCCATCGCCCATCGACACGGCCCCATCGTCCAGTTCGTCGATGTCTCCGGCGATCCCCGCGCCGCCGCGAAGGCCGATGTGGTCCTCAACCTCCACGCCCAGGGCAGGATAAAAATCGGCTCCGCCATGTGCAGGTCGGGGAAGCAGTGCCAGGTCCCGGTGTGGGACGCCACACGCGCCAACGACAATGCCTGGAACAGCCTGGAGTTCACGTACGAGGAGCTCGTTGGGCTGGTTGTCCATGAGCTGGGTCACGTGCTGGGCCTGGGCCATGCGGAGCCGTTGTACGGGATCAACGACGTGATGAGCTACGGCGATCCCGCCGGCGGCTTCCCCGCCGGTGTCGTCTCCGCCTGCAACATGAACGCGTTTGACTATATCTGGGCGTGGGCGATCAACGGTGAGACGCCCTATCCACCCGCGGACGACATCTTCTCTTGCGGCTGAGCGGGACCCGGCGGGGCCTCACCGCCCTGCCGCGTCCGCCATCGTGAAGGCGATCGCCGTCGCCGTGTCCCCGGTATCGGCATTCACCAGCGCGACCGCCGTCACGGACCGCCCCGCGACATCGGGGAAGTGATAGGCCGCCGTCGAATAGCCGGGCCCGCCACCGGTGTGCCCGGCGACGACGCCGAATCGGTTGTCCGGATCGACCATCAGGCCGAGTCCGTAAGACGGCGTCTCCATCCACGGATGCGTCTCCCCGACCGCGATCGCTTCCAGCATCGCCGCCAGCGATGCGCCGGAGACGATCTCCCCACGCATCAACCGATCGAGGAAATCCGCCGTCTCGCCCGCCGTGCCGGTCGCCAGTCCGTGGGCCACCCACCCCGGGTGATAGTGCGGAATCACGTCGACCGGCGCGGCCTCCGGATCCGGCAGGGTGCTGTAGCCCGGCGCGAGCGACCGCATCTCCGGCAATGTCGTCGCGACATCCAGCCCGGCCACCTCGCGCGCGGCATCCCGGAACGAGCCGCCGGTCACCCGCTCGACCAATTGCCGCAGCAGCATGTAGCCGATGTTGCTGTACCGCCAGCCCGCGCCGGGCGCGAAGAGCATCCCTTCCGCCATCGCGTGGGAGAGGAACGTCTCGTCGTCCCAAGCCGCGGTCGGTAAGGAGCGAACCGCCTCGCGGTAGGCGAGCAGCGCGCCGTAATCGGGGAAGCCGCCGGAGTGATCCAGCACCCGTCGCACCGGCACCCCCGCCCCGGCGAGCAGGCCGGGCACATACGTGCCGATGGGCGCATCCAGCGAGACCTCTCCGCGCTCGACGAGCCGCAACACGATCGCGGCGATCACGGTCTTGGTGATGCTGTAGAGCGCGAACCGGGCATCCGCCGGCATC
>CAZVAA010000121.1:0-8122 GCA_964624125.1 uncultured Sphaerobacteraceae bacterium | reverse complement strand
TCTTGTCCATCTTGCTCAGGTTTTGCACCCCAAGGGGAAACCTGGACAGGTTGGGACACGCAGCAGCGGCTCAGGCGACGCAAAACGGCTCCGGGGAAATCCCCGGAGCCGCGTCCGTTAACCTCGCAGGTGAAGGGCTACAGCCCCTCCTCCTTGCGCTTCTTTCTCAGGTCATCCAGCAGGTCGTTCGCGCCACTCTCTCCGCGATCGCGATCCTGGCGCCGGTCATTGTCGTCGTCACCGCCACCGAAGAGCGAATCCAGCAACCCGCCGCCTTCATCACCACGCTCCCGGGAGCGACTCTCTCGCGAGGGCGACGTTGCCCGCTCCGGCTCGTCCCCGCCGCCGAAAATCCCGTCCAGCAGGCCGCCGCCGGTACTCCCACCGCCGCCCCCGGCGTACTTCCGCATCGCCGCGGCTGCGATCGCGGCGAGAATCGCCTTCACGATCGGGTTACCGAGCAGGTCGCCAAGGCCACCGGACTGTTGCGTTTCCGGCTGCTTGGCACTACCCCCGCCTCCACCGATCAGGCCGCTGATCGCGCTCATGAGGTCATCGCCACCACCCAGTAACCCGGCAAGGCCATCCGCCCCACCGCTGGACCGCAGTTGCGTCGTTACCTGGGCGATCTCGTTTGGATCATCGATGTCGCCCTGGATGTTCGCGCCCGTCTGCTGCGACAGCAATCGCCCGAACTCGCGTCGTTCCTCCGGGCTGAAACGGGACAAGGCGTCGCGCGCGGCGTCGGCGTACTCACCATCGGACAGGCTGCCCGTCATGCTCCGATGGTTCTGGACGGCTTCCTCCATCGAAACATCTTCGACAGGGTTGCCGCGCTCCACGCGATTGACGAAATCGGCCGCCCGTTCGCGACGCGCATCATCGTTGTCATCTTCCCGGGCACCGAAAAGCCCGCTGAGGAATTGGTCCATCGTCGCTTCCTTCCACTCACGAGTGGTCCCACACCCTGCGGGCCACCCGGGTTTGCCACGAAAAATGCACCCGCCGTGCCACGGATCCGGGTGCAGTCCTGTGCTGGAAACGCCAGGGCCGTGCGGCTAACGGCCCCTGGGCGCCCGGAATCCCGCTCGCTGCGCATCCTGCTCGGAGGCGAAGCAAAACTCGGGAATCGTATGCTCGTACGACTGATCGCTGGGACGATGGTAGATGCGCGAGTTCGCATTCCCCTTGATCGGGTAGTCCGCCGGACACGACCCGCTGCTGTCGCCCCGCACCGCCCCTTCCGGCACGCGGCCACCCGCGTTTCGCCGCTCCCGGCGGCTCTTGCGGGGCTGCCGGCCCTCCTCGCCGGCGCCCCTCGCCTGGTCCACTGCGTCTCCGGTGGATGTCGGCCGCTCGCCTCCGGTCGTTGTCCCGAGATCCCCCGCCGACGCCGTCGCCAGGTCTGCCGGGTCGCCCCCGGCCATGGACGACGGCGGCGTCGAGGTCGTCACGGTATCGGTATCGGAGGAAACACCGTCGCCGGCGTGCCGGTCCAGCGAGCTTTCACCCGCTCCTTCGTCCGGCTCTCCGGTCTCATCGCCAGACGAGCCGGCATCCTCGACCGCCTCGCCGACATCGTCGTCCTCATCGGTGAAGGCATCGACACCCGCGTCCGCGAGGTCATCGCCGCCAATGTCCTCGCTGAGGCCGGAATCATCCGGCTGCGTCACATCATCCATCGGACGCGGCTCGTCACCCCGCTCATCTTCGGGCATCTCCTGGTCGCCCGCGCCCTGGCTCGTCATCTGGTTGACGACCCCCGCAGGCGAGCTCCAGGCAGCGGAATACGCGCCATGTGACTGGTCGGTCGAGTCGTCATCAGACACGTCCACATCACCCGGGGCGGCATCTTCCGCCTTATCCGCCTGGTCACCGGTCACAAATGGTTCACGCCGTGATGCCAGGCTCTCAGCGTCCTCTTCGTCACCGGTCGGGACGGCGGGGATCTTCTCCGTCTCGTCCGCCTCACCGAAATCACCGGTCGTGCCAAGATGCTCGCCATGACTGGTCGTCGGGATATCCGGCTCCGCCGCATCCCCGCTCAGGTACCGCTCGCGGGAATCCTCTTCCCGGTCGAGAAGGCTTTCGTCCGGGGTCATGCCGCTCTCCGTGTCGGACTCCTGATACTCCTCCCCGGTCACGAACGATTGCCTCAAATCATCCCCACGGGCATCGCCAGCGTCCGCATCCGTGGGCGAGGCGGGGACGCGTTGCGTCTGGTCTGCCTCGTCGAAGGTTCCCGTGGTGCCGAGATGCTCGCCTGACGTGGCATCCACCGACTCCGAATCGCGCAGCCCAAGGGTGAGCTCCTCGTCATCGCGCGCGCCTTCGTCGAGCGACACGGGATCATCGGGGGAGTCGACGATGGTCATCTCGGATTCGTCGTAGGCGGGCGACTCATCATTCTCGAGATCGACCTCGCCTCCGGCTCCCGATGGCTGCGGATCTTCGTACAGCCCGAGGTCGCCGGTTTCGTCGGTATCCTCGATATCCATCTCCTCGCCGGAAACCTCATTGTCATCGGCAAGCCCCCGGCTGGCCGACGGCATCGCGTCAGCCTCGGTGGACACATCGCCGATCCAGCGATCGTCGTAGGAGATCGAATCCGTCGACTCCGACTGACCGAAATCCTCGGATACATCACCGTCGGCGGTCTCGATGGCATCTTCGGTGGCCGCCGTCGTGTCTTCGACGTCCCCTGGCTCGCCCAGGTTCGGGATGCCTTCATCGAGCGGCCGGTCTTCGGTCCGCCCGGTATCGTCCTGCAGCGTCAGTTCGACGCCTTCCTCGGACACCGCAGAGCCATAGGCGAAGTCCGGCGGGGTCTGCACGGATTCATCGCGTGATACAAACGTCGACTGGTCGCTCGCCTCGGACGCCGTTTCCAGGCCCGTATCGAGCCCTTCATCCGTCTGCTCAGGAACGCCGCCAAGCTCACCATGCTGCTGGTTGGTCAATTCGGCCGTGCGGTCGCCGGTTCCCTGGACCACGGTTTCCTGTCCCGCCCCAACATTGGGCTCAGGGGAAACCTCCCCGGACGGGAACCCGAATTCAACCTGGTCATCGCTGGCGTCCTCACCGTTGCGATGCATCAGGTGATCGGCGCGCTCCTTCGCCTCATCGATCACGTGCTCGCCACGATGACGCACATCGTCCAGCGCATGACGCGCCTGCTCGCCCAATCTGGTTGCTTCCTCACCGGTAGTCGACTTGCCGCTGACCACCCGCCAGATGGTGCGGAAGAGCAGGACAATGATCCCGAGGACCACCCCGAAGATGATCGCGACTATGTTCCCTACGGACTTCCTGTTCATCCTTGCCTCGTTTCCAATCGCCGGATCCGGCTTGCGCCGCCCGGGCTTCCGGGGACGGGACGACATGACCCGTCCCCGGTTCTTCCAGCCGTATGTGGGCGTTCTCATGCAAGACGCGTTCCAGATTGAGGCACGACCCCGCGCGCTCTGCCGGATTACCGTCCGACAGTCCCGGCGCGGGTCACCTTCGCCCGGGGGTCAACCAGGAAATGCGCGAGCACCGCGTCCTCGTCGACCGTCAGCTTCAGCTCCGTATCGGTGGGGATCAACGCGGTGCCGGATGCGCCAAGGGTGACCTTCTCGATCGTGACGCGCCCCTCGTACACGAACAGGTAGCGGTGCCATCCCTTGCGCCGGGGAAGCGCGACGGTCGACCCGGTAGCAAACCGGCCATCATGCATCTCGACCGCGTTCCGCACGTAGAAGGGAGCGTCCTCACCTTCCGGACCGACGAGCGCTCGCCATCCGCCCGGCCCAGAGGGCACCAGCTCGCCATGCTGGATGACCGGTTCGAGCTCGAGCCCCGATGGCCGGACGAACACCTGCAGCATCCGCAGGTCGGGATCACTCTCCAGCATGCGCTCGCTGTGAGTCATCCGGCTTCCGGTGTTCATCACGAGCAGGTGGTCCGCGTCGACGATCCGCTTGCCCTCCTTGCGGTCGTCATGGCGCATCGTGCCCTTCGGCACCCACGAGATGATCTCGTCGTTGCGATGATCGTTCATCGGCAACACGCCTCCGGATGGCAGCATCGATTCCGCGACCGCCGCCAGCGGCCCGTACCCGTGATCACCGTGGCCCGGAACAATCGCCCCGGGGCGGTGCATCACCACGCGGAGGTCGCCATGCTGCTCGACCTCCGCCTCGGTACCGCCAACGTAGAACGGAACCCGCATGGCCGGCGGCAGCGCCCGCATCACGGCGGCGTGCGCCATGATCACCGACGGATGCTCCTGGAGGGCCATCTGGTACCTGTTCTGGAACCCGGTCATTGGCTCGTCCGGCAACAGCAGTTTGCGAACCCGCGCTGCGAAGACCTGCAGTTCCGCCTCGGTCGGGGTCTCCTCCTGCGCGATCAGGTCGTCTAGCCGGAGCATCTCCCGGGACAGTGCCCGCAGCCATGCGAACTGCGGATCCTCCGAGGCCAGCTGCAGCAGGTAGAAGTCGCTCCCGATACGCCCAAACGCCTTCTCGTATACCAGCCGCTCGGCGTCGAGCAGGCTCTTGTGCAGGTCGCGCATCGCGGCGCGCAGGACGCGCAGCCCTTCTGCGATCTGTTGGTCCATCATGTGCATTCCTCTCATGGATTGATTGTCGAGTGTGGAGGGAAGTCGTCAATTTTTCCGAATCTATCCTATACTTCCCAAAAGGTAGTATAGCACCGGTTAGCGCCGGACACCGAAAGGACCACCCACTGCATGGAACTTGGCATCTACAGTTTCGCCGACGTCACCCCCGACCCGGTGACGGGCGAACAGATCTCATCCGAACAACGACTGGAGAACCTGATCGAGGAGGTCGAGCTGGCCGACCAGGTCGGGCTTGACGTATATGGACTCGGCGAGCACCACCGCGTGGATTACGCATCATCCGCCCCCGCGATCGTGCTCGCCGCGGCCGCCGCGAAAACGCAGCGCATTCGGCTGACGAGCGCCGTCAGCGTCATCAGCTCCGACGACCCGGTGCGCGTTTTCCAGCAATTCAGCACGCTGGACCTTATCTCCCACGGACGGGCGGAGATCATGGTGGGTCGTGGCTCGTTCATCGAGTCGTTCCCGCTGTTCGGCTATGACCTCGCGGATTACAACGAGCTCTTCGCCGAAAAGCTGGACCTGTTGCTGCGGATTCGTGAATCGGAGCGCGTCACCTGGGAGGGACAGCACCGCGCCAGCATCAACGACCTCGGCGTCTATCCGCGCCCTGTGCAGGATCCCCTCCCCGTGTGGATCGCCGTCGGCGGCACGCCCACCTCAGCCGTCCGCGCGGGCATGCTCGGCATCCCGATGGCCGTCGCCATCATCGGCGGGCAGCCGGCGCAGTTCGTGCCACTGGTGGGACTCTATCGGGAGGCGCTCGAGCGAGGCGGGCACGACCCGAACACCGTGCCGCTCTCCATCAACGCACACGGGTATGTCGCGGAGACGATGGAACAGGCACTGGAGGAGAGCTTCCCTGCCCACAAGGCGGCGATGGACCGCATCGGCCGCGAGCGCGGCTGGCCACCGATGCGGCAGGAGCAGTTCGCCGCCGGTGCCGCGCCGGGCGGACACCTTGCACTCGGCAGCCCCGACGATGTGGCCCAGAAGATCATCGAGCAGCACACGCTCTTCAATCACGACCGATTCCTGCTCCAGATCAGCGTCGGCACCATGCCGCATGACAAGGTGCTGAAGGCGATCGAGCTGTTCGGGTCGCAGGTGGCGCCCAAGGTCCGCGAGGCGCTCGGACGCTAGGGCGAGTTCCCGGATGATGTCGGCAGCCGCATAGCGAGCTTCGCTCGCCCCGGCGGACACCGCTGCGCAGGTACGGCCTCTGCGAAGGGCGGCGTTTCCACTGGGGAGGTGAAATGTCACCGATGCACCCCGGAGACCAGCTCCGGGGCTACGGGAGGAATGGCTGTAGCGGTGATCATAGCGAGCTTCGCTCGCTCGGGCCGACACTGCTACGCAGGTACGGCCCCTACGGCGGGCAGGGTTTCCAAGTGGGAAAGATAGTGTCGCCGATGCGCCCCCTACGCGGGTAGCTGTCGCGAGCATGACATTAGCTGCTCCCGTTCGGCTCGTGCTGGACGTCGGCGGCGATCGACCGCCCAAGCGTGGTCATCGTCCGCCAGGGCCCCTCGCCCGGCAGGTGCTCATCGATCTCCTCGCCCTCCACCGTCGTGGTGTCATCCCCGGTCTTCGGCAGAAGCCGGTTGGCGATGTTCATCGCGAACATGGTCGTGGCCGGGGCGAGACCGTGAATGCGCTCCAGGACCGCGTACTGGGGAGGAAACGTGAACGTCGCATCCCCGCGCTTGATCGCACGGATATAGGATTTCGCGGACAACTCCGCGTCGGCGGTGAACAGGGGCAGGCTGGAGAGGGCCGAGAAGACCCGATAGGTGGCCTCGCGGCCCTGCGGCTCGCCGCTGAACTTCGCGTTCAGGTAGGAGCCCGTCCGCATCAGCCCGGGCACGAGCGTGGTCATGGTGATGCCGTCCTGCTGCAACTCCGCCCGGAGCCCCTCGCCGAGTCCCACCGCCGCGAACTTCGAGGCGTTGTATGGCAGCAGGTATGGCACGCTGATCTTGCCGCCGATCGACGTCACCAGCGCGATCCTGCCGCTGCCCCGCTCCCGCATGTGCGGGACGGTGGCAAGGATCGGGTGCAGCGTCCCGAAGAACATGATGTCCATTGCCTGCTGGAAGTCTTCCCGCTCCATGCTGCGGTACTGTCCGACCTGGATGACGCCGGCATTGCAGATCAACACGTCGATCCGCCCGAAGTGCGCGATCGCCTGCTCGACCATGCGATCAACCTGGTCCTGGTCCGCGACATCACAGGGAACCGCCAGGACCTCGGCGCCACGCGCCTCGAGATCCTTCCGTGCTTCATCGAGCTTGTCCCCTGAGCGGGCACAGATCACGAGCCTGCAGCCCTCGGCGGCCAGCTCGCGGGCCATCAGCAAGCCAAGCCCGGTCGACGAACCAGTCACCAGCGCCACCTGGCCGCGCAGGTCCGCCTCGTTCGCTCGCGCGATCACCTCGCGTACGCCGAGCGCGAAACCGATCCCGGCGGCGACTTTCGCAATCCCGTTTCCCATCTCGCGGTCCTTCCTCGATGCCTGGCGACCATGCCGTCCACGATTCGATATGAGGATCGGCGCAAGGCAGGTGCCATCTTGCCGAAATCACGCGCCGCGGTGATCATCTGTGCAGCACGACGACTCACGGAACATCCATGAAGGGAACAGCGCATGACGCAACCAGGCAACGAACAGGCCATCTTCACGGCGGCCATGGACCGCCACTTCGGGCATCTCAGCGGCCCAGTGGGCGTGATGGTCCGCGTCTTCGACGGCGACAATGACCGCGTGATGACCTACAACCACGAGGAAATCTTCCCGACCGCGTCGACGTTGAAGACGCCCCTGCTTTACGAGCTCTTCCGGCAGGCGGACGCCGGGAAGATCGACCTCACCGAGCGTGTCACCCTCAGCCACGCGACCCGGGTGCCCGGCTCGGGTGTCCTCCAGGATCTCGATGAGGGCCTCCAGCCGACCATCCGCGACCTCGCCGAGCTCATGATCATCGTCTCCGACAATTGGGCGACCGACCTGATCTACGAGCGCATCGGCAAGGAGAGCGTCGCCGCGATGCTGAAGGAGCTGGGCCTGAACCAGACCCACATCCCGCTCACCATCCACGAGCTCTTCTCCACCCTCGCCGAGGTCGACCCGACCGATCCGAAGGTGGACTACGACTTCCTGAAGGAGTACCTGAAGACGTACAAGCCGGCGGACGACAACCCCGGCTTTGCCGCCGACGAGCGCAACGATGTCAGCTCCCCGGCTGATATGGTCCGCCTGATGACGCTGATCCACGAGGGACACGGCCTGTCGGAGAAGGGTCGCGAAGGCGTGCTGAAGATCCTCAAGGACCAGAATTTCGGCACGATTATTCCGGCCCGCCTGCCCGACGACGAGCAGATCGAGACCGCCCACAAGACTGGCAGCCTCCGCGGCATCAAGAACGATGTCGGCAACGTCTACTCGCCGAAGGTGAACTACGCCATCGCCTTCATGAGCAAGGGACAGGATGACGT
>CAZVAA010000120.1:0-8405 GCA_964624125.1 uncultured Sphaerobacteraceae bacterium | reverse complement strand
TTTAGCGTTCGCCGAAGATCGCGCGGCCGATGCGGACGTGGGTGGCGCCCTCGGCGATGGCGACCTCGAAATCACCGCTCATGCCCATCGAAAGAACGGGCAACGCTATGCCGGAGTCCTGCTGGAGGCGGTCGCGGAGCTCACGGAGTTGCGTGAAGACGGGTCGGACGGTTTCCGGATCGTCGACGTACGGCGCCATCGTCATGAGGCCATCACAAGTGAGTTCGGGGACGTCCGCCATCATGCGCAGGAGCGACTTCGCCTGGTCCGGCGCGCAGCCGGATTTCTGCTCCTCACCGGAGACGTTCACCTGGAGGAGGACACGCATCTCGCGTTCCTGTTTCGGGAGCTCGGCGGCGAGCGTATCCACCAGCCGGTCGCGATCGACGGATTCGATGCGATCAACGACCCGGATCGCCTGGCGGACCTTGTTGGTCTGGAGCGGGCCGATCAGGTGGACATCCGCGTCGTCCGGGAGCGGCGACTCGAATTTCTTCCGAACCTCCTGGACACGGTTCTCCCCGAAATGACGGAACCCCAGGTCATATGCCGCATCGACCAATTCGCGCGGGAAGGTCTTGCTCACCGCGACGATGGTGATCCCGGACGGGTCCCGGTTCGCGCGCTCGGCGGCGTTGGCGACCTGCTCGCGAACGGCGATGATCCGCTCTTCAAGGGGTGCTGACACAGCACTGTGCCCGCTCACATCGTTCCTCCTTCTTGATTCGTCAACATGATGATCGATGCCTGGCGTCCGGCCGTCGGACCATGGCCGCGATGGGAGAACCAGTCCTCCGTCGAGCATTTGGTGCAGATTGCCGACACCTCGATGTGCTCTGGCCGGACGCCGGCGCGCTGCATCAGGAGTGCGTTGGCGCGCGGGACATCGAAGTGCTCTTTCATCCCGGGCTTCGTTACCGCGAGCTCGGCAAGTGGGCCGAGGTCGGTGGCCTGCTCCCGCCAGGCGGCGGTGACCTCCGGGCCGACCTCATTGCAGCATCCACCGATACCGGGGCCAAAGAACGCCAGCAGGTTCGCCGGGTCGCTGCTGTAGCGTTCCTCCATGGCGCGCACGGCCGTGCCAGCCACATCGACCACGGTCCCGCGCCATCCGGCATGGACCGCCGATATCGCGCGGTTCTCCGGATCCACCATCAGGATCGAGAGGCAGTCCGCATGGGTCATGACCAGGGCGAGGTCGGGGATGTCCGTAACCAGGATGTCGGCGAGCCCGAGATGCGGTCGGTCTGGCGCTGCCCCGGCGCCGGCATCGCCCTCCCGCGCCTCGATCACATCGTTGCCGTGGGTGAGCCCGGTAAAGACGAGCTTGGTGGCATCGACCCCTATCGCCTCGCTCCAGGCCTTGCGCATCTCCCACGCATCATCACGGTCTCGCTCGCCGGCGTAACTGACATTGCCGTCTGCTTTCCCGAGCCCTTCGATCCGATGCGTGATGCCATGGACGAGGCCGGGAACGGCCGAAAGCAGCTCGCTCCGGAGCGGCGCCAGGCGGTTGGTCGTGGATGTCGAGGGAGTCGTCATTCGGGATCGTCTTCCTTCAGGGCTTCGTTGATGATCATTTGGTCGACCACGCGCTCGACCGGCGCATGATCGTCGGTGAACACGGTCGTGACTTCGGTTTGTTCGCGGACGTTGCCGGTTCGGAGGGCTTTCGTGCCCACCGTGTGCAGCAGCGAGTCGGCTGGCTGGGCCGCGACAGAGCGCTCCAGGGTCTCGATGGTCGAGGGCTGTTTGGTGCCGATGACCATGGTATTGGCGTATCGCTCGGTGTCGACGAGGAAGACCGTCGGGAAGACATCCTTCATCGTCGAGGCAATGACATCGACAAGCCGGTAGTCCGTCTTCGTACGGCCGACGTTCATGACGGCAACGCCGTCGTCCGAAAGGGCATCATACACCTCCGTGAAGAACTCCCGGGTGGTGAGCTGGAACGGGATGTATGGCTGCTGGAAGGCATCGACGCCGATCAGGTCGTACCGCGTGTCGGTCGTGCGGAGGTGATACCGTCCGTCATTAATGATGACATTAAGGTTCGGCTCGGTCATGTCGAAGTACTCGCGGCCGACGCGGGCGATCTCCGGATCAAGCTCGACACCATCGATCGGCACCGGGCCATAGCCCGCCGTGATCTGCTTGCTGGCGGTGCCGGCGGCAAGGCCGATGATGAGCGCGTTGTCGATCTCCGCGGGTCCTTCCTGCGGGGTGAAGAGCGGACCGGCCATGAAGTAGTCCCACGGGCCTTCCGTCAGCAGGTCGTTCGGGTTGTAGATGGAATGGATCGCGTGGCCGTCATTGAGCGACAGCAGGTATTCGTCACCACGCTTCGTCACCTGGATGTAGTTCTCCGATGATTCCGTCTCGTAGACGAATTCTCCGTACTCCGCTGCCCGGATCTGCTGCTGGCTGGCCCAGATGTTGGCTGCGATCATCGCCAGCGAGAGCGTGACCGCCACGATCGCCGGACGCGCCGCGCGGACCCGGAGGAGGCCGATGAGCGACGGGATCAGGAGCATCAGGCTGAGGACAAGGAACGTCCGCGTGGTGCCAACCAACGGGATCAGCAGGAGGACCGGGAGAAAGCTGCCGGCGATCGAGCCGATTGTGCTCAGGGCGTAGACGCTCCCGGATGTCTGGCCAGCGTTCTCGATGTGCTCGAGTCGCAGCCGGATCGCGTAGGGCGTCACGAAGCCCAGCAGCGTGATCGGTATGGCGAGCATGAGAAGCACGCCGATCAGCGCGCCGTAAAACGCCCCGACCTCGACATCCTTAAAGGCGTCCAGCGATGCCTGGAGGATGGGACGGGAGAAGAACGGCAGGAGGCCAGCGGAGACGGCGGCGATCGCGGTCGCGAAGTAGAGCAGCCAGGCGCGCGGATAACGATCCGCGAAACGCCCGCCGAGCGAATATCCGACCGCCAGGAAGGTGAGGGTCAGGCCGATAACGGTCGCCCAGATAAAGGTCGACTCTCCAAAATAGGGCGCGATCAGGTGGGTCGCCGAGATCTCCGTGCCGATGCTGGACATACCGCCGAGAAACACGATCAGGCGGATCCAGATGTCGTCGGCGCGGGTCATCCGGTGCGTATGTGAGGGTTGGTCGTCGGGATTCACATGCCTGCCAAAGGGTAGGAGCCGGATTGGTCAATGCGGCAAGTATAGAAGGTAGGGCGTCCAGCGGGCCGAATCGTCCAGGTGATTCGTTCCGGTTCCTTACGCAGGGATTACGTGTCAACATTGGGGAACAGAATCTCGATCTGCGGGATGCAGTGCAAGGGATAGATTCAAGTTGATTGTTATCCGCAAAAGAGGGAATGATGACCGTCACGTCATGACAGGTATGCCTGGACGGGTTGGTCGATGAGACTCGTGATCCGGCGACTCGTCGCGTTTGTCCTCGACTGGGTCGTCCTGTTCGTCGTGTTTGTCGCCCCGCAGTTCGTACTTGCGGTTGTGTTGGACACCTGGGTGCTGGACTACGACTCACCACCGTTGGTGAGTTGGGCCTGGGTCACGTTGACCGTGTCGGTTCCCGGCTGGACCTATTTTGCTCTTTCGGACAGTTCAGCGACCGGCGCGACCCCTGGCAAGCGACTCATAGGACTTGCGGTGCGTGATGAATCGGGAGGGCGACTCTCACGTGGCCGGGCACTGCTGCGGACCGCGGTGAAGCTGCTGCCGTGGGAAGCGACACACGTGATGGTGTTCTTCCCGGAGCCGTTCGGCGAGGAGCTCACAACGACGAAGATCGTGATGATGGTCGTCGTCGATCTGTTGTTACTGGTCTGGTTGGCGGCCCCGTTCCTGGACCGCTCGCGACATCGCGCGCTCCACGATCGCGCAGCGGGGAGCGCCGTGTTCGACCCAGGCGTCCAGTAATGCTCGCCGAAACCCGTATGGTTATCGGTATATTGGGCTGTTTTCGCACAACGTAACTTATCCGCAAATGCTCTCGGCGCCGCTTTGGCCCCGGACATCCTCTACCGGGTGCGCTCTCCCCTCTATCGTTTCGGAACGTCAGGGTGGCCATTATGGCCTGGCTCTTGCACACCGATCGGCAATGACCGGGGGCGTTAATGGGATGAGCGAACGTAGTGAATTCAGACAACTGAGATGGAGCATGGTGCTGTTGGGCGTCGGATTGATGGCGGCGATCGACGAGATCGTCTTTCACCAAATGCTCAACTGGCATCACTTCTACGACCGGTCCACCACGGATTTCGCCCTGTTCTCCGACGGCATGCTCCACGCCGCCGAACTGGTCGCGATCGTGGCGGGCTTCTTTCTCTATGCTGATGTCCGGGGGCGCATCCACTACAGCCCGGCATTCACGAGGGGCTGGTTCCTTGTCGGCGCAGGTGGGTTCCAGCTGTTCGACGGGATCGTGAATCACAAGGTCCTTGGCTTACACGAGGTTCGCTACGAGGTCGACATCCTGCCGTATGACCTCGCGTGGAGCGGTTTCGGCTTACTGCTGATCGTTACGGGGATCTACTTGCTTCGGCGTGCCGGCGCTGCCGAGCGTGCGGACGCATGAACGGTCACGCTGCCCATGACGGGAGCGCGGCCCTCGGTGCGCTTCTGGACTGGTGGATCGTCGTCCTCCCCATTGCCGCGCTGGCTGCCTACATCGTCATGGCGATGCGGCAGCGCCGAGAAGGCCGGCCATGGAATACCTTGCGGACTGCCAGCTTCGCGCTTGGGATCACCTTGCTGGCGATCATGGTGTCCCCGCCCGTGTCCGCCGCCTCCCATGACAGTCTCAGAATGCACATGGTCCAGCATCTTGCGATTGGGATGTTCGCGCCGCTCGCGCTCGTCCTCGGCGCCCCGGCGACCCTCCTCCTTCGAACCTTGCCGGTGTCCGGAGGCAAGCGGATCTCGGCGCTGATGCGCTCTCCCGTCTCCCATCTGCTGACGCATCCGGTCACGGCCATGGTGCTCAATATCGGCGGTATGTACGTCCTGTACCTGACGCCGCTCTACGCGTTGAGCCTTGAGTTCCCTGCCCTGCACGGTCTCGTCAACCTGCACTTCCTCGCTGCCGGGTATCTCTTCACCTGGTCGATCATGGGCCCGGATCCCGCCCCGGGCCGGTCGTCGTTCATCGTGCGACTCGGGGTGTTGGTGATCTCGCTGGGGCTACATGCGTTCCTCGGCAAGCTGATGTACGCCTACCTCTATCCCCGGGGTGTCCCCTTCACTGCCGACGACATTCGCGAGGCGGCCCTCCTCATGTATTACGGTGGAGATATCGGCGAACTGCTGGTCGCCATCGCGCTTTTCGCTACCTGGTACGGAGAGCGACGACGTCGTCGCGAGCGAGCCGCCGCACTGTCCCGTACTCCAGGCATCTTGCCTGTCGGGTCCTGAGGAGGCCTTACAGGTCCGTCCACGGGATGGTCACCGGCTGCCCCTGACGGGAGCCTCGATGTTTCCATCCCTCGCCTGGTGGATCGACATGAAGAGGTCAAACAGGGTGATCAGGAGGGTGACAAGGAACAGGAAGAAGATGAAATGGGCCCATACAAGCATGGAGTCGAACGTGGGCAGCAAGGGGCGAATCACGATCAGGATGCCGATATTGATGAGCGCCATGACCCCGAACTGACCCGTCATCCCGAACCAGATCGATCGCCGGTGAGAGAGCCACTCCGTCACCGCCGTGTTGGCGATGATGACCACCGCGATGCCGAATGTAAGCTCTAGTCCGCTCAACAGAGTTTCCGGCAGCATTTCCGAGAAGATCACGGAGACGATCGAGACCAGCACGACCTTTTCCGGAAGACGTTGGGTGCGCCAATCCAGGGAGAGGTAATCCGTCAGGGTGCCCGCGAGCCGCTCCTCCGGCACCGGGTTCCCCATATCAAACACCGGGTCATGATCGCGAGGAGGCAGCTTATTCTGCAGCATCCAGCGCGCGCCAAGCGCCAGGCCGACGATGACGACCGCCAGCAAGGGGATCAGGGGCGGATTCTCGAGGAGTGTGTCGCTGAGGTCGAGCTGGGCAACATGAAGCCAGTATTCCTGCGGAAGCTTGATAAGGATCCAGATCGCAGCCACCGCCGCGACCAGCCGGGTCCTGGTCAGTCGTGCAGGGTTCCATCGAAGCCGGAATATCTCATAGAAGATGAAGAAGTACTCGAACGTGTTCGGGAACACGAGCAGGATCCATCGCGCTTCCGTGAACTCGAATACCAGGACCCCGAGAAGCCGGTAGTAGATCAGGAACTGGCTGATATTTACAGCGTCAACATTCGTCCAGTTCCGCATCGTGCTCAGGTATGCCAGGGTCAGGTAATAGATATCCAGCGCCTTGTCGAAGCTCTGGTAGGACTCCTCCGACATGGTCGAGAACTGGGCCAGGAGTCCACCGTCGATGCCGTCGAGCACCAGGGCGACGATGATGGCCGGAAGCGGGTATCTGGGGATGAGGAGCGGCACCGCCAGTCGGGAGGCGACGATCAGGAGGAATACCGTCAGGTTGACTGGATCGCTCATGCCCCTCCCTTCGTTGGCTCATGTTTACCGGTCAGGTCCCAGGGGTGGTGTTGCGACAGGCCGCGGCTCGTCGCCATCACCGGCCCCCAGTATTACGCATCGACCCACCATACACGGTGGGTTGTTCCACCCCAACAGATTGATGGGCGCACGTGTCGACTTGCGTTATGTGCCGGATGACGGATGATCTGGTTGGTACTGGGGCCCAATAGACGCGTACAGATTATGAATGCGAGAGGCACGTTTCGAGCCATGACACGATTTCAGGACGGCAGTGCCGGCGATGTGGACTACGCAGCGATCGGGCGGGAGTACGCGACGTACCGTCAGCCCGACCCTCGCATCGCCCGTCATATTCGGCAGGCGCTCGGAAATGCCAGGACGGTGCTTAATATCGGCGCGGGCGCAGGTTCCTACGAGCCGGAAGACCTCGATGTTACTCCGGTTGAACCCTCCGAAACCATGCGCGCCCAGCGGCCGGCACACCTGCCCGAGGCCATTGACGCGGTAGCGGAGAAGCTGCCGTTCGAGGACCAGTCGTTCGATGCGGCGATGGGCACCTTTACCGTGCACCAATGGTCGGATGTTGGGGCGGGGATCGGTGAGTTGAAGCGGGTCACGCGCGGGCCCATCGTCCTGATGACCGCCGACCCGGAAGACCTGCACCGGTTCTGGATCGTTGATTACCTCCCCGCGGTGCTGGATGTCGAGGCGGTGCGGTATCCCCGTATCGGCGACCTGTGCGCGCTACTTGGGCCGGGCGCCTACGCGGAGACGGTGCCGATCCCGCTCGATTGCACAGATGGGTTCACCGAGGGGTACTACGGTCGCCCGGAGAAGTTCCTTGACCCGGCAGCGCGGGGCGCCTGCTCCTCGTGGAGCCTGGTGGATCAGGCTGACGTCGCGCGGTTCGTCCAGGACCTGGAACGCGATCTCGCTTCCGGCGCGTGGGACGAGCGGTATGGCCACCTGCGAACGGCCCCGACCTATGAAGGGTCGCTGCGGCTTGTGATTCGCCCCTGACCTCGCTAATCCTGGATGTCGAGCCCGAGGAGGCCGGCCAGGTAGAGCGCCTGGTCGGGCGTAACGATGACGCCCGCGAGTTGCTCGGGCGCGATCCGGATGCCATCGATACGTGACCGGCGGAGGTCGCACCCTTTCATCCGCGCGTTGGAGAAATCCGCTTCCGAGAGATCGCAGCCCGAGAAGACGGTGTTCGGCATGGTCGCGTCGTTGAAGTAGGCGTGCTTGAGGTTGCAGTTCTCGAATGCCACTCGCTCCAGTTTCGCTTGCTGGAACTGCGCGAAGTCGGCCCGGCATTCGCTGAACATGGTGTCCTTGAGTTTCGCGCGGTTGAACTTCGTGCCGGTGAGCTTGCAGCCGTCTGCGAGTGTTGTCGTCCACGACGCCGCCTCGATCGACGTGTTGGACCAGTCGCACCGTTCCATCCGCGTGTGCCGAACGATCATCGCGTCCGCTGTGGCTTCGATGACCACGACACTGTCGAGAATGCAGTGCTCGAGCAGGCCGTTACTGAGACGTGAATCAACCAGTGGTCCGCCGGTGAGCACGGCGTTGTCGAGCGTCGGCTCCTCCTCGATCGCCTCGATCCGGATTGGTGTCAGTTCGTTTCGTGGCCGGATATCAGGTTTGGCGATGGCTCGGGGCCGGGTTGGCATAGCGTTTTCCAGTGGTGGAGCGAATCTGCATGGCCTGCGCCATGCGCCGTGATGGGGAGACCGTAGCACGATGCCAGGAGGACGATGCATGGCACGCAAGCGCAGGCGATCGATCGCGGTGGATTTCGATGGGGTCATCCATCGCTACAGCAAGGGCTGGCATGACGGGACGATCTACGATCCGCCGGTCGATGGCGCCCCGGAAGCA
>CAZVAA010000119.1:0-8443 GCA_964624125.1 uncultured Sphaerobacteraceae bacterium | reverse complement strand
GACATCAGGGCCTGGTGCGCCGCACGCTGGACAGCCCTCGCGACCGCGCGTTCCTCCGCGAACTTCACCTCGGCCTTGGTTGGATGAACGTTGACATCCACCGCCGCCGGATCCAATTCGATCCTGACCATACCGAGTGGATGACGCCCAACCATCAACAGGCTGTGATAGGCGTCCTCAAGTGCGAAAATCAGCGCCCTGTGCTGGATCAGGCGACCGTTGACGAAGAAGTACAGACTCTGGCGATGAGATCGGCTTACCCGGGGCGAACTGATCCACCCTGTCACCTCGACGCCCGGCACGCGCATCTCGTCAGGCAATTTGGTGAGCGGCAGGACTTCGTCGGCGAGCTCGCTGCCAAAGACGCCGATGGCTGCCGAGACATCGTCGCCGGTGCCATCCGTGCGGATCGATCGTCGTCCATCCGTGGTCAAGGACCACTGAATATCGCTTCGGTGGCAGGCGTAGGCGCCAACCATGCGCGAGATATAGGTCGCTTCGGTGGACGGCTGGCGGAGGAACTTGCGTCTGGCCGGCACGTTCGCGAAGAGATTGCGCACCGATACGGTCGTTCCGCGCGGTGCGGCATCGACACGAGGCTCGGAAACCCGTCCGTAGTCGATCACGATCTCACCGCCGCCATCGTCATTCGCGGAGCGGATCGAAACGTCCGCGACGGCGGCGATACTCGGCAACGCCTCTCCGCGGAATCCGAGCGTATGCAATCGCTCGAGATCATCGAAGGATGCCAGCTTGGAAGTCGCGTGACGCGTGACGGCTAACGGAAGTTCGTCCCGTGACATCCCCGCACCGTTGTCCGAGACACGGATCAACTTGCCGCCGCCTTCCTCGATCTCGATCGAGATCCTGGTCGCGCCGGCGTCGATGGCGTTCTCGATAAGTTCCTTGGCCACGGAAACGGGACGCTCGACCACCTCGCCGGCGGCGATCTTCCCGATCGTTTCGTCTGTGAGAAGGTGAATAGGCATGGTTGTCCTGCGATGCTGGTCTGCGTCGGTACTCCTGCCTCTAGCTTAGTCCACCTACTCGATTGGGACGCCTGGTGGCGGGATCAGGAGCGGCACCTCGTCACGGGTGGCCGGGCGCCCCTTCCGGTGCGCGGAGACGAACTTGCTCGGGTGCTCGAAGAATCGCCATGGCATCGTCACAGCCTTGCTGATGCCGATGCGGGGCCCGGCATGGATGCTCTCCTCGGGCTCGCCGTGGAACAGTGAGAAGGTATCCGATGTCAGGATATCGGTCCGGATGTCCTCCAGCCGGATACCCATCGCCTGGCCCAGGCTTCCGGGCCCCTTGCCGAGTCGCTGGAACTCAACGCCGTTCCGTCGCCCGGTCATCAGGTCGACACCTTCGAGCGGCTCGATGCTGCGCAACAGCACCCCGCCGACCTCCCCTTCCTCGTGGGCGACAATGTTCATCATGTGGTGAACGCCGTAGGAGAGATAGGTGTAAATGTGCGCCTGCGGGCCACCCATCACCTCCCTCGACTTCTGCCGTGTGGCGGCGTGGGACGCCGGATCTGTCGGCCCCGCGTAGGCTTCAGTCTCGATGATCCGACCCGCGACGACCTCGCCGTTGCGCTCGACGCGCAGCACGCACCCGATGAGGTCGTAGGCGACCTTCACCGGGTGCCGTGCGAACCACGCACGATCGGTCAGGGGACCGTCACGCATGATCCAGCGCCTCCAGCCGCTGGCGAATCGTCGCCTGCTGTTCCCTGGCGCGCTGCAAACGGTCGCGCTGGACCTGCACCACGTGTTCCGGCGCGCGGGAGACGAATGACTCATTGGCGAGCTGCTTCTCGGCGCGTTGCTGTTCGAGCTCCACTTCCTCAAGCTCCTTCTCGAGCCGCTCTCGCTCCGCGCCGAGATCCACCATGCCGGAAAGCGGCAGGGCGGCGACGATGTCGCCGGCCATCGCGGTGCGGGCTTTAGCATCCTTCGGCGCCTTGCCCTCGTGGAACGCGAGCTGCTCGCTATCGATGCGCGCAAGGAAGGCTATTTCCCGACTCGCTGATTTCAGTGCTGGCGTCATCTCGCCACCGTAGATGTCCGCCGCGATCCACCGGCCGGGCTCCACGCCTGCCTCGGTGCGGACGTTACGGACAGACCGCACCAGATCCATGAGCGAGCCGAATGTCCGCTCCGCCGCCTTGTCGGGCGTGCCGGCTTCCGGCCACGGCGCGGTCATGATGCTCTCCCCGGTGTGAGGCACCTGCTGCCAGAGCGCTTCGGTGATGAATGGCATGTACGGGTGGAGCAATCGCAGGCTGCGCTCGATGGTAAACGCGAGCACCTGTGCCACCACCTTCGCCTCGTCGGGATTCTTCAGGCGAACCTTGGATGCCTCGATGTACCAGTCACAGAGTTCGCTCCAGATGAAGTCGTTCACCTGACGGCCGGCTTCGCCGTAGAGATGCGACTCCAGAAGGCGGGTCGAGCTGGCCGTCACCGAGTCGAGCCGGCTCAGGATCCACGTGTCAGCGAGCTGCAGGTTGCCCTGCGGCCGCGCGGGCCCCTGCTCATCCATCGCGATCTCATGCTCCGAGATCGTGCGCAACGCGAACCGGGTGGCATTCCACAGCTTGTTCCCGAAGTTGCGGCTCGCCTCGACCTTCTGCAGGCTGAGGCGACTGTCGTTGCCTGGCGATGCCTGCGTGACCAGCGTGTAGCGGAGGGCGTCCGCGCCGTACTCATCGCTGACCTCGATCGGGTCGATCACATTGCCCTTGGTCTTCGACATCTTGGCGCCCTCGATGTCGCGCACGATGCCATGGAGGTAAACCGTGTGGAACGGCACCTCTCCCATGATCTCGATGCCGAAGAAGATCATCCGGGCAACCCAGTGGAAGAGAATCTCGTATCCAGTCTCCATCACCGACCCCGGATAGAAGCGCTGGAGATCCTGCGTCTGCTCGGGCCAGCCCAGGGTGGAGAAAGGCCAAAGGCCGGAGCTGAACCACGTGTCGAGCACGTCCGGATCCTGCTCCACCTTGCCGCCACACTCGGGGCAGGCGTCCATCGTCTCTTCGGTCGTCGCGTTGACGTGGCCGTTCTCGCAATACCAGATCGGAATGCGGTGCCCCCACCAGAGCTGGCGGGAAATCGTCCAGTCGTGGATGTTCTCGAGCCAGTTGTCGTAGACGCCCTTGAACCGCTCCGGCACAAACGTGATCCGTCCGTCCTGCGCCGCCTCGTATGCCGGTCGGGCAAGGTCCTCCATCTTGACGAACCACTGCTTGCTGATCATCGGTTCGACGACGGTATCGCAGCGATCGCAATGTCCGACGCTGTGTGTATGGGGCTCGATCTTCTCGAGCAATCCCAGCTCTTCAAATCGCTGGACCACCGACTTCCGTGCGTCCTCGCGAGATTTGCCATGGAACTCCCCGCCGTTCTCGTTGATCGAGGCGTCGGAATTCATGACATTGATCGCGGGAAGGTCGGTCCGCTGGGCGATCTCGAAGTCGTTCGGATCGTGCGCCGGGGTGACCTTGACCGCGCCGGTTCCGAATTCCTTGTCGACGTGCGCATCCGCGACGATCGGGATGAGGCGGTCCACAATTGGCAGACGCACCTGCTTGCCGATCAGGTGGGCGTACCGCTCGTCCTCCGGGTTCACGGCCACACCGGTGTCGCCAAGCATCGTCTCGGGTCGCGTTGTCGCCACCACGAGCTTTTCGTTTGATCCCTCGACCGGATACGCCAGGTACCAGAGATTCGAGTTCTCGTCGCGGTGCTTCACCTCAAGATCGGAGATGGCGGTGTTGCAGCGAGGGCACCAGGTGATCATCCGTTCGCCGCGGTAGATCAGGCCCTTGTCGTAGAGGTGCTTGAAGACATGGCGGACGGCTGTTGCCGGCCCTTCGTCCATCGTGAAGGCGAATCGGGTCCAGTCGGCCGAAGCACCGAGCTTCTTCATCTGCTCACGGATGCGTGGCCGGTATTCATCCATGAAGTCCCAGACGCGCTCAAGGAACTTCTCGCGTCCGAGATCGTGCCGGGTCAGGCCTTCGGCGGCCAATTCCTTCTCGACCACCCACTGGCCAGCGATGCCTGCGTGATCGGCGCCAGGAAGCCACAGTGCGGGCTGCCCCTTCATCCGATGCCACCGGGTCATGATGTCCTGCAGCGCGACAAAGAGCGCGTGTCCAACATGCAGCTCACCAGTCACGTTGGGAGGCGGCATGATCGTCACAAAGGGCTTTTTGCCCTCAGTGAGGTCAGTGTCGGAGGGCTGGAAATAGCCCTGGTTGTCCCACCAGTCATAAAGTCCGCGCTCGACGGCGGTGGGGTCGTATGTCTTTGCCAATTCGGCGGGCCGCGCCTGCGTATCGCTCATGTCGTTCACCACCCGGTAACTCAATGTCCAACGTCAACACGACGTGCCAGGAACACAAAAAACCGTCCTGACACTGCCAGGACGGGTCTCCCCGCGGTACCACCTCGCTTCGATGCCATCGGGCATCGCTCTCATAACGCGCTAACGGGCGGACCCGCCATCCGCTCAGGCCGGCTTGCGGCGTTCACGGACGGTCCTCACGGGCGACCTTCAGCGTGCGTTCCTTACGACGGCTTCCAGTCGATGACCATCGCTCCCTGGCAGGTTGACACACCTACTCCTCCCGTTCATCGGAGGTGAGTCAAGTATACGGCACCGGGGCAAGGTGCCACACGCGCCGGCAAGGCGTGGCCTGGACCACGCCTTGCCAGCAACACGCTCACTTCGCGGTTTCGGGTTCCGCGTCTGGAGAGGTGATATAGAGCTCCGCATCCGGCGACCTCAGGATCTGCCGGTAAATCTCCAGTTGGTCGAGGACGTCAGCGATGACCTGCTCCTTCGAGTATCCGAAGATGTTGTAGCCACGCCGACCATCAAAGAACCACGTCATGGCCATCCATGCGCGCCGTTCCGACGACACCTGCGCGCGGAAGGCGCTCAGGACAAAGGCCGGGATTGGGGAACTTTTGAGCTGCACACCGTAGACGAAGTCACGTGTGGACTCGGACGGAGCGACCAGCCAGACGTTGTCATCGTCCTGCTTCACTTCGGCGTCGCGCCCCCGATTCTTCAGTTCGTCAGCAACCTCTTCGAGAGCGGCCCTGACCGTATCCGAGACAAACGTTTCAACCGCCTCGCGCTGCGGTGGTCGCATCAGCGTGCGGAGGCGGTTCCGCCACGGCACAACACTGCCGCCCACGATCTGGGGAGCGGCACGCTGTTGCCGCAGGAGCATACGTCCGGCCTGGTCCGCGGAGAAGCCCCGCGCAAGCCCCCAACTGAGCGCCAGCATGATGATGACGAACGGAAGCGCGCTCGCGGTCATGGCTGTCTGGAGTGCTGTCAGTCCGCCTGCAACCAGCAGGACCGCCGCGATCGCCGCGAGGAGGAAACACCACGCCATTCTCTGGTACGCCGGCGTTTCCTCTTCGCCGCCGGACGCCAGTGTGTCGAGAACGAGTGAGCCGGAATCTGCCGACGTAATGAAGAACACTGCAATCAGGATGAGTGCGACGAGCGACGTGATCGCAGAAAGCGGGAAGTAATCGAGGAACGCGAAGAGCGCTGTACTGATGTCGGCATTCACCGCGGCTGCGACGGCGCCTTCCGCCTCGTTCCTGTCGAGCCAGATACCGGAATTGCCGAAGACGGTCATCCAGACCGTGGTAAGGGCAGTTGGAACAAGCAGCACGCCAAGGACGAACTCGCGCACCGTACGCCCTCGCGAGATGCGAGCGATGAACATACCCACGAATGGCGACCAGGATATCCACCATGCCCAGTAAAACAACGTCCAGTCCTCGAACCACTGAGTCGGCTCGTAGGCGAACGTCGTAAATGTCCGGGGGAATAACTGCCCAAGGTACATCCCTGAGTTCTGGAGCAAGGCATTGACCAGGAACAACGTTGGGCCGAAGAACAGCACGAACAGGAGTAGGACCAGCGCCATGGAGAGGTTGATCTCACTCAGTCGTCGCACGCCCTTGTCCAGCCCCGCGAACACGGACACCGACGCAATTGCCATGACGACGAAGATGATGACCACCTGGACCCACAGCGACTCCTCGATATCGAAGAGATAATTGAGGCCGGCGTTCATCTGCATCACGCCAAGCCCGAGCGATGTCGCGATGCCAAACATGGTGCCGACGATGGCGAAGGTGTCCACCGCATGTCCGATCGGTCCGTTGATCTTCTCCTTGAGGAGCGGATAGAGTCCCGATCGGACGGTGATCGGCAAGTTATACCGATACCCGAAATAGGCGAGAGAGAGTCCGACCGTCGCGAAGATCGCCCACCCGGATATGCCCCAGTGGAAGATCGTCGAGACCATCGCTTCCTTCTCCGCTGCGACGGTGCCACCTTCTCCTGTCGGCGGTTCCAGGTAGTGCGACATCGGCTCCGCGACGCCATAAAACATCAGCCCCACTCCGATGCCGGCAGCGAACAGCATGGAGCTCCAGGCCACGAAGGAAAAATCCGGCTCAGAATTGTCAGGACCAAGCTTGATGCGGCCCCAGGAGCTGAGGGCGAAGATGAGGACGGAGATCAGGAAGACAACAACTGACCCCACGTAGAGCCAACCGAAGGAATCGAGTAACCATCCCTGGATATCCGCAAACAGCTCACCGGCATGATCGGGCCAGAATCCGCCGTATACCAGCAGCGCTCCAATAATGATCAGCGAGGCGATCGCAACTGGCGGGTTCAACTTGAGCTTGGGCACGTGATCCTGCTTTCTCTCCGGACCCCCGAATGAGAATCCTTCCCCCTCACCTGTTTCACTCATGCCCTGCGGCTCTCGCGGAAGCACCCTGGACACGGAGCTCCGGAGAATGCCGGCCTGGACACTGGGATTGGCAACCGCAAACGCTATGCCCCAGCAACTCCCAGGTTGGGACTCTGCATGGTGTACGGTCAGGCGTGGTACAATGACATGATGCGATCACATGTTCGACTTTTCGGCATGGGGTCGAATCGTGTTTGTCCTTGCCATGCTTGTCCCTGACGAGCGCATCCCACTGCAAGAGGTCAACCTCAATGCCGCAAGAACTCGATCAGATCCGCGTCCGCGGCGCTCGCGAGCACAATCTCAAAAACGTCGACGTTGATATTCCTCGCAACAGCCTCGTGGTCCTGACCGGACTCTCCGGATCTGGGAAGTCGTCCCTCGCCTTCGACACGATCTTCGCCGAAGGCCAGCGCCGATATGTCGAATCACTCTCGGCCTATGCGCGCCAGTTCCTTGGCCAGATGGAGAAGCCGGACCTCGATACCATCGAGGGCCTGTCACCGGCGATCTCGATCGACCAGAAGGGCACCAGCCGCAATCCCCGGTCGACCGTCGGCACCGTGACCGAGATCTTCGACTACATGCGCCTGCTTTGGGCGCGGACGGGCCATCCACATTGTCCGAACTGCGGCCGCCCCATCGAGCAGCAGTCGCCCCAGCAGATGGCGGACATCCTCCTCGGGATGGACGACGATACGCGCCTGATGATCCTTGGACCGGTTATCCGCGACCGCAAGGGCGAGCACGTCGCCGTGCTCGAGGAGATCCGACGTCAGGGTTTCACCCGCGTCCGCGTGGATGGCGAGGTTCGTGAGCTCGACGACCAGATCAAGCTCGCCAAGACGAAGAAGCACACGATCGAAGTTGTCGTCGACCGGATGATCATCCGGCATCCGGAGAACCCCGACGAGATGGATCAGCACCCCGACCGGGTCCGGCTGATCGACTCGCTCGAGGTCGCGCTCCGGATGTCCGAGGGCATTGCGGTCGCGCAAGTCATCGACGGTGAGGAAATCACGTTCTCGGAGCAGTTCGCCTGCTCGCACTGCGGCATCAGCTTCGGCGAACTTGAGCCGCGGAACTTCTCCTTCAACTCGCCACATGGGGCATGCCCGGAGTGCACCGGCCTCGGGACGACGATGGAGTTCGATCCGGACCTCATCCTGCCGAACCGCAACCTCTCGATCGCGCAGGGTGCGATCGTGCCGTGGATGCGCACCGGCATGGAGAATAGCAAGTGGTATTCGGCGTTGCTCGTCGGGCTGGCGCAGCGGTTCGACTTCTCGCTGGACGCACCCATTCGGGAGCTGACGCCCGAGGTGCTGAACACCATTCTCAACGGGGTCAAGGGCGAGAAGATCAAGGTCAAATACGAGCCGCGCGCCGGGCGCATTCGCACCTACGACGTGAATTTCGAAGGTGTGATCCCCAACCTGCGACGCCGGTACAGCCAGACACAATCCGACTATGTCCGCGAGGACATTGAGCGGTTCATGTCGACGCGTCCATGCCCGGTGTGCAAGGGCCAGCGCTTGCGGCCCGAGATCCTCGCTGTCACGGTCAATGGTGAATCGATCATCGACGTGACGCGCCTCTCGATCCGCGAAACGCAGGACTGGTTCAACCAAC
>CAZVAA010000118.1:3141-8520 GCA_964624125.1 uncultured Sphaerobacteraceae bacterium | reverse complement strand
AGGATGTCTTCCCATCCGGCATCGCGGAACTGGTCGGGTGTCGGTGCGGTGGCCTGGGCCTGTGCGGACATGCGTTTCTCCTGTGTGGAATAGGTTGCACGTGCCCCCGCAGGGGCGCACTTCATCCTACCCGGAATCCGTCAGCGACGTAGGGAATGCATTACGGGGTCACTGGCTCGACTCGTCGTCCAGCATGAGGGCGAGGTGGATCTCGTCGAAGAACTGGCCGGGGAGGGCGAGGGCGCGGGGTTCGCGACCCCAGGCGACGAAGCCGGCGCTCTCATACACGTGCAGGGCGACGGTGTTGTCGGCATTGACGGAGATGTGGACCTGGTGCAGACCAGGGATTGAACGGCAGTGCGCGATCGCGGCGTCGATGACACGCCGGGAAAGTCCGTGGCCGCGTGCGTCCGGGCGGGTGTAGACGCTGATGACTCGCGCGATGTGGCTGCGCTTTCCAGTCTCACGGTACACACCGGCGGTGCTGAGGAGGGAACCGTCTTCCCGGGCGGCGACCAGCAGGATATTCGCCGGTTGAGCGGGGTTGAAGTAGAGATCGGTGAGGTAGCCGTGTCCGCGCTTCCGCGATGCCTCGTAGTCGGAGCCGAAGGCGTCGGGATGCTCCTTCAGGGCACGCAGGCGCATCTCCCACCATTGTGGGAGCTCATGTTCGGCCAGTGGACGGACGACGACCCCGTCCATCAGATCAACCCGCCGCCGAGTGAGAGCCGGAAGAGGGTGATGGCGATCAGGATCAGCGACGCGGCGAGCGTCATCCGCGCGGCCTGGTCGTGTGGGAAGCGTTTGGTCGCGGAATAGGCCATCGCGGCGGAAAGCGCGGCCAGGGGGAGGGTCGTGAACCAGTTGATCCAGCCGAGGAACGGGATGAGCCCGATAATGAACGTGATCGCGGCGAGGAGCCCTGCTCCGCATCCGAGGATTCCCATGAAATGCACCTCCTTGTGGACGTCCAGGGGTTGGATGATGGACGATGCGGCAACCCCGACACTCGTGGCAAGGCGGTTGCTCTAGTAATAATGACATGACCCGGAACTACCAGGTACGGGTAGATGGGGTACCATTAAGGGAGATTGGAACAGACCACCCTGTCCGGCATCGATCTACAACACCCTTCCGGGCGGGTCGCGTCTGGTCTTTGGTATGACATGAATTGAAGAGAGGTAATGCGTTTTGGTCAAGAAATCACAACAGGCACAGCAGAAGCGTGGTGGTCGCGGCGGCGTGCAGCCGGCCACGGCGACGGAGAGCGGACCGCGCCGGCAGAACCCGGATGCGATCGCCGTTGAGGGAACCGTCCTCGAGGCGCTCCCGAACGCGCAGTTCAAGGTGAAGCTCGAGAACGACCATGAGGTGCTTGGCCACCTCGGTGGGCGCATGCGCAAGAACTACATCCGTGTGCTTCCGGGCGACCGCGTGGTTGTCGAGCTCTCCCCCTATGACCTCACCCGCGGCCGGATCACCTTCCGTCACCGCTAGGCGAGCCCCACGACGGCCCGGCGAATCCTCGCCGGGTCCGGAGTCAGCTTCCATGCAAGATGATCGGATAGCCCCTTGAGAAGCTGGCGTGCGCTGGTCGGTGTTGCGATCAGTGCAGTCTTTCTCTACATAGCGTTCCGTGGCCAGGATTTTGGCGAGATTCGCGATGCCGTGCTGGAGACGAATCTCTGGTGGGTGCCGCTGGCGCTCGCGCTCTATTTCACCGGCATCTGGATTCGTGCCAGTCGCTGGAGGATCCTCCTGCGTCCTGTCACGGCGGAGCCGACGACGCGCGACCTGTTCCCGGTCGTGGTTGTCGGCTTCATGGCGAATAACATCCTCCCGTTACGAGCCGGAGAGCTGGTTCGCTCGATGATGCTGGGACGCGCATACCAGGTCCGCAAGACCTCCGCGCTGGCGACGATCGCCGTCGAGCGGATTTTTGATGGCCTGACGATGCTGGCGTTCCTCGCCGCGGCCACGATGTTCATCTCGATCACCTCGGAGCTGCGGCATCTCGCCCTGCTGGCGTTCCTGCTCTTCGCCGGGCTCCTGCTGGGATTGGTAATGCTCACGTTCGCCGGCGGGTGGGTGGACCGGCTGTTGCAGCTGGTGCTTGGACCGATGCCGGAGAAAGTCGCCGATCGTGTCGAGCGGATGGCCGGGTCGTTCCTGGAAGGGCTGGGTACGCTGCGCCGCCGGGGGGACTTGGCCAAGGTCGTTCTCACCTCGATCCTGGCGTGGTTGTTCGAAGCTTCGATGTACTTCGTGCTGGCGATCGGGTTCGGGGCGGCGGTGCGGGACGTCATGGGCGTTTCGGCATCGTTGATGACGACGGGCGTCGCCAACCTCTCGACGTTGATCCCTGGCGCGCCGGGGTATATCGGGCAGTTCGAGTACGGCGTGAAGCTGGTGCTGCATGGCGTACTGAACGTGCCGGAGAGCCAGGCATTGGCGTATGCCATCCTCGTGCATGCCGCGCTGTGGTTCCCGATCACCGCGTTGGGCGTGGTGATCTGGTTCCGGCAGGCGCTCTCGCTGGACCAACTTCGCGACGAGGAAGAGGCCACCGGCAATCCGGACGTGGGGCCGTTCACGCAACGTGAGCGTTCCGCCGGTTTCGACACAGGTTCGTGATTTTTCCATCGAATTGGTGCAATACCGGCTGCCTATCGTAAGCCGGTGCCGGGGTGCGCGGTGCTCCGGATGCAGAGGTCGTGCCGGGAGGTGCCCGGCCAGGTATTCCGCTGGAGCGTTCGTACATGGAATTGTGGCAGGCAATTATCCTCGGTATCGTGCAAGGGCTCACCGAGTTTCTCCCGATCTCGTCCTCCGGGCATCTCATCATCTTCCCGTGGCTGTTCGACTGGGAGAGCGGCGGACTCGCATTCGATGCGTCGCTCCACCTTGGGACCCTGGCCGCTGTCCTCGTGTATTTCTGGCGCGATCTCCGGAATATGATCGTGGTTATCCCCCATGCCCTCGGTAAGCCGCTACCGCTTTTGAAGGGGGAGACGGACGGGTCGGAGCGTGATTTCTGGGCACGGCTTGGGTTGTTGATTGTTGTTGCCAGTATTCCGGGGGCGATCGTGGGGCTTCTGTTCCAGTCGACGGTTGAGGAGTTTTTCCATACGGAAGAGACGGCCGACCGCGCGATCGCGATGATCGCGTCGATGCTGATCGCGCTCGGTATCGTCCTCTGGATTGCCGAGCGGGTTGGCAGCCGCACGCGGGACATCCCGGGGATGCGCTGGATGGACGCGCTGTTTATCGGCCTGGGCCAGGCGCTGGCGGCATTGCTTCCGGGCACATCCCGGTCCGGCGCGACGATCACGGCGGGCCTGTTCCGGGGCCTGAAGCGTGCCGAGGCGGCTCGGTTCTCTTTCCTTGCTGGTATCCCGCTAATCTTTGGCGCGGGGATAAAGTCGCTCGTGGACGCTATCAGCGAGGGAATGAGCTCCGCCGAGGCAATGAACTACCTGGCAGGCGGGATTTCCGCAGCTATCGTGGGATTCCTCGCGATCTGGGGCTTGCTTCAGTTCCTGCAGCGGCAAAGCACGCTGGTGTTCGTGATCTACCGCGTGATCTTCGGGTTGTTCCTGTTCCTGATGCTGGTGGTGCGGTAGCCCGTCGCCGAAAGCATGATGAAGGAGGGCCGGTTCGCAAGCACCGGCCTTTTCCATGCCCTGCGCGTGTCGGTGTTGCGCGGTCGTGGCTTCTCGCAGATGCTGGCAGCCATATGCATGGTGCAACACGTGGAAGGGGACGACGTGGAACAGAGAAAACTCGGCAACAGTGGATTGACGGTTTCGGCAATCGGCCTCGGCGGGAGCTCGTTCGGTGGGACGGTGGATGGCGATGAGGCCGTTCGCACGATCCAGCACGCAATCGACCAGGGAGTCACGTTCATCGATACGGCGGACGTCTATATCCAGGGGAGATCGGAGGAACTGGTCGGCAAGGCGATCGCCGGGCGGCGGGAATCCGTGGTCCTCGCGTCGAAGTTCGGCGGGTTCGAGCCGGACGGTGGGCCGGCGTCGGGATGGCTCTCACGCCGGAAGATGATGCAGGTTGTCGAGGGGTCGCTGCGCAGGTTGGGAACCGACCACGTTGATCTCTATTACGCGCACCGACCCGACCCGACAACGCCGCTGGAGGAGACGCTGCGCGGGATGGACGATCTCGTTCGTTCGGGAAAGGTGCGCTATATCGCCTGCTCGAACTATATGGCGTGGCAGATCGCGCATGGCATCGGGATCAGCGAGCGCCTCGGCCTTTCGCGATGGATCGCCGCGCAGAACCAGTGGAACCTGCTCGACGGACTGGACAGTCCGGAGCTGGAACAGGCAGCCGGGCCGCTTGGCGTCGGAATCATTCCGTACCGGCCGTTGGCGTCGGGCATCCTGACCGGTAAATACACAACCAGTGCAGAGCCGCAGACGGGCACGCGATTGGGAGATGTCCCGCGACTGCGGGGCGCCCTGACGGATGAGCGAATTCGACGCGCTGAACGCGTGAAACAATGGGCGGAAGAGCGCGGGCATACCGCCACGGAAGCCGCGATCGCGTGGCTGCTGGCGTATCCGGCGGTCTCGTCGGTGATCGCGGGCATCCGCACGGCGGACCAGGTGGAGGTGAACGCCCGGGCCGCTGAGTGGAAGCTCTCTCCCGAAGAGCGTGATGAGCTGCGCGACCTTGCGCGCGGAGACTGAGCGGGCCTTCGCAGACGTCTCCATCTCCGGGTGACCGGATACGAGCCTCAGGTAAACCCGGAAACGTTTCCTTTCAGGGAAAAACGTTTCCGGGTTTTTCGTTGGCGGCGGTAAATCTCTTATGCAGATACGTTCCAGGGTTGACAGATGATTCGCCCTCTCCTAGGGTGTCGTTTAGTTCAGAGAGAAAACAAATTCGGCTGGCGCCCTGGTTGTTGCGCGGACAGGAGGCGGAGGCTCCTGGAAACCTGTCGGATCCCCCAACGTTTTTGGTTGCCACGGTCCTGTTTGGACAAGGCACGCATCTGTGGAGGAAGACGATGACCAAACGAGAGCAGACCAACATTCCCATGCTGTCTCGCCGGAGAGTCGTGCAATCGGCGGCGCTCGGGAGTGCCGCCGCTGCGCTTGGTCGCATGCCTGACATCGCCGCGCAAACGCCGGTTGTGTCGCCTGCGGGGGAGGCACCATCCCTGGCGGAGCAGGTGGACGCGGGGGAACTGCCGCCACTTGAGGAACGGTTGCCGATGAATCCTCATGTCGTGACGCCGTTCGAGGAGATCGGCCAGTACGGCGGCGAGATCCGCCGGGCAATGATCACGCCGGAAGACTCCAACGCCTACCTGCTGATGGTTCGCCCGACGCTCGTCGAGTGGAGCACGGACGGGGA
>CAZVAA010000118.1:0-3041 GCA_964624125.1 uncultured Sphaerobacteraceae bacterium | reverse complement strand
GACTGGATGACGATGTTCGAGGCGAAGAACAACCTCTTCTCGAACCCGGATCGACCGGTGCTCAGTGCCTGGAAGATGTCCGAGACGATCCAGGGCGGGTCGACCCGGGCGGTCGCAGAACGCAATCCCTACTACTGGAAGGTTGATACCGATGGCAACCAGCTGCCATATGTCGATCGGGTCGTGCACGATGTCCTCGACCGGACCGCGATCGTGCTTCGTGCCGCCAACGGCGAGATCGACATGCAATGCCGGCACATCGCGTTCGGTGACCTGCCGGTACTGACCGAAGCGGCCAGCGATTCGGGGGCATTTGAGGTCCTGCAATGGCGTTGGGGTAGCCCATGGCCAGCCATGTACATGAACCAGAGCCACCAGGACCCGGCGATGCGCGAGCTGATGCAGAACATCGACTTCCGCGCCGGGCTTTCGCATGCGATCAACCGCCAGGAGATGAACGACATCATGTTCGTCGGGCTTGGCGGCACGCAGCATCCCTGCGCGATGCCGGAGGATCCTTACTACGTTGAGGGGTATGGCTACCGGTTCACCGAGTACGACGTGGATGAGGCCAATGCGCGGCTGGACGCGGCCGGGCTCACGGAGCGCGACGGCGACGGGTTCCGCCTGCGGCCCGACGGTGAAGAACTCTCCATCACCATCCTCTTCTACGAGTTTGCCCATGGCATCGACACGATGGAGATGGTGAAGCAGTACTGGGACGCGGTCGGAGTGCGTACCAACCTCGACCAGATCGACCGCACGTTGTGGTCGGAGCGCGTCCAGTCGAACCAGGTGGACGTGGCGGGGTACCTCGTGGCCGGCTTCCTGTGGGATATCGAGCCGCTATGGTACGTCCCGGTGAGCGCGCAAACCTATTGGGCGCCCGGGTTCGGGACGTATTACGCGACGAACGGCGCCAACGGCGAGGAGCCGTCGGAGATCGCGAAGCAGATCCAGGATCTCTACGGTGAGATGATGGCTGCCCCGGACGATGAAACGCGGCTGCAGCTGGGGCAGGAGATCCTGGCGATCCACGACGAGAATGTCTTCATGATCGGCGCGGTGATGGTGCCGTTCCAGCCGACGGTCGTCAATTCGCGGCTCGGGAATGTGTTGCAAGAGGCGGTCTACGCCAACAGCACGCATTCGGAGGACATCACCCGGTTCGACCAGGTTTTCTACCGGGACGCCTGAGCAATAGTTTCGAACCTTGATGCGAGCGCGTGTCGACCCGACACGCGCTCGTTTGGTGTCCGGGTTGTCATACGGCGAGATCGCGATGATGCTGATGTTGTGACGATTGATCGACGTGATGAATGGGGAAGCAATGGAACAACGACAGCTTGGCAACACCGGACTCGCGGTATCGGTGATCGGGCTTGGAGGAAACACCTTCGGAGCGACGGTGGACGGCGCCGAGGCGGTGCGGACGATCGAGCATGCGATCGACCAGGGCATCACCTTCATCGACACGGCGGATGTGTATTCCATGGGCCGCTCCGAGGAGTTGGTGGGCGAGGCAATTCGCGGCAAGCGCGAGTCGGTCGTGGTCGCGACGAAGTGCGGCATCCAGCTCGACAGTGGGCCGCACGCTGGCGGCCTGTCACGACGGTGGATCATGCAGGCGGCTGAAGATTCCTTGCGCCGGCTTGGAACGGACTATATCGACCTGTTCTATGCCCACCGGCCGGATCCTGCGACCCCGATCGAGGAGACGCTGCGAGCGATGGATGACCTGGTGCGATCCGGCAAGGTGCGTTACATCGGCTGCTCCAACTTCCGGTCGTGGGAGGTGGCACAGGCGCACGGTATCAGCCGGAACGCGGGTCTCTCGCCGTGGATTGCTGCCCAGAACCGCTGGAACCTGCTGGATGGACTGGACAGCCCGGAGCTCGAGCAGGCGGCGGGCGAGCTGGGCGTTGGCATCATTCCGTACACGCCGCTGGCGTCCGGCATCCTCACCGGCAAGTACAAGCGGGAAACCGAGCCGGCGCCCGGCACGCGAATCGGTGACCTCTCACGCATGCGGGAACGGCTGACGGAGGACAAGATCGCGAGAGCCGAGCGAGTCCAGTCATGGGCGGAGGAGCGCGGACACACCGGGGCGGAGGCGGCGATCGCCTGGTTACTGGCGCACCCCGTTGTTCCTTCGGTGATCGCCGGGGCACGGTCGGCCGAGCAGGTGACCGCCAATGTGCGGGCGGCGGAATGGCGGATGTCCCCGGGAGAGCGTGACGAGCTTGCGGCGCTGGTGAACGGCTGACCTGAGGCTAGCGACCGGCGACAGGGGCCGGTCGCCAGGTCGTGGCTTCGGGCGGCTCGATGATGAAGTCACCGTTCACGTCCGAATAGATCCACAGCATGTAGTGGTTGGTGGAGATCATGGCCAGGCGCAGCACATCGCCGGTCTCCTCGTCGATCCAGAAGAGGTACCAGGCCTCGGTCTGCGTGGGAAGCGTCGGCACGTGGAAGGTGACCACCTGTGCCATGCGGCCATCCACCTCCTCCCGGATGCCGGCGACGATGTTCGTGGCGCCCTCGTACGTTTCCGGGTAGCGGGTGATCGGGAGGTAGCGCGTCGGTGATGCCTCGCGCACTTCGCCGGTCTGGTCCCGGATCCACGCATCCTCGCCGATGGTGACGGCCACGTAGTGGTCCCGCCGAGGTGGTGCCGGTTCGGCGCCTTCCGGGACCTGGAACCCGGCGGAATAGGTCATCTCGTTTCGGAATGCGTCCGGCTGGCCGTTGGCGTCGGTGGTCGTGACGGCGAAGTCGCCCACGATGATGCTGTCGTTCCCTCCCGAGAGCCATTGCCACCATTGGAGCGAGGTCCACTCGCTCATCTGCGTGAGGGCAGTGGAAAGCATCTGTTCCGCTTCCGGATCGGTCTCCGGGGCAGGTGGACTGTCGAAGCCGGCGAGGTTCGGGTCGGGAAGCATCAGGTACCAGGACGCGACCAGGGCGTCGCCCTCCGGCGGCTGGACGGTCAGGTGCACCCGCCACCAGCCCTCCGTCTCGATGCCGGGGTCGCCCAACGG
>CAZVAA010000117.1:2383-8545 GCA_964624125.1 uncultured Sphaerobacteraceae bacterium | reverse complement strand
GGAGTGATATGGCCACTGGCCTGCGGAATGCCCACAACCGCGGCCGTCGCGGCAGCGATCGTCACGGTGATCGAGAGCGATTCGATTCCCGAGAACCGATCGCCGATCCGCTGCGTCAGCACGATGTAGCTGCCCCAGCCGACTCCCGCCAGTCCCGCGAACATCACGCCAGCCAGGTTCATGTCTCCCTGCCAGGGCTCCGTAAGCAGGATTACCCCGACCAGCGCCATCGTCGGCCAGAGAAGGGCCCGGCGACGATGACTGCGCACGGCGGCGACCGTCAACGGCCCGAGGAACTCGATCGCGACGGCCGTCCCGAGCGGAATCCGCTCGAGCGCCGCGAGGAACATGATCGTCATGAAGCCGGTCATGATCCCAAGCACCAGCAACGCCGGAAGATCGCGACGTTGGATCGATCGCACAGAGGGACGGGCCAGCATCAGGAACATCAAGGCCCCCATGCTGAGCCGGAGCCATGCGGTTCCCGCCGGTCCAACGCTCGAGATCAGGTTCACCGACAAGGCGGAACCCAGCTGCACCGACAGCATCGCCGTGATGGCGAGCCCCCACGGCGGAACCGGTATGGTGTCCCGCCCGACATGCTCAGGCATCGCCAGGCTCCGGACGGCTCACAGCACCCACCCCCGGCTCGAAGACCGCCAGGGAGAAGCGTGCCGTCCCTGTTCCCCGATTCGCATAGGAATGTGCGGCATCACCCGGGAACGACATCGCATCACCCGCTTCGAGGGCGATTTCCTGGTCACCGATCATGACGACGAGGGAGCCCTCATGAAGGTGCAGGAGCTCCATCGTGCCTGCCGTATGCGCCTCACTCACGTGCTCATCGGCTGGCTCCAGCGTCCACATCCACAGCTCGACGACATCCGGCGGCTCCGTCCCGGCCAGCAGCACACCGCGACCACCCGACTCGCTGGTCCACAGCGCGGCTCCCTCACCGCGCCGTGTGATCTTCACCCGGTGGGTCTGGGGCGGCTCGACCAGTGCAGGGAGACCTACTCCGAGCGCATCGCTGAGGCGCAACAGTGTTCCGACGCTTGGATTGACCGCGCCCTGCTCGACATTGATCACCATGCGACGACTCACGCCCGCCGCCTCTGCCAGCCGATCGAGCGTCCAGCCCTGGCCCTGCCGCTCGCGTCGGACGCGTTCCCCGATCGCCTGGGCCAATGAAGCGGTTCCGTCGTCCGAAGGTGCACGATCCTGCATATCTACTCCACGAGATCAAGTTGCCACGCACAGCCGTCACATGGAATGCCGGGCCATCCGGGGCATAACAACCGTAACTTCTTGAAATATCATGAAACCTTGGGTTACACGTCAGCGCCGCCGACCCTCTCAGTCGGGCCCGGCAAGACAAGTGCACTATAGTGCACATCCATAGAACTGGCAAAGCGGTGGTATTTCGCGGTGAGTACGCGATCAGTCGGGGGAAGCGGGATCCGTGTTGCCAGCCCGCCACTCACGTTGGAGCGCCGACCATGCATCCTCGGTATCCACGTCACGGGGAGGCGTCTCGAACCCGCCATCGACCAGGACCAGCGCGTCCCGGTTCGCGCGAATAATGTCCCGACCTCCGATGTCGGAGTCGAGTAAACGGAGTTCGTCGAAGAACCGCCGGTCGAACAGGACGGGATGACCACGCTGGTTGCCATACTCGGCCATCACGATGCCAGCGCCCTGCTCCCGGTATGCATCGATGGCCCGGTCAACAATCTCGACCGGGATGCCCGGCTGGTCGGCCAACAGGATGACGGCGGCGTCGATGTCCTCGCCAAGCGCGGCGATACCCGCGGCGAGCGAGGTTCCTTGCCCCTCTTCCCACCGCGGATTGTGGACGACGCGAACAGCAAGGCCGCCGAGCGCCCGCTCGACGGCCTCTCCATGTGCCCCGGTCACGACAACAGCTTCGTCTGTCAGGGACTCCAACACCCGCGAAACGACATGCGCGACCAGCGGCTTCCCCTCCAGTTCGAGCAGCTGCTTGGGCCGGCCAAGACGTCGCGACCCGCCTGCCGCCAGCACGATCCCGGCGATCCGGCTCATGACCGCTCGCCCCGGATGCCTCCGCTGGTCTCACGCAGCGCCCCACCACTCCGGCCATAGCGCACGGCGATCATCTCTGCGAGGATGGCGATCGCCATCTCCTCTGGCGTGTTCCCACCGATATCAAGCCCGATAGGCCCACGGATACGAGCGAGATCGTCGTCACTAACTCCGGCTTCCCGCATGCGCTCCCGCCGATCTGCGTTGGTCTTCCGGCTGCCGACCGCCCCAATATAACGGGCATCGGTCTTGAGCGCGCCAAGGATCGCCGGCTCGTCGAACTTCGGATCATGCGTCAGGATCGCGATCCAGGCATTCGGGCCGACCTGCAACTGCTCGTACGCTTCGTCGGGCCATTTCAGGATGATCTCGTCGACATCCGGGAAGCGCTCGCGTGTCGCAAGCGCGCGACGGGCATCGACCACCGTGACCCGGAAATCGAGCTCCCGCGCGAATGTCGCCAGCGCCTGCCCGGCATGTACCGCGCCGAAGATGATCAGGTGGGGCGGCAACGGGTAGATATCAAAAAAGATCTCCCGCTCGCCGACCTCACGGGATTCCGATCGCTCGGCAGCGATGAGCTCCCGTGCGATATTCACGGCCTCGGCGTCCAGATCCTGGTCACCAAGGGAGCCTTCAACGCTCCCTTCCAGCACGATCATCTTCGCGCCGATACCGTCTCCCCGGATGATCGTGGCGACGGCGACGGGAACCTGCTGCTCCGTCAACGCCCGAACGCGGTCGAACACCGACTGGGTCATCCCCCTCGCTCCACCGGCTCGACGAACACCTCGATCGTGCCGCCGCAGGCAAGCCCGACATCCCAGGCCATGTCATCAGAGATGCCATACCGGACCAGCTTCGGCGTGCCGGTGCGGATCACCTCTCCGGCCTCGAGAATGACTGCATTCTCAACGCAGCCACCGCTCACCGAACCCGCCATCTCACCCTTGTCGGAGACAACCAGTCGCGCGCCGACGGGACGCGGCGCCGAGCCGATGACCTTGGTCACCGTCGCCACGGCAACCTGCTTCCCCTCGTCTCGCCATGTGTCGATCTCGGGTAGCCACTCGCTCATGGATCTGCTCCTCTCAGTCGTGCCGGAAGGCGTTCGCTCCCTGCTGGCGTCGCAATGGCGGATGGTCATCCACCGCGCCAAGCAGATCCGCGAGGGCCTCCAGGCTCTTCAGGTTATGGATCGGCATGAAGTAGTCAACATACGGCAACGCGGCCCGGATCCCCTGCGTCAATGGCTGGTATCCCGGCGCGCCCAGCAACGGGTTCAACCAGATGAGTCGCCGGCAGGATCGCTGGAGACGTGCCATTTCCGTACCGAGCAGGAAGGGATCGCCACGGTCCCAGCCGTCGCTGATCATCACCACGGTCGCGTTCGAGCGCAGCACGCGGCGACTCCACGTGTAGTTGAAGTCCCGGATCGCCTCACCGATGCGCGTGCCACCCGACCAGTCATCGACCGCGTTCACCACATCGGTGATCGCCTGGTCGACGTCGCGCTTCTTCAGCTCCCGGGTGATGCGGGTCAGCCGGGTCCCGAAGACGAAGACCTCGACCGAATCCAGGCCCGCCTCCAGCGCATGGACGAATTGCAGCAGGATGCGCGAATAGCGATCCATCGAGCCAGAGATGTCACAGATCAGCACCAGCGGGCGCATCTTGTCCTTGCGACGCCGCCATTTCAGCTCGATCGGGACGCCACCTTGCCGCAACGACGATCGCAGCATCGACCGGTGATCGATGAACTCGCCACGCAGCGCCCGCTCCCGCCGGCGCGTCTTCCGCATGCCAAGCCGCCAGCGCATCCGTTCCATGATGCGCCGGGCGAGCGCGATTTCCTCGGGCGTGAATTGTCCAAAGTCCTTCTTCCGCAGCGCCTCGCTCGCGCTGAAGATCATGACGTCCTCGGGCGGCGCCTCGAAGTCTTCGGCGTCGCTCGAGTCGCTGGAATCGTCTCCCTCGATCGCGAGCATCGTCTTCTCAGATGATGACCCGGACTCTCCCTGGCCACCGTCTTCCTTCTCGTCTGACTTCTTGCGATCCGGCGAGCCAACCGATTCCTCGTCCTCCCCGAGCACCGGCTCGAACAGCCGTGGCGTGCGGGCCAGCAAGTCGTTCCAGAACCGATCGAACTCGACGTTGAATGCCGGGATCTGCTCCGGCCGCGTAATCAGGACGGCTCGCGACGCGAAATAGACGTCCTCGCGTCGATCCAGGGAGACCGACTCCAGCGCGTTCATCAGGTTGATGACCTGCCCCGGACCAGCCGGGATCCCGGCATCGCGCAATCGCCGTCCGAACCGCGCAAGGTTGCGCCCAACGACGCCCGCGTCGACCGCTTCTCGTTCCGGCGTCGTGCCGTTTGGTGCCGGGGTGTGATCGTTACTGTGCGGCATTGGTCGCGCGTGCCACGAGTCGCTGCGAAACATCGCCGCGAACCCGCTCCACGTCCTCCTGGTACTTGAGGATGACGCCCAACGTTTCCTCGACAACCTCATCGTCCAGCTCGTGCGAGCCAAGCGCCTGCAGCGCCTGCGCCCAGTCAATCGTCTCCGCCATGCCGGGGGACTTGAACAGGTCAACCTCGCGCAGCCCCTGGGTGAAGGCGCAAATCTGGTCGGCGAGCGTCTCCGGCACCTCGGGTACCCGGGCCTTGAGGATGCGAAGTTCTTTCTCATAAGTCGGGAAGTCGACCCAGAAATAGAGACAACGCCGCTTCAGGGCATCATGGATCTCGCGGGTGCGGTTCGAGGTCAGGATCACGATCGGCTTGTGCTCGGCGCGGATGGTCCCGAGCTCCGGCACGGTGACCTGGAAGTCGGAGAGCAACTCGAGCAGGAACGCCTCGAGCTCCTGGTCGGCGCGGTCCACCTCGTCGATCAGCAGCACCGGCGACTTTTCATGGGCGACATCGATCGCTTGCAGCAACGGCCGCTTCAGCAGGAAATCATCGCTGAAGAGATTCTTGCGGACCGTCTCGGCGGAGATATCCCCGCCAGTCTCCATCGACCGCAGGAAGAGCATCTGGCGAGGGTAATCCCACTCGTAGATCGCGGCGTTGGCGTCCAGGCCCTCGTAACACTGGAGGCGGATCAGTGGCGTATCGAGTGCGGCGGCGAGGACCTTGGCGATCTCGGTCTTGCCGACCCCGGCCTCGCCCTCCAGCAGGAGTGGCTTGCCGAGCTTGAGAGACAGGAAGACAGTCGTCGCCAGGCCACGATCAGCGACATAGCGCTCGTCCTCGAGCACGCGCTCAAGGTCGCCGACAGAATCGAAGGGCAACGACTGGGTAGAAGCGGGAGATGATGCGGCGTTCACGGACAACCTCGGGGGAGTGCCATGCGCGGAATGGGCTGGCACGCGGACTTCGTTGGTATTAAGTATCCCCGAGGCGCCAAATCGTGACCAGACCCCGCGGGGCCCGGTCACGATTTCAGTCAGCTATACATCCCGGCGCTCGAGCAGCCAGGCCGCTCCACCGATCACGATAACCAGCCAGGCGACGACGCCAACCGCTGCCACCGGTTGATCGAGGTACATCGGCTCGTTCTCGAACCAGTGGCCCATCACGAGCGCATCGATGACGTTCCCCGGAAGCCACGCGAGGACGTTCTCCTGGATTCGCTGGGGGAAGAGCGTCCCGAACATTGACGGCACGAACATCAGCGCCAGGATAGTGGTGATCGCACCGGCCGCGCTTCGTAGGATGAAGCCCAGCGCCACGCCAAAGACCGGATAGAACACGCCACTCACGCTGATTGCCAGCAGCGTCAGGAAATTCTCGCGCTCCAGGACCGACGCGGTCGGCACGTCATACGCGCCAAACACGAGCTGGCCAACCCAGACCGTACCGAATGTGATCAGCACGATCGGGATCACAAGGAATCCCGCGATCACCGATGCCTTCGCCAGCAACACGCGAGTCCGGTTGGGGGTCGTGGTCATGGTCTGCCGGATCATCCCGCTGGCATACTCGTTCGTCACCAGTTGGACCCCGATCACGATCCCCAGAATGCCGGACAGCATCGTCCCGGAGAAGGAGGTCATGATCGGGTCAAGCGATGCCTGGTCGGCTGCGGTCCA
>CAZVAA010000117.1:0-2283 GCA_964624125.1 uncultured Sphaerobacteraceae bacterium | reverse complement strand
CGCTGCGGCGACAGCTCGTGCAATGGCACCTGATAGCGAGCGGCGAGATTGCCGATGTCCGGCGCAGTCATTCCGCGGACGATCCCCGACCCCGGTTGGTCGATGCCCACGGTCCCTCCCGCCGCTTCAAGGATCGGCGCGAATGTCGCGAGTTTCGGTGACTGGATGCGGACAGCATTCCCGTTGCTGCGGCCGGTCAGTTCCGCCATCGGGGCATCCGCGATGATCTTCCCTTTCCCGATCACCAGGACATGGTCAGCCGTCTCCTGCATTTCACTCATCAGGTGGCTGGATACGAAGATCGTGCGGCCCTCCGACGCCAGCTTCTTCATCAAGTTCCGGAACCAGAGGATGCCGTCGGGATCCAGGCCGTTAACCGGCTCATCGAAGAGCAGAATCTCCGGGTCCCCCAGGAGCGCGGTGGCGATGCCAAGCCGTTGCGACATCCCGAGTGAGAACCCGCCGGCCTTCTTGCCGGCCACGTTCTCCAGACCCACCATGTGGAGCACCTCGTCGACCCTCCGCGAAGGGATGCCGCTCGCCATCGCGATCCAGTTCAGGTGCTTCCACGCCGACCGGGCCCCGTGCACCGCCTTGGCATCGAGCAGGGCGCCGACTTTCCTGGTCGGGTTCGGGATATCCCGGTAGGCACGGCCATCGATCGTCACCGAGCCGCTCGTCGGCGTATCCAGCCCGAGCATCATCCGCATCGTGGTGGATTTCCCGGAGCCATTCGGGCCAAGGAATCCGGTGATCATACCGGGTTTCACCTCGAACGAGATGTTGTCCACGGCGATCGCATCGCCATACGTCTTTGTCAGCCCTTGCGCGGTAATCATGCGCGCTCCTCCCGATGTTTGGGCATAGGGAGCCCATGGGACTGCTCGCGATCAGGACAACCGCCGATCAGCCCGTCAAAATACGTTCGATTTGATTGGGACCCGAAACCCGGTCTACTTGCTTCGTAACGGCAACTCGCGAATCACGCTCCACGCGGCCCAAACGGCGATCGCGCAGCAGACAAGCGCGGTTGGAATCGCAACCAACCAGTTCGATGTCGTGAAATCAGGGAACCGGTGCGTGATGAAGCCGAACGGCCCCAGTGACGTCCGGGAAAACGATCCGACGATCCCGACGAGCACAAAGCCGGGAATGATCGACAACCAGCCCAGATCCTCCGAACGGTAGAGCGAGACGCCGATGAACCCGCCAGCCGCCACCCATACGAGATAGGTCAACAGCAACTCCCCGAACATCGGCACCACGTCCGTGTGTGTCGCGAACATGTGGTCGTTCTCGAGCGTTCGCGGCCAATCGGCAATCCCGTACACGACGTACTCGACCAGGAAGCCCACCGTCATCAGCAATGCGGCCAACGTGGCGAACAACCCGCCGAAGATCAGCCACTCGATGAACGTATCCCGCCTCGTCCGGCCATTCGCAATGAACATCGGCACGACCTGGTACATGAGGAATCCGCTCATGAATCCGAGGAACCAGGGCGCGGCGCCCGCGGCGACCTCCCATGCGCTGATGGATATATCTCGGAACAGGGACACGACATACGTCGTCACGAATGTGAATATCAGGAGCCCCGCCCAGACCAGCGCCGTGAAGCTCAGGTAGTCCTCGACCAGGATCCGGGGAAATATCCACGTCCTCTGTGTTCGTTCTGCCACCTGCATCAGCGGCCTCCATTCGGGTTGGTCAGGTGGACGAAAAGATCCTGGAGGTCGAGCGCCTCGAACTCGATGCCGGCCGCACGCGCTCGCTCCCGCGCCGCCTCGTCGACCTTGCCGTAGACCATGGCCGACTTGGTCCGGCCAAGTTGACGCTCACCAATGACGGTGAGGCCCGCGCTCAGCGCATCGACCTGGTCGGCTGGTCCGGTCATCGCCACCCCGCGAGACAACAGGGCATCGGACTCGTCCTGCACCACCAGCTGTCCCTTGTCAATAATGACCACGTTCTCGAATACGCGGCTCACTTCTTCGATCAGGTGGGTCGAGAGAATGAATGTCCTCGGGTTCTCCATGTAGTCCCGCAGCAGCACATCGTAAAAGAGATACCGCGACGGAGAGTCCATACCGAGATACTTCTCTTCGAACATCGTCAGTGGCGCGCGGGCAGCGAGTCCCAGGGCGATCCCGACGACCGACTTCTTCCCCCGGGAAAGACTCTCGATCTTGGAGTCCGTCGAAACCTCGAACTTCTCCATCAACTCCCCGGCGTATTCAGCGTCCCAGTTGGGCCGCAGGTATCCGGCGTACCGAAAGGCCTCGG
>CAZVAA010000116.1:0-8562 GCA_964624125.1 uncultured Sphaerobacteraceae bacterium | reverse complement strand
CTCACCGAGGTCACGCTGACCCTGATGCCAGATCTCCTCTGGAGCGACGGTGAGCCAGTCACTGCCGAGGACATCAAGTTCACGGTCGAATGGGTGCAGGATCCGGCCAACAACTCCGTCAACCAGAACTCGTTCGAGGCGATCGAGTCGGTCGAGGTGGTCGATGACCTGACCGCGAAGGTGACCTTCAGCGCGCCGAACCCGATCTGGTTCGACCCGTTCACCGGCACCAGCACCGGCTTCCTCTATCCGAAGCACGTCCTCGAGGCGGGTGAGGATGCTCATACGCAGTTCCTCTCCGCGCCGGTCGGCACCGGCCCCTACGTCGTCGAGTCCTTCTCGCCGAACGATGAGGCCCGCTACGTTCCGAACGAGAACTATCGCGAGCCGAACAAGCCATTCTTCTCCAGCGTCTACCTCAAGGGTGGTGGCGATGCCCCGGCCGCGGCTCGCGCCGTGATCCAGACCGGTGAGTACCACTTCGCGTGGAACCTTCAGGTCGAGCCGGATGTCCTGACCGACATGGAGGGCGATGACGCTCCGGGCCAGCTTTCCGCGTACCCGGGCATCAATATCGAGCGCTTCAACTTCAACTTCTCGGATCCGAACACCGAGGTGAACGGCCAGCGCTCCGAAATGAACACGCCGCACCCGTTCTTCTCCGACGATGCAGTGCGCGAGGCGATCTACACGGCGATCGACCGCCAGACCATCGCCGACGAGTTCTACGGCCTTGGCCAGCAGCCTGCCACCAACGTGATCTACGGTGACCCGCTGACGGAGTCCCCGAACACGTCGTGGGAGTTCAACCTCGAGAAGGCCGCGCAGATCCTCGAGGATGCCGGCTGGGTCGCCGAGGAAGAGGGCGGTCGCCGCTCCAAGGACGGCGTCGAGCTGAACCTTGTCTTCGCCACCAGCGTGAACCAGGTTCGCCAGAAGACGCAGGCCGTCATCAAGCAGAACCTCGAATCCATCGGCATCGGCGTCCAGCTGGAGCAGGTCGACGCAGGTATCTACTTCGACGGCGCCGCTGGCAACGACCAGAACATCAACCACTTCTACTGGGACGCCAACATGTTCCAGAGCGTCCCGAACTCGCCGCGGCCTATCGCCTTCGTCGAGCAGTGGTACGCCGGCCCGGATGGCGTGAACATCGCGCAGGAGGCCAACGGCTGGAACGGCCAGAACCAGGCTCGCTGGCAGAACGCCGAGTACGATGCCCTCTTCGAGCAGGCGCTGACGGAAACCGATCCGGACGTCTTCGCCGACCTCTTTGTGCAGATGAACGACATGGTCATCATGAACCACGTTGTTGTGCCGTTGGTCATCGTTGGGTCGCCGCGCGGCTCCTCGAAGGCGCTTCGGCAGGAGAACCTGGCGCTCGCACCGTTCTCCTACGACTACTGGAACATCGCGAACTGGAATCTCGAGGACGGTGCCGAGCTCTAGGCCCGAACCACACAGCATCCAGGACGCGAGAAACGGGGCGGCATCTGCCGCCCCGTTTCCTGGTTTTGACGACCTCTCCGGCCACGTAGGGGGTGACCTCGCAACTGTGGGTCGTAGTCCATTGCCAATAGCCTCGCCTCGGGCAGCCAACTATCTCTACGTACGGGCCGACACAAGGTCGGCCCGTACGTGTGGGGGCTATCTGATTTCGCTTCATCATTTGCGCATCGACCAGCCGCCTCGCCCTATCCTTCCCGGACCGGCGTTGGCTTCCCGTCCTCGCCCAGCGCGACCAGGACGAAGGTGCCCTCCGTCACCCGCTCGACATCACCACCGTTCAGGCGCTCGACCATCGCGTCGATCCGCACGGTGATGCTCGTCCGGCCGATCTTCTCGATCGTCGCGTAGCAGAGCACGCAATCACCCACATACACCGGCCGGTGGAAGATCACGCCGTCAAGCGCTACCGTCGCCAGACGGTGTGGTGTCCGGCGGCGCGCGGCCACCCATGCCGCGAGGTCCATCTGGCTCATCAGCCAGCCGCCGAAGATGTCGCCGGAGGAATTGGTGTCTGCCGGCATCGCGACAACACGCGTCACGAGATCGCCATCGGGCATTGGGCCGTCTCCTGTCTTACTGGCGGACATAGCGGTCCAGCGTGCCCTCGACCAGGTAGCCGTGCAGGTCGGCCGGGAGCAAGGGCTTCATCGTGTCGGCGTGCTCACGCAGGAGCCCGATCGTACCGAACGTCAAGCGCCGGGCAGCATCATGCAGGTCCTGGATCGATCCATTTTCGCCAGACAGGCCGAAACACCGCAGCAGGTCGTCCCGGTAGCCCCGTGGCGCGACCGGAAGCGTCAGCACGGCTTGCATCGCCTCGCGGCGGTTCGCGGGTCGGACCTCGGGGTTCAGCGGGCGCAGGAGCCCGGGACAAAGCCTGGCCAGTTTGTGCGCGGCCAGCCTGGCGCCGAGGCCATCGTATTTCTGGAGCGCGTTGCGGACCTTGCCCCAGGCTTCGATGAAATCTTCAAGCTCCGGCGCCTCGGGAGGATGTGTCCGGGCCGGTCGGTCCAGCTGGAGCCGCATCGAATCGTCGCGGCACCACAGGAGGCGTGTCGTTTCGGCGGCGGGAAGCCCATAGCCCCAGGCCACTGGCTCTCGCGTTTCCGCCAGCCATCCACTCAGGTCCTGGACAGCGATCGAGATGTGCCGCAAGCGACCGTCTGCCCTGTTTTCGAAATAGGCGAGGTAGTCCTCGTAGGGTTCACGGTCGACCAGGACATCGAAATCCACATCGCTATGCGGTTCCGCCACAGCGCGCGCGTGACTGCCCTTGAGGATGACGGCGGCAACGTTCGGGATCTCCCGTCGGAATCGGGAAATCCAGGCGTCAAAGTCGATCTCTTCGGTCATCTGGCACTGTCCGGTTATCTATGGAGCGGCTCGTCGGTTTCATGATACAGGCAGTTGCCGGCCTGTGTTGCGTCCCGACGGTACAATCCAATCCTCGATAATCCAGGGGACGACACTGGGAACGAACGCGCTGTGAGGCGACGCCATGGATCACGACCGAAGCCGCGACGGCGGCGATGACCAATTCGAGGATGGGGACTTGTCGGACCTGCTGGAGGAGTTACGCATCCTCCTGCCCGGGACGCAGACGTTGACGGCGTTCCTGATCATCCTGCCCTTCAACTCCCGCTTCTCGGAGATCCAGGATCGTGAAAAGGTCGTCTACATCGTCACGTTTCTTTGTTCCTTGCTGGCGCTGGTGCTCTTCACTGCCCCGGCCGCTCACCATCGCCTGCAACGGCCATTGCGTGATCGCGAGACGTTCAAGAATTACGCGACGAAGTTCATGATCGCCGGGCTCGTTCCGCTCTCGATCGCGCTGGTGCTGGCAAGCCAACTGGTGCTCGCCACCGCGTTGGGCGATGCGAGCGTGGCGTGGCTGATCGCCGGGATTCTCGCTGTGGTGATCGGTGGGTTGTGGTGGCTGTTCCCGCGGCTTACCAGGTCGGAAATGTCCGATAGGTCACCATGAACGCGCTGGACGCCGGATACGATGTGAAACCTCTTCGGGTTTACGGGCGTTCCAGTTTTCAACAACCGCCATTGGAGAAATACTCCGCGGGCGGAAGGAAAGGTGATGCATATGCGTTCCACCTGGAATCGTCGGGACCTGGTCGGATTTGCCGCCATGAGCGGAGTTGTGGCCACCATCGCCGCAGGCTCGACGCGGCGTGCCATTGCCCAAACGCCTTCGGCATCAACCGCAGGAGGCGCGAAGCTCGGGGACGATGAAGACGCGTTCGCCGCAGAGTTTGGTGCCGGCACAGAGATCGACGGCGGTATGGTCCAGTTCGGGACGACCGATTCGGACACGGCCGTCTACTACGTCCGGTTCACGGAGAGCGGCGCAGATCATGCCGAGGTCGATTTCACGCACTTGCCGGATGGCGGGGTTACCGAGGAGGAGGCCGATGTCGGCAACTCCCGGTTTCTGCTGGATGACGCCGTGATGTCTGGCCAGGTCGTGGGCGGAAGGCTCCAGTTCAACCACGCGGGGTATTACCTCACCACGTGGCACAGTGAGGCGCTTGCGGCCGAAACGGGGCGGACTGGCAATGTCCTGGTGCTCGACGAATTCACGGTCCAGGGCGACGGGCCGGGTATACCGGCGCCGTTCAGCCGCGCGACCATCTCGATGGAAGCGTTCGATGAGCACGAGGTGCAGCCGCATGGGGAAGGCGCAACCCTCGGCACGTCGCTGGAATCCTGGTGGGATGCATACGGGCAAGGCAATGCCTCGCAACGGGCTTCGCACGTCGCGAATCCGCCGGTCGAGCAGCTCTTCCTCGGTACCAACCAGGGCGGATTCGTGGTCGAGATCGATACGAACCTCGAGCGTGAGCTCCCGATACAGGAGGCCATCGACCTGGTCGGACAGTTCCTCCCGGCGAACGCCACGCTGACGCAGACCTATTTCGCTCCGCCGTCCCCAACCGGCCCCATCGGCCTCAGGACCCAGCTGTGGAACCTGTCTGCGCTCAAGGCTGTTCCGGCCACGGTGACCCTCTACGTCAATGGCTCGGAAGCATCCGGCACCGTCTCTCGCATCCTGATGGTGATGGGTGAGGTGCAGGGAAGCCTCGGTGAACAAGGCGGTTAAGCGCCCGCCCTGGTCGCCGTTTCGGTGATGCGCGGTGGCGTTCGCGTGCACCATGGTCATTTCCCGGGAACCAATTCCCGTAATGCGTTGCGCCGCTGGCAGGTGATGCCCCTATAATGCTTCAGCATTGAATCGGGAATACCGTTGCCAACTGAATCCCAGGGAAGAACGCCATGTGCGAAGCTTGTCGCAAGCCGTCCGCGTCCGATCATCGCCATCTGCCGGAGTCACCTGGCCTGACTCGTCGCCAATTGATCCAGGGTGCGGGGGCGATCGGCGTGGCCGCGATCGCCCCCGCGACAGCCACTGCCGCGCAGGGAACGCCTGCTTCGAGTGGGACGCCGGTTGTTGAGGAAGCGGTTGCGCCGCTGACGACGCTCGAGCGCTCGCTGACGCTTGGCGAATACCGTGAACCCGGGTTGCCCTATCGCCGCATCGGGGAAGCTGACGGCTGGCCGATCGTCGAGCGGGAGGATCTCGTCGCGGCCGGTGAAGCGCGGGAGGATGTGCGAACCCCGCTTGCCAGCTTCGCGCAGTTCACCGATCTCCATATCATCGATGCCACGTCCCCGGCGCACGCGTCCTTCCTCGGGCAGTATCCTGGCCAGGTCGCCGGAGCTGATCTTTCGAACGGTTTCCGGCCGCAAGACACCCTGACCGTGCATGTGCTCGATGCCATGGTGCGCCGCGTGAACGCGCTCCAGGCAGGACCGGTCTCCGGCCGTCCATTCGATTTCGCGATCTCCACCGGGGATACCGCGGACAGCCGTGGCACGCACGAGCTGGATGCCGCCCTTGCCGTGTTCAACGGTGGCCGCACCGGTTTCATCGCGACCGGTGGCGACTATGTCGGTCTGCAGGACGCCGACGAGGTCGTTCCGCCCGCGATCTACGCGGCGTTCTGGCATCCGGACGAGCCGCCGGCCGGCTATGACGATGACACGTTGAAGTCCATTCACGGATTCCCCACGTTGCCCGGCATGCTGGATGCCGCCAGCCGGGAGATCGATGCGCCCGGGCTCGCGATGCCCTGGTACACCTGCTTTGGCAACCACGACATCGTCGATGCCGGCGTGCTCCCTGGCTACAGTGGCCCCGCGCGAATGCTCGATATGCTCGCCACCGGCGACCAGTTGCCGATGGGTCTTCATCCCGATGTCACGCTGGAGGCCTTCCTCGGCATGCTCATGCAGGCGACCACGGACGAGGAGATACTTGCAGCGATCGACCTGCTGCTGATGCGGCCCATACCCGCCGCTGAGAATCGCCGCCCCTTCACCCGGACCGAGTTCATCCAGAAGCACCTGGATGCCCCTGGCCGCTTCGGACCACGTGGACACGGCTTTACGGAAGACGACCTCGCAGACGAGAAGTCGTATTACCGCTTCGATGTTGCCGAAGGCATCGTCGGCCTGATGCTCGACACGACCAACCCAAACGGCGGCCCTGATGGCTCGCTCGATCCGCAGCAGGTCGAGTGGCTGGAATCCGGGTTGGCCAGCGTCTCCTCGCGCTACCTGGACGCGGCGGGCGAATGGGTCGACACCGGGTTGGATGACCAGCTGGTTATCCTCTTCAGCCACCACAACTCGGCGACCATGGATAACCTGACGCTCGCCCCCGGGGAGACGGAATCCGACCGAATGGCATCTGCCGCGTTCCTGGCGCTGATCCGCCGGTTCCCGAACGTGATCCTGTGGGTCAACGGTCACAGCCACATGAATCGTGTCTGGTCGCATCCGGATCCAACCGGCCAAACGGGCGGCTTCTGGGAGATCAATACCGCGGCCCATATCGACTATCCCCAGCAAGCACGGTCCATCGAGATCGTTGACAATGGCGATGGCACGCTTTCGATCTTCGGCGTCCTGATCGACCATTCCGATCCGATGACGATCGATGCCGCAGGCGACTATTCCCGTGCCGAGCTCGCGGCACTGAGCCTCGAGCTGTCCGCGAACGACCCGCACCTCGACCGCCCATTGCGACTTGGCTTGCCGGAAGACCAGAATGTTGAGCTCCTGATCCGCAACCCCGTCGCCTGAGGAGGAGCGTGCACGGTCCGGCCGGTCGTACCTGTCAGCTTTCTCCCGGACACCGGCTGACCGCATTCCCTGCTATCGTCGGACGAGTTGGTCGATAGCAGGGAGAGCCGTATGACCGCAGCCGGAACCATCACCGAAGGAACCATCCTCAGCCAGCGCCAGCTCAACCGGACGCTGCTTGCTCGCCAATTGCTGCAGGAGCGATCGGCGATGACGCCGCGGGACGCCCTTGAGCATCTCGTCGGCCTGCAATCGCAAAATCCGAACGACTCCTACATCGTCCTCTGGACACGACTCCGGGACTTCCTGACCGACGATCTCTCGCGGATGATGCTCGACCGAACCGCGGTCCGCGCGTCGCTCATGCGCGGCACCATTCACCTCGTCTCCCGAAATGATTACCTGCGGTTGTTCCCGTTTACCTATCCGCTGCATGAGCGCGCATTGCCCCGCCTCGGGCAAGGGCGCGAGCTCGATCCGCAACAAATCCCGGAGATCGTTGAGGCGGGTCGCGAACTGCTTCGTGATACCCCCATGACCATCGGCAAGCTCGGCGACGAGCTTGTCAAACGGTGGCCGGAGGTCCCCAGGGGCGCCATGGCGCAGGCATGCCGTTTCCTGCTCCCGCTGGTCCAAACCACCCCGCGAGGCGTCTGGGGCGCGAGTCACCAGGCAACCTGGGCCCTTGCGGAAGAGTGGCTTGGTGAGGATATTCCGGTGGAGAGAGCGCCGGACGACGCGCTCAGGCGATACCTTGCCGCCTTCGGCCCGGCGACCGTCGCCGACATGCAGGCGTGGTCCGGTCTCACCGGTCTCCGGGCTCATGTCGAGCGGATGCGAGACGACCTCGTGACCTATCGCAATGAGCGGGGACAGGAGCTGTTCGACTTGCCCGGAAGCCTCATCGCCGATGGATCCTCGCCCGCGCCCGTGCGATTCCTGCCCGTCTTCGACAATGTGCTGCTCTCTCACAAGGACCGAACCCGCATCATCACCGAGGAACGCCGCAAGGCCATCGGCACCAGGAATGGCCTCTTCCAGTCCACCTACCTGGTCGACGGCTTCGTTGCCGGTTCGTGGGAAATTGCCAGGGAGAAGGAGCGCGTCGCGCTCGTGCTCACACCATTTGAACCGCACTCGCGGGAAACGCTCCGCGACCTGGAGGCGGAGGGCGACCGGTTGCTCGCGTACGTGACCGGAGCGGATCAACGCGAGGTTATTGTCGCATCGCAGTGAATGTCGGTTGCCGCCGAGGACCTCAGTCGGCGCCGGCAGGTGGCCGTGTTTACGAGGCAATGCGGTATGATCCTTCCCCAAAGTCGCCATTTGGCGGCCACCTGGGGGAGGGAGCCAGAATGAACAATGGCGGGCAGAATCGTCGCCAACTGATTGCTATGCTCGCGGGAGCGGCTGCGTGGGGCTGGTTTTCGGCATCGACGAGTGCCGCGCAACAGTCGCCTGACGAGGACGAATCCGTGGTGACGACCGGGATCTCCGGGAACCGCATTGCATGGATGGCGCCGTGGGTTCGCGATGGTCGCGGCAACCCGATTGCGGAGCTTGCGCTGACGGGTGCCGAATCAGGCACCGTCGTCGGCTCGCATGCATACGATGCGGTGACGCTCCTCCAGGCCAACCGGGCCACGATGGAGTTCAGCTTTGTGCCGCTTCCGGAGTACGGGATGCGATGGACGCTTCCGTCTCGCTGGAACGGGGCGTATGGCGAAAGCATCCTTGATGAAGGGGGCGTGCCGGGTGGACGGTATGTCTTCAGCTTTTTCGCATTCGACGGCGTTGAGTATGGCCGGTGGTCCACCATACTGTCGCCGGCATACGACGCGATGGTCGATACGCGTTCGCTGGTGGCCCCGGTGACGGAGTTCGGCTCGACGCTGG
>CAZVAA010000115.1:1953-8621 GCA_964624125.1 uncultured Sphaerobacteraceae bacterium | reverse complement strand
TCGGTGTCACGCTCCAGATGCTGATCGGCCTCGGGATCGCGTTCATGCTCTCGCGAGAGTTCCATGGCCGCGGCATCCTGCGATCGATCGTCCTGATCCCGATGGGCGTGCCGACGATCGTCGCCGGCGCGGCGATGCTGTACATCGTTGGCTTCAACGGCTACCTCAACCAGATCCTGCTGGACCTGAATATCATCGATGTCCCGGTTTACTGGCAGCAAAGCGGCATTCGTGGCATGTTCGCGATCGCGCTCGCCGATATCTGGAAAGCGCTGCCACTTGTCGTCCTGATCCTGCTGGCCGGTCTCGAGGCCATCCCGCGTGATGTCTACGAGGCCGCCGACACGGATGGCGCCAACGGCTGGCAAAAGTTCATGCACCACACGATACCGCTGCTGATGCCCTCGATCACGATGGCGCTGATCCTCCGCGCGATCGATGCCTTCCGCATCTTCGACATCGCGCTGGTGATCGCCGGCCAGGCCATTCCGGTGATGAGCTCATTTGTGTATGTCGAATACAACCAAGCGCGCAATATCAATACAGCATCAGCCGCGGCTGTGATCCTCCTGATGATGATCGTCGTCTTCGTGATCGCCTACTTCCTGCTGGTCGAGCGACGGGGAGGTGACAACCGATGAGTGCTTCGCAACCCGCCGCCATCAGCGCACAACCGCGATCTGGCCTGCGGAAGGCCTTCTCGCCCGCGGGGATAGCCTCCATTCTTCTGGGCATCCTCGTGATCTTCCTGATCCTGGCGCCCCTCTACATCCTGATCAAGGTTTCCGTAAGCACACTGGCGCAGGCCACAGCCCCACGACCCTCCTACCTCATTGAAAATCCAACGTTCGCAAATTGGGAACGACTGTTCACGTGGGATGTCCTCGGCGAGCCACTGCGGCACAGCCTGACGGTCGCCACCGGGACAGCCATCGTCGCGATCCTGCTGGCCGCCCCCGCGGCATATGTGATCGCCCGGCTCCCGCGTAACGTGCGCTACCCAGTCATCCTCGGCGTGCTCTTCACACGGATGTTCCCGGAAGTCATCATTGCAACCCCTATCGCATCACGGTTCTTTGGCTGGGGACTGAACGACACCGACATCGGGCTCATGCTCGCCCACCTGATCCGGACCCTGCCGCTGGCGGCATGGATCTTGATCGGTTCATTTGAGGCGATTCCGAAAGACCTGGAGGAATCGAGCGCAGTCGACGGTGCCGGAAAGATGACAGTTCTTCGCACAGTCGTGGTTCCACTTGCGCTGCCAGGCATCGCGGTCGCCGCAATGTTTGCGTGGCTGGATTCGTGGAACGACCTGCTATATGCGATCTATCTCTTTATCGTCGAGGACACCTTGCCACTGCGGGTTTACTACTACGCGAACCGGGGGAACGTCACCGACGTCGCGACCATCTCGGTCATGATGACGATTCCGGTCTTCATCATCACCCTTTTCCTGCAACGGTATATCCGGAGCGGAACGCTCACCGGGGCGGTCAAGGGGTAGGTCAACCAAACGAGCGGATAAACCGGATTGGAAGCCGCGCACAGCGGCCTCACACATAACCCAGGAGGGTATGACATTGGATCCGAAGAAGATACTTGAAGGACAGAGACAGGCGGCCACCGGGCTCGTCAACGACTATCTCGCTGGCGGCATGAACCGCCGCGACATGCTGAAGCGGGCTGGTGCGCTCGGGATCTCCGTCCCGGTGCTCTCGGCGGCGCTTGGCGCCCGCGGTGCCGTGGGCCAAACCCCGGCGGCCTCCCCGGCGGAAGACGAGGAGCTGTCGCTCGGCGATTGGTCCGGTCAAACCCTTCGCGTGTCGATCGCGATGGCGGAGTCCGAGGCGCAGGTCTTCAACGACGTGGTCGTATCGCAGTTCAACGAGATGACCGGCGGTGACGTCGAGGTCGTCAACATCGAGGCGATCGACGTCGTCAATACGCTGAACGCCCAGGTCGAGTCCGGCAATATCCAGCTTGACCTGCTCGTGCAGGACAACAACACGCTGGCTCCGCTGGTCGACGGCGGTCTCGTCGAGGAGATCCCCGACGCCGAGGACATCATGCCCGGCGCGACGATCGAGGCGCTGAAGGAAGTGCTGCAGTTCGACGGCACCTACTACTTCCTCCCGGCGCGCCCGAACGTGCAGATTACCTTCTACAACTCCGCGAAGTTTGAGGAATACGGCGTCGAGCCGCCGAAAACGTGGGACGACCTCCTCTCGGCTGGCCAGACGATTCAGGAGAACGCCGGCGTCGGCCAGATCTCGATCCAGGGTGAGGCCGGTGGCCCGGTCGGCGTGACCGTGACCCAGTTCCTCTGGCAGGCCGGTGGCGACCCGCTCGAGATCAACAGCGAGGCGGGGCAGGAAGCCTTCCAGTTCATGCAGGATCTCAAGCCCTACCTGACGCCGCAGTACCCCACCGCAACGTTCGACACCACGAACACGTACATCCTGCAGGAGAGCGTGGTCCTGGCGCAGAACTGGCCGTTCGGCGTCACCGTGATCGTCGGTGAGGGTGGCAAGGACGAGGTCCTCACCTACGAAGGATGGGAAGGCCCCGAGGGCAACGTGCTCGTGCTTGGTGGCGACGTCTTCGGTATCGCGGCCGGAACCCAGAACCGCGATATGGCCCTGGACTTCACGCGTCTCTGGATGAGCCGCGACGTCCAGGAGCAGCTCACCGCCCGGAACGGCTGGGCCGCCATGCGCGACGACGCACTCGGCCAGGTCGAGGACTGGCAGCAGCCCTACTTCGAGACGGTGACCAACGCGCTGGCGCTCACGCAGCCCCGCCCGAACGTCACGTACTGGACGGATGTCGAGAACATCCTCACCAACGCCTTCAACGACATCGTCGGCAACGAGGCCGATGTCGCGGAGACGCTGGACCGCTACCAGAGCGAGATCGACGAACTCACCGGGTGATCCCCGCTCAATAGGCGAAATCGAACACCCCGGGTGGCATGGCCACCCGGGGTGTTTCGTATCTGTAGCAGGAGGGTACGCTTACCCCTTCACCGCTCCCGCTGTGAGGCCGGCGATGATCCGGCGCTGCACGAGGAGCACGCCCACCAGCAACGGGACGGTGACGACGACCGCTGCCGCCATGATCGTCCCGAACGGCACCTCGTATTGCTGATTACCGGTGATCTCGGAGATCGCGACCTGAACCGTTTTCGCGCTGTCCGTGAGCGTGAACGACCGCGCGAAGAGGAACTCCGACCACGCCTCGATAAACGCCAGGAGGCCGGTGGTCACGATTCCAGGAATCGCCAGCGGCATCAGGACCTGGCGGAGCGCCTGCAGCGGGGTCGCGCCATCGACCAGCGCAGCCTCCTCCAGGTCACCCGGCATGGCGCGGAAGAAGTTCGTGAGCACCCAGATCGTAAACGGCAGCGAGAACGTCAGGTAGACGATCACGAGTCCCCAGAGGGTGTTGAACGCATTGAAGATGCGCATGAGATTGAAGAGCGAACCGAGGATCGCCACGCCAGGGAACATCGTCATCGACAGGATCAGGTAGAGAATGGGCGTGCGTCCACGGAAATTCATCCGTCCCATGGCGTAGGCGGCGACCGTCCCGAGGAAGATCGACAGCAGCACGACCGTCCCCGACACAATGGCCGAGTTCCTCAGGCCCATCATGAGCGAGGAGTTTGAGAAGACGTTCTCGTAGTTCTGCCAGGTAACTTCCTCCGGCCAGAACGTCGGCGGCGACTGGACCAATTCCTGGGATGTCTTCAACGACGACACGATCGCCCAATAGAATGGGAACAACGTGTAGAGCATGATGAACACAATCAGGATCCAGAACCCCACACGCCCGGCAATGCGGCCATAATTGGGACCTGATTTCTGGTGGTGGCCCGACCGGATTCGATCGAGTTCCTCCGGTGATGTCCGGATCAACGGTGAGTGTTCAGATTGCCCGGCGTGCGGCCGAACGGTGCTCGTTGCCATGCTATCCCTCCTCCACACGGATCAGGCGCGTGTAGCCGACGACCAGTAAGGCGATACAGAGGAAGATAATGACGGACACGGCCGACCCAAAGCCGACTTTTTGCGCGCCTAACATCTCGCGATGGGCGTAGACGGCAACGGACATCGTGTCCGTCGAATATCCCTTCATGACGAAGATCATGTCGAACACGCGGAACGAGGCCATGGTGCGGAAAATCAACGCGACGAGCAGCGCCGGACGGAGGAGTGGCAACGTGATCTGCCAGAACTGCTGCCATTTGCTGGCGCCGTCCACGCGCGCGGCTTCGTAGACGTCGTCAGGAATCACCTGCAAGCCTGCCAGGAGCAGGAGCGCCATAAAGGGCGTCGTTTTCCAGACATCCACCGCAACGACGGCGCCCAGCGCCGTGCTGGGGTTTCCGGCCCAGTCGAAGTTGCCATACTCCTCCACGATACCAAGATTCTCCAGAAGCACATCGATGCGCAAGAACCGGAAGAGTTCGTTGATAACGCCGTAGGTATCGTGGAGCATCCATGACCACAGGAGAGATGAGACGACCGTCGGGATAGCCCACGGCACGAGCATGGAGGTCCGGACGATCCCCCGGCCCCTGAAGTGCGAGTGGATCGTCAGGGCGATGATCATGCCGAGCACGGTTTCGATCGTGACTGAGGAGATGGTGAAGACGATGGTATTCCAGAGCGACCGGATGAACACATCGTCCGCGAAGAGTTCCCGGTAGTTGTCGAGCCCCACAAATCGCGCGCGGTCCGGGCGTGTGATGCGCAGGTTGGTCAGGCTCAGCCGGAAGCTTTCGACAAGCGGATAGATAGCAACCAGCACGACGACAATGACCGACGGTGCCACGAGCATCCAGCCCAGGCGTTCCTGCTGCTTCCCGTATGAGGAAACCGGGGCATCGCCCAATCGTTTTTTGCGTCCTCGGCCCTTTTCCGGCTCAACCGGAACCGGTGCCATATCCACGCCTGAAGTGCCCATAGAGGTATCTCCGGACCGCAAACGCCGGATGGAGCGTTGCACTCCATCCGGCGCCGGCCATCACATTGGCCATGGCTGCCGGGGTGTAATGCCATCCCGGCAGCCCTGCACGTCGTTACCGACGAACGAACCGACGCTTACACGTCCTGCATGATGTCTTCGATCTCGCCGGCAAGGTCTTCCATTGCCTGGGCGACATCATCATGCTGGCCGGTGAGAATCTCGTTCACCTTGGTGAAGTAGGCGATCGAAAGCTCGCCGTAGAGATCCTGCGAGACGTTCGACGGACGCGCGACGGAGCCCGACTCAAAGACGTCGAACAGGCGCTCCATGAACGGGTTGGCCTCGAACACCTCGGGGCGGTCGTAGACCTCGCGGATCGTCGGGTTCTGCGACCGCTCGATCGCGCGGGAGAACTGCTGCTCGGCAGAACCGACCCACTTGGCGAAGAGCCGGCCGCCTTCGACGTTGGCCGCCGAGCTCGGGACGAACGTGTTCCAGCCACCGAGCGTCGCGGCATGCTGGGCACCCTCGCCGTCGCCCATCGGGAGCTGCGCGATGTCGAACTTGCCCTGCAGGTCGGAATCATCCGCCGCGGAGATGGAGTAGACATACGGCCAGTTGCGGTGGAAGGCGGCGTTGCCACCCTGCCAGACGCCGCGGGAATCCTCTTCCATGTAGCCCGTGACCGCCGATGGCGCAATTCCACCGATCCAGCCGGCAGCCCGCTCGATCGCGGCGACCGCCTGCTCATTGTTGACGGTAACGGTTCCGTCCTCCTCGACGATCACGCCGCCGCCGTTGGAGTACTGCCACTCGAGTCCATTACAGGTCAGGCCCTCATAGGCCGATGCCTGGAAGGTGAAGCCGGTGAAGGCGCTGTTATCGGCCCCCTCGCCGTCGAGGATGGTCTGGGCCATCTCCTCGAGTTCGGTCCAGGTCGTCGGGGCACCGTCGAAGCCGTATTCCTCGAGCAGGTCGGTGCGGTAGTAGAGCAGGCCGGCGTCCGTGAAGAACGGCAGCGAGATCACCTTGCCATCGATGGTGTTGTTGTCGAGGATCCGCTCGAAGAAGGTGCTGCCGGCTTCGGCGAGCTCCTCCGCCTCTTGCGCAAGGTCCTCTGCCCACTGGTTCATGATACCGGGCCAGATCACGTCGATCTGCGCGACATCGAAGTCGCTGGATCCGGCGGAGAGGGACTGCGTGTAGAAGGTCAGGCGATCGGTTGCGGACTCCGCGCCCTTGAGGTAGTTCACCTGGGCGCCGGTCCATTCGGCGAACTTGTCGCACATGGCCTGGTCATACGGTGCGCCCGGGCCATCAGAGCCGAACATCGCGTTGATGGTCTGGCCACTGAGGTCCACGTCGAGCCATTCCGGCTTCTGCATGGACCAGCCAACCGGCTGGTCAGCCGCGGGAGAAGCATCGGGCGTCGACTGCGCGCCGATGGACTCCGCACGCAGGATGGTCCCCATCAGGGCGCTGGAAAGTCCGAGCGCGGACCCGCGCTTGATCAACTCACGCCGGGACGACCGGCCGGTCACCGCGTCCTGCATCAACTTGTTGACAGGTGTCGGGATGAAAGAGTTCTTCTTCACGCTGAGTACCTCCTGGTGACTCATCTACGAATCGGATCATCCGCGCATGCATGGGGCCCTCCACATCGTCGGGTTCCCAAACAAGTTATGTATGCGGCC
>CAZVAA010000115.1:0-1853 GCA_964624125.1 uncultured Sphaerobacteraceae bacterium | reverse complement strand
GACAGGAGCTGCTCAATGCCATCCTGGTCGAGAACGAAGATCTTGCCCATCCTGAACGGTTGTCCCTGCCTCACGGGTGCGCCGGTTTCCGGCGCCCACAACTACTGGTAAATGATGAGATCGGGCGCCGGATCGAGATCCAGCACCTCCTCCGGCGACATCAGGGGATCATCCTGCCGGTAGAACAACTTGATCCCGTGGAACTCGATTGGCTCCTGGGAAATGACGGCGGCGTAGGTGCCTCGCTTGAGATCCGGCGGGCCCCAACCGTCCATATCGATCACCAACTGTACACCGGGCACCGGCGCGATCGTATCCTTGTTCTCGATCATCGCATGCGTGAACTGGTGAACGATCAGCACCTTCGGCGGAATCCCCGTCTCGGCCGACAAATTGGCCAGGTAATTCTGCGTCCAGGTGACATCCGAGCCATCAATTTGCCCGATATGCTCGCCCGGGATCTGCCCCTCGCGCATCGCGAACTCGGGATCCAGCGCCAGGTGCACGAACGGCTTCTCCAGCCAGGGCCGCAACCCCTCGACCTCCATCTCGACCGTCCGACGGCCGATCTGGACATCGAAGAAGATCAGGATATCGTTCGCCTCGGCGAAGTCGGTGTACTGGTCCAGCAACGACGCCGGAGCATCCAGCAGCCAGCTCCCGTCGCTCTGCGCCTCATTCTGCGCGACCGATGCGATCACCTCGAACGCGATCATCACCGGCCGGGATGGATCGGCCGCCTCGTACTCGGCAGCCTGCTCGCGCAACAGCTCCAGCAACCGCTCCATGTCGTATTCACCAAGAATTCCCATATCTGGGTTCCCCGGGAACCCATAAAACATCAGCAGCCGGTACTTCGGCAACAGCGACCCGTCGTCAACCTGCTCCTCTTCGGCGAGGTTGAGCGTCAGCTTCGGGCCGTTCTCCTCCCCCTCCTCCGTCGCCTCGGCGGCCATCGGCGCCTCTTCCTCCTCGGTGACGGTGAACGCGTCGGTGGAGATATCCGCCGGCTGGTCCTCTCGCACGGGCATGTCATCGAACGCAAGGCTCGCGACCGGCGTGTTCTCCGCCGGGAGCTCGCCGCTCGATTGGGCCTGTCCGGCTGGCCGGCCAAGCCAGAATGAGGAGAGGATCAGGATCGTGACGACGAGCACACTGAGCAGGCGCTCTCCGGGAAGCCAGCCAAAGACTGACAGGAGGCGCTTGCTCGACCGTGGGTTCAGGCGCTTACGCGGCTCTGGTGGAGGCGCGGGCGACGTGTACCACTCGGTTGAAAATGGTTTGGGTCGTTCGTTCATAAGGCATGGACCGTTGCGCGGCGATGCCGTCACCCCGGGGAACGGATCGAAAACAGGGCATCCGGGGCTCTCATGTGCCGGGCAGTGTGTTTGACCGGGCCAGCCAGCTGCCGGTCACGAAACAACGCGTCGCGCCCGATGGCATCACGCCAATCGCGGCGATTACGCGGCTCCATGTCGCACTATGCCACGTTGCCGAAGCCGGCACCAATGAACGTACGGCCCATGCAGTTCCGGAAGGGGCCGGAACTGCATGGGCCAGTGAGGATAAAACGAACACTAGACGGTGCGGATGAACACCACCGTGCCGTAGGTCGCCCAATCCCAGAAGAACTTCGCGTCATCGAGCAGCAGGTTCAGGCAGCCATGACTGCCCGGCCGGCCGATCGTCTCCGGCGTCCGCCACCAGGCGTAGTGGAACGCGTGGCCGCGATCGGTGAAGTACTGCGTGTAGAGCACGTCCTCCAGCTTGTAGTGGTACTCCGCGCCGATCGCCCCACTGGTCATCGTCTCGTTCTCGACCCGGGCGTTGATCGAGTACCAGCCCGGCGGGGT
>CAZVAA010000114.1:0-8700 GCA_964624125.1 uncultured Sphaerobacteraceae bacterium | reverse complement strand
ATCGCGACTCGTCGATATTTCCCTGGATGACGGTGTCGATGGCGCGGGCGAGGTTGCGGGGGCTGCTGTAATTCAGGGCATGTGGGCAGCCGTCGAGGATGAGTGCGCGGGCGTTGAGCATCCGGTTTGCCATTTCCTGCACCCATTCCGGCGGGGAGATGGGATCGCGGCCGCCACCGACGACGAGCGCGGGCTGGTGGACATCACCGAGGCGGTCGAGTTGGGCATCGCCATCGCGCATGGTCTGGTGCAGCATCATCAGCGCCCGGCGGGGGCCGGCGCGAAGGAAATCCGGGATCCAGACACCCCAGATGGTTCGTCGCTCGCGCGGAATATCGAGCGCGCCGCGCAGCATCAGGTGGATGCCGTTCCGCACGGCCGGATCGAGGGTCGGCGCGACGAGCACCATCCCACGCACAAGGTCCGGCCGGGTGGTGGCGAGCAGGGTGATGATCTGGCAGCCAAGTGAGTTCCCGACGAGCACGCAGTCACGCAGGTCGTGGGCGTCCATCCAGTCCGCGAGACGCTGGGTGATGGATGGCACCGTCCACATCCTCTTCGACGGTGAGCGTCCATATCCCGGCAGGTCAGGGATATAGATGCGGTAGTTCGCATCGAGGAAGCGGGCGACGGGCCGGAAATAGGAGCCGGACACGACGAGGCCGTGCACAAGGACCAGCGGCGGAACATCAGGATCACCGTCAGGCGAGATGCGGGAAAACCACGTTTCGTCGTCGATCGTCATCCACTCGCCGACCCAGCGGTGGGTGAGGGGCCACGATTCGGGCAGCGCGCCAAGGGTGCGCGTGGTCCATGCAGGTTCGGCCACCGGGCTACCTGAAGGCGGCGAGCGCCTTGCGCGCCCAGGCCGCCACCTCATCGGTCAACGTGATGGAGGGGAAGTCGTCCTCGCGCATCCAGCGCATGCCCTCAAGCACCTCCGGGAGCGTCCCGTCCGCCGCATCTCGGGGGACGGCGAAGTAGATGAGGTCGATGTGCTGGTGGCCAGGGGAGATGTTCTCCAGCTGGATCCCCTCCGGGCGCACGAGCTGGAGGGGCGCATCCGGATCGTCGACCTCGACGCCGCGTGGACCGACCAGGTCAACGACGATGCCGGACTCCTCCTCGACCTCCCGGATGGCAGCCTCATCCGGAAGCTCGTTCGGCTCGATATGGCCACCCGGTGGAAGCCACATGCCGAGCTTGGCGTGCATGTGGAGCAGGACATGATCGTCGTGAACGACAAACACGGCTACGGTGAAATCGCGGGTTGTGGTGGTCATGGAATAGGTGGTTGTCCTGTTGATGAACGGAGTGGGAGCCTCAGGCGGGTGTGCCCGGCTTCCCGGCGTCGTCGGTCCCGGTTTCGCCCGCGTCGCTGTCGTCATCGGCCCCGCCAGAGCGGTTGAGCCACGCGGCATCGGCGGCGGCTTGCCAGGAAACGCGTTCTCCCTGCCCGGTGCTGGCAGGCTCCTGTGGCGCCGAGGCTGTCTGCCAGGCGTCCGTCGGAGCTTGCGGTTCCGCGGGGGACTCCGGTTTCGGGGCTTGCCACGTGGCAGCGGGATTGACCGGGCGCCAGTTCACCTCGGATGCGGGGCGGATGTCGTCGTCTTCGGCCATCAGCTGGACCGTCAGCGTGGCGATGCTCGCGATGACGACATGCATCACCACGATCAGGCCCCAGGCGGTGATCCAGCTATCAGCCCAGATATCCGGCGACTGCATGAGGAGATTCAGCCCGAGCAGCACCACACTTCCCGCGGCGAACGCGCTGATGTGCGCCCGCACGTACGAGAATTGCCGCGCATGGTCCAACCAGGGATTGATCTCGTCGGGTGTGGGAGTGGGCGTGGCGACCCACTCCTGGTTTGCCGCCGGCCCCGATGAAGACTGCATGTCGCGCTAGGCCAGGACCTGCTTGATGCGCTCGAGCTGGGTCTTGTCGCTCTCGGCCAGTTCGCGGACGTGCTCGAGGATCGAGCGTCCATCCTCGGCCTTGGCGTTCCAGTCGTTGGCGGTAAGGTCCTTGAGCAGCGTCAGGGTGGTCGCGCGGGCGGTCCCGAACTGCGAGATCAGCATTCGCGTGGTGTCGTCCGCGCTTTCGGTACCGATGACGGGGTCGTCTTCGCCTCCGGTCGAGGTGACGACGCCGGTGATGTGCTCCTTGAGGGCCTGCGCGAAGAGCATCTCGTCCATGCGCATACGGGAGATGATGGCGCGGACCGATTTGTCTCCGCCTGCGGTCAGTTTGGCGTCGTCCAGCGGGCGGACATGGGTGTTGAGTTCGCGGTAAGTATTGACCAGTTCACTGATCAACTCTGGCTGGTCGCCCTGCTGCGGGGCGGACTGGGTTTCCGTGCTCATGGGTTCGGGGTCCTTTCTCGGGTCCTCGACTGTCCAACTTCACGTCGCATATGCATGATACATTCCGCCAGGCGGAACCCCGGATTTCGCGATAGGTGAGGGCACAATCCGTGCAGTGCACCATGGTAGTTCTCAACGTCGATGGTAAACTAGGTTTAGGAGGTCTACCAGCACCACCTGCCCCGCATTCTCCCGGGATGTTGAGGTATATATCCGGCCCGCCGCGTAGCTGTGTCAATAATGGAAATGAAAGATGTCCACCATGAGCAGCCCAAATCCGTTTGCCCCCCGGCGTGATCGCCTTCGGACCCGTACTCCGATGCGCTGCCCCATTTGCCACAGCACATTGGGCAAGGTCATCATCCGTGATATTGGCAGCGCGGCCCCTGGTGCAACCTGGCAAGTCCACGCGGGCGAATGCGAGGATCATGGCTGGTTCCAGACCGAGGTCATCCGTCGCCCACCGCGCGAGATCTTCGCGGTGACCAAGCCGTTCGGCGCCGCTCGCCGGATGGTGATCGACGGCCAGGAGTACTATTCCTTCTCGACCGCGTGGGACGAACTCTCCGGCGAGGAGCGCCGGAAGTCGATCGACCCGCTCGAGGAGCGATATTGGCAGACGCGCGGCCCGATCCGGGACTAACGCGGCCTGACCCTAGTGTGCAGACAAGATCCGAAGGGGTGATGCCCGCCCAGCGGGACTCCGCCCGGGATCGATGCGAGCAGTGTCATCGTATGTGACACTGCTCGTGCGTTAAGGTGTTGGAATCCGGAGACGGAGGAGTATCTCCTTCGCCCGGGATCTGGTGATGTATCGCGGCGCGGGTCGATGCTGGTGCCGTGACGGACGGTTTGGAGAGCTTCCACGATGGCGTCAGGAACGTCCTTACCACCCAGGCAGCGGGAGCGCGAGCCGCGGGACGATAACGGCAATGGCCGGTTCCTGCCGGGGCTGACGCCGGTCAGCCTCTTCCTGGTGCTGGTGCTGTTCTGGGTCACGATCCAGATGGGCTCGCTGCTGGTCACCGCGTTGATGGCGGTGTTGCTCGGGACGATCCTCGAGGGGCCGGTGAGCCGGATCCAGAAGCGGAACGTGCCGCGGGCGGCCGCGATCGCGATGGTGTATGTCGGGGTGATCGGGGTGATCGCCGCGCTGATCGTCCTCATCATCCCGGTGGTTCAGGACCAGGTCACCGAGTTCCGTGATGAGCTCCCCGTGATGCTCGACGAACTGCATGAGGATTGGAGCGACAGCTCCAATCCGTTGCTGAGCGGGCCCGGCGCGTCGATTATCCAGTCGGGACAGGAATTCATCGAGCGGCCGGCGGAGTCGGTCAACGTCTCCGGCCAAACGGCGGAGGCGGCGATCCCGATCGTCACCAGCGTCGGCGCCGGTCTTGTCTCAGTGGTCACCTCACTCGTCGTCACGTTCTATTACCTGCTTGAGAAGAAACTCATCCGGCGGGTTGTGATCGACCAGCTGAGCCCGAAGTACCAGCCCCGGGTGGACCACCTGTGGACGGAGGTCGAGCAGAAAGTCGGCGGCTGGCTCCGGGGCCAGCTGCAGCTCTGCCTGATCATCGGGGTCACCGCGACGATCGCATACGGCATCCTGGGCCTCCCGTTCTGGCCACTGCTTGGCTTGTGGGCGGGGATCACGGAGATCATCCCGATTGTCGGCCCGTGGCTGGGTGGCATTCCGGCGGTGATCGTCGCCCTCACGGTGGGGCCGGAGACGGCGCTGATCGTGGCGCTGATCATCGTCGGCATGCAGACGCTGGAGAACTGGGTCCTCGTCCCACGCGTCATGCGCGGCGCGGTCGGCCTGACGCCGATGACGGTGTTCGTGGCGATTCTCGCCGGCACCGAGCTAATGGGCATCGTCGGGGCAGTCCTGGCGATTCCGATCGCCGCGACGATTCAGGTGATCCTGACCAATTACCTCAACGAGCGACGCTCGCGGCTGTCGTCCGAGCAGACTCAGGTCTCGGGCTGGCGATGGATGCTGAACCGGGGCATGGGGCGCGACAGCGCCATCCTGGACGAAGATCCAACCGATGACGATGACCATGCCGGGGAATCGCAGGTCGTGAGCGAGCGTGATTACCCCGGAACGGAAGATGCGATATCGCTCGCCGGTCCGGGTGATGAGCCGGTGGTCGACGCCGGGGATACACCAGAAACAAATGCTGAACCGGAGCCATCGAGGGAAGAAGCGACCTGGCCGGGTAACCCGTGGCGCCAGCGAAGCGATAGCGCCCGGGCGACCCGGGCGTGGAAGGGGATGAGCCGTCCACGGCAGCATCCCGGGATTGCAACCTCCGATGAGGATCCGGCGTCCACGCCGGATAACGAATCAGGGTCGAAAGATACGTAACTGGCGAGGATCGCCGGAAAACACAAGGGACACATCCAACAGTATGACGAAGCGAGAGATCAAGGTCGGCGTGCAGGTGCAGCCGCAGCACGGGACGTTCGAGCAGAATCGCGCGGCATGGATCGCCGCCGATGAGCTGGGCGTCGACACTATCTTCAACTGGGATCACTTCTATCCACTGCGGGGGGATGCCAATGGCAACCACTTCGAGGCGTACACGCTGCTTGGCTCGATGGCCGAAGTGACGCAACGGGCGCAGATCGGCTCGCTGGTCACCTGCAACTCGTATCGCAACCCGCACCTGCTGGCTGATATGGCGCGGACGCTGGACCATATCTCCGGCGGACGGTTCATCCTTGGCATCGGCGCCGGGTGGTTCGAGCGGGATTATTTTAACTACGAATATGAGTTCGGGACGGCGGCAAGCCGGCTGGCAGACCTGAAGCGCGACCTGCCAAAGATCGAGGAGCGGCTTGGAAAGCTGATACCCGGACCAGTCAACGGGCGCCTGCCGATCCTGATTGGGGGCAGCGGCCCGAAGGTGACGCTGAAGCTGGTGGCGCAGCACGCCGATATCTGGCATGCGTTCGGCACGCCGGACGAGATGGCGGCGAAGGGCGAGATCCTTGACCGGCACTGCGCGACGGTCGGGCGCGATCCGAACGAGATCGAGCGCTCGTCCGGGATCAATGCCCAGACGCTCGACCAGGCGGACGCCTATGTCGAAAAGGGCTTCACGCACCTGATCATGGGCGTGACCGGGCCGGATTACGACTTCGGTCCGCTGCGCGAGCTGGTGCAGTGGCGCGATGAGGCGCGGAAGCGGCGATCGTAAGCGGGCGGCAATGGAATCGGCACCATTTTTGCGACAGCATGCGCAAGAATGAGCAGACGGTACCCGAAGGAGCAGATCATGGTGGAGAACCTACTCGGCGACGATGACAGGATCTACGGGACGTTCGATCTCGCGAAGGTGGTCGACGAGTTTCCACCGGATCCGAACAGCGCGTCGCTGCGCCGGGCGGAGATCCTCGTCAAGACGGATACGCTTCGGGTGGTGCTGGTCACCATGCTCAAGGACGGGCGGATGCATGATCACAGCGCCCCTGGCCCGATCACCATCCAGGTTCTTCGCGGCAAGATGAACGTCACCTGGGATGGTGGATCGCAGCAGCTTGGTGCAGGCGAGATGGTCGCCATGGCACCAGGCGTGGTGCACGGGGTGGAGGGCATCGAGGAAGGCGCATTCCTGCTCACCATCGCCCACCTGAGCCGGGTTCCTGACCAGGGCGGCGACCACGACTAGCGAGTGATAAGGATGCGGGGCCGTCATGACGATGGCCCCGTTTTCGTATGCGCGAGGAAGGATGATCGACGCCACCATCGCCGGAAACTGACAAGTTTTTATAACGCCACTCCTTCGTGGAACATGACACTATAGCGGTGAGGTACGTGGCGGGAGGATCGCTCGCGGCGTAAACCCTGCGAGCCGGATGGCGGGATCGATGAGTGCATCGGATTACCCGAGGAAACGAAAGGAACAGGGCACACGGCATGGCAACCGAGACGAAAGATTTCGTGTTCGACCCGGCGCTTTCCAGCGCCGTTCCGGCTGGCTCCGACATCTCCACGTCGACGACGGTCGAGGGGCCGTTAGCCCCTGATGAGCTGGACCGGATGCTCCGCTACTGGGAGGCGTCCAACTACCTGACCGTCGGCCAGATCTACCTGCAGGAGAACCCGCTGCTCCGGGAGCCGTTGGCGCCGGAGCACATCAAGCCTCGCCTGCTTGGGCACTGGGGAACATCTCCTGGCCTGAACATGATCTACGTCCAGATGAACCGGCTGATCAGGAAGCACCTGTTCGATGCGATCTATATCGCGGGGCCGGGCCACGGCGGGCCGTCCCTCGTGGCACATACGTATCTCGAAGGCTCCTATTCCGAGATCTACCACCGCGTTTCCTACGATGAGGCGGGAATGCGGCAGTTATTCCGGCAATTCTCAACGCCGGGTGGCGTGCCGAGTCATGTCTCGGTGCCGACACCGGGGTCGATCCATGAGGGGGGTGAGCTGGGGTATGCGCTGTCGCATGCCTTCGGCGCAGCCTTCGACAACCCTGACCTGATCGTCTGTGCGGTTATCGGCGATGGCGAGGCGGAGACCGGTCCACTGGCCGGTGCCTGGCAGAGCGTCAGCTTCCTCAACCCCGCGCGGGATGGCGCCGTGCTCCCGATCCTCCATCTCAACGGGTACAAGATCGCCAACCCGACCGTGCTCGGGCGCACATCCAACGAGGATATCGAGGCGCAGATCGGTGGGCATGGGTACGAGGTCTTCTTCGTCGAAGGCGATGACCCGGAGCAGGTCTTCCAGGATATGGCCCGGACAATGGACCTCGCGTACGAGAAGATCCGCGCGATCCAGGCTGACGCCCGGGAACGCGGCGCGGCGAACATTACCGAGCGCCCACGCTGGCCGATGATCGTGCTGCGCACGCCGAAGGGGTGGACCGGTCCGGATGTGGTGGACGGCTCGCCGGTGGAGGGGACATTCCGCTCGCATCAGGTGCCCCTGAGCGGTGTGCGCAAGAACCGCGATCACCTTGGGCAGCTCGAGGCGTGGATGCGGAGCTATCGCCCCGAGAAGCACTTCGACGAGAATGGAACGCTGATCCCCGAGCTGCAGGAGCTGGTGCCGGAGGGCAAGTTCCGGATGGGCGCGAACCCATGGGCAAACGGTGGTCCGGCCGGGCTCGATCTCGACTTGCCGGATTTCCGGAAGTATGAGGTCACCTTCGATACGCCGGGCACGGTGATGGTCGAGAACACGAGGCCGATGGGTGCGCTGCTCCGCGATGCGTTCACGCTCAACAAGGGCCACAACAACCTGCGCGTGTTCAGTCCGGACGAGTTGGCATCCAACCGGCTGCAGGATGTGCTGGAAGTCACCGACCGCTGCTACGTCGGGCCGCAAGTGCCGGAGGTGGACCAGCATGTCGCGCCGGATGGCCGGGCGATGGAGGTGCTTTCCGAGCACCTCTGCCAGGGGTGGCTCGAGGCCTACAACCTCACCGGGCGCCACGGACTCTTCGCGACGTACGAGGCGTTCGCCATGGTGTCGGCATCGATGCTGGTGCAGCACACCAAGTGGTTGCAGGAGGCGAGCGATCTCGCGTGGCGCAAGCCGATTCCGTCGCTGAATATCCTGCTGACCTCCACGTGCTGGCGCAACGACCATAACGGGTTCAGCCACCAGGGGCCTGGCCTGTTCGACGTGCTCCTCTCAAAGCGCGGAACGGTGGCGCGCATCTACCTTCCGCCCGATGTGAACTCGATGCTCTCGGTGACGGATCATTGCCTGCGCTCGAAGAACTACGTGAACCTGATCGTGATCGACAAGCAGCCGCACCTGCAGTACCTGACCATGGACGAGGCGGTGCGGCATGCCACGGTGGGGCTCGGTGAGTGGGAGTGGGCGAGCACCACGGCACCCGGCGAAGAGCCCGATGTGATCATGGCGTGCGCCGGTGATGTCCCGACACAGGAGGCCCTGGCCGCGACCGAGTGGCTGAAGCAGCATGTGCCTGAGCTGAAAGTCCGCTTCGTGAACGTGATCGACCTGATGGCGCTGATCGCCAAGGGACGACATCCGCACGGAATCGACAACCTGAAATTCGAGGAGATCTTCACCTGGGAGAAGCCGGTCGTGTTCGCGTTCCACGGTTACCAGAAGGCGATCCACGAGATCATCCATGGCCGCCCGAACAGCAGCCGGTTCCACGTGCATGGGTTCCAGGAACAGGGCACGACGACCACACCGTTCAACATGGTGGTGATGAACGAGATCAGCCGATTCCATCTCGCGAAGCAGGCGATCCACCGGGCGATGAAGAGCACCGTGAGGACCGATCACCTGATCGAGCGGCTCGACCACGAAATCGAGAAGGCGACCGCCTA
>CAZVAA010000113.1:0-8739 GCA_964624125.1 uncultured Sphaerobacteraceae bacterium | reverse complement strand
GTCGAGCCAAGGAGAGATCGTGTCCCAATCGAGTGATTCAACAGACCAGGCCAAATCCATCGGCAAGGTGGTGCTGGAGGAGATCAAGGAAAAGGACCTGATGGGGCTTGCGAAGCAGGTCGCCTACGACATCCTGTTTTCCCTGGCACCGCTGCTGATCTTCGTGACCGCCCTGGCTGGCGCGATCACGCAGGCCGTGAACAGCGATATGGAGAATCCTGCCCAGCCAGTGCTCAACTGGATGACCGAGCACCTGCCGTCCGAGGCCGCCCAGTTCCTGCAGGAACCCGTCGGCAGCGCGCTGCAGACAGATCCCGGGTTCCTGCTCTCCTTCGGCGCGATCTTCGCCCTGTGGGGTGCCAAGAACGCGATGAGCAGCGTCATCAAGGGGTTGAACGTCACCTATAATGTGGCCGACGACTCCCGCGGGGCGGTGAAGCAGACGTTGCTGGCGATCGGCCTGACGATCGCGCTGGCGATCCTGCTGGCGGTAGCCGCCGGTATCTTTGTGCTCGGGACGGATGTCGGCGCAGATATTGCCAATGCCATTGGCCTTGGCGAGGCGTGGAACACCGTCTCGACCTGGTTGCGGTGGCCGGTTGTGGCGATCGTGATCATCCTCGCCGTGGCGCTGCTGCACAGCTTCGGGCCGAATATCGATGCCGACCTGAAGTGGTTCCTGCCCGGGGCGACCTTTACCGTGATCGGCATGGCGCTGGCGACCTTCGCCCTCGGTATCTACTTCAGCATCAGCGGCGGGTACCAGGAGACATACGGGACGTTTGGCGCGGTCCTGGCGTTCATCTTCTGGCTGTGGCTCATGTCGCTGATCATGCTCCTCGGCGGGGTGATCAACATGGCGGTACAGAAGGAGCTCCCGCCGGCGAACCGCAATGTGCGCGACGAGAATGCCCCACCGAACGACAACGAGCAGTTGCTGTACGAGGGGGATGACGACCACGAGGACGAGATCCGGAAAAAGCGCGGAACCGGCTGACGACCGGTCGAATGTGAACAGCGAGCCGCCCCGGGAATTCCCGGGGCGGCTTTGTGCATGCAGTGCGCAAGCTGGCCGATGATCCCGTTGCGGATAACGTTTCACGTGAAACACCGGTCCGGGTGGGCATTGGCCGGGTGCGTTGCGCGAACGCGACGATCCGCCGGATTGCTGGCATACTCTGCACTGGAAAAGAGGTGGGGCCATCCGAGAAACCGACCTGACCTCCCGCTCGTTTCAATGGGCGAGAGAGGGCAGGAAGGACGACACGGATGGATCTCACAATCGATTGGGGCGCACCAAGGTCCCGTCTTTCACCAGGGAGATTCTGTGTGTCGGTCGACGACAGGAACCTCGTCGAACGTGCCCGGCAAGGGGATGACCAGGCATTTGCCATCCTCTTCGAGCAGTTCCACGCGCCCATCCTCAATTACCTCCACCGGATGGTGTCCGACCGGGCGGTCGCGGAAGACCTGACGCAGGACACCTTTATCAAGGCGTACAAGGCGCTCCCCGGCACCAAGCCCGACCTTGCGTTCAAGGCGTGGCTCTACCGGATCGCGACCAACACCGCGCTCTCGCATCTTCGACGCGGCAAGATCGTGAAGTTCCTGCCATTCCTCGGGGACCGGGAGCACGGCGACGAGCGGGTCGAGACGACCGTCACACGCCAGACCGATATCAACGACGTACTGAAGCAGCTGCCGAAGCACTACGCCTCCGTATTGCTGCTCCGGCACTACCAGGGACTATCTCTCGCGGAGACAGCAGAGGCATTGGACATCACAGAAAACGCGGCAAAACTCAGGCTCTTTCGGGCCCGGAAAGCCTTTGCGAAGATCTACGGCGTCGCTCCGGACGGGACAGTGGATGAGGAGGTGCTGGCGTGATCTCCCACAACGAAGCCGAAGCCCTCATCTCGGCGCGCCTTGACCAGCCACTTGACCCGATTGCGGAGCGCGAGCTCAACGCGCATCTCGCGACGTGCTCCTCATGCCGCGCATTCGCGCAGGCATCCGACTCCCTCGCCATGCAGCTCCGGGAGCTGCCATACCTGCCGGCCAGCTCGACGGTGAGCCGCGGCGTGATGGCGCGGATCGAAGAGGGGAGGTCGCCCTGGGCGAAGCTCGGCGGATTGCTGAACACCAATCCCGGACCCGCCCTGTCGACGTTCGCCGTCCTGGCGGTGCTCTTCCTGCTCGGGTTCTTCGTCTTCACCCGGTTCGTGCTGGACAGCGACACGCCGGATGACACAACAAACGGCCAACTCGCCTCGCAACCGACCGCCCCGCCGACGCAGGAGGCCGAGTTCGTCGTCGATGAGACGGAGGAGGCCGCGACCGAAGCCCCCACGGAAACCGTTACCCCGACCGAGGAGCCAACAACGGCGCCGACGGAAACGGCCGAACCAACCGAGCCGGCGACGGAAGCGCCCACCGCGACGACGGAGCCTGAGCCGACCGCCACGACCGCACCGGAACCCACCGCGACGACGGAGCCCGAACCAACGGCCACTACCGCACCTGAGCCGACCGCCACGACAGCTCCGACCGAGGCGCCTACCGAGGTACCGGAGGACGAGACCGAGGGAGACGCGCCGGAAGCGATGATCGCCTCGGGTGACGAGAGTACGCCCGACGAGATCGTCGACTTGACGGGCGATGAGGGCGGCACGCTCGCCACCGAATCCGCCACGGAAACACCTGAGCCAACGCCAGAGCCGACGGCGACGTCCGAGCCGACGCCGGAACCAACAGCGACCGAGGAGCCAACGCCCGAGCCGACCGCGACGGCTGAGCCCACGGCAACCGCGACGCTGGAGCCAACTCCTGAGCCCACGGCGACAGCCGAACCGACCGCGGAGCCGACGGCGACGACTGCGCCGACACCGGAGCCGACGGCGACAACCGAGCCGACCGAAGAAGAGGAGGCGCCGCCCATCCTGCCGATCGACGGCAGCGATCCGGTCGATGCTCCGGATGACGACGGTGACGAAGAGGAGACCACCCCGGTCGAGGGCCAGGCCGCGACCAGTGCCGAAGTGACGCCTGAAGACGAGAGCACCGAAGGGGAGCCGGCCCCGACGGAGCTCCCGACCGGTAGCCAGGAAGAAGAGGGCGACGAGGTCACCATCGAGCCGATCGGGACGGAATCTCCCGAGGCCATCGACGAGGTGACGGGTGATGGCACCGAAGCCGCGTCCGTGGACCCAATCACCACCCCCGCGCCGGATGATGAGACGCCCGAGGCGGACGAGGAGGCCATTGGCGGCATCCAGCCGATCGAATCCGAAGAATCGGATGAGGACGGCACGGAGGAGGCTGAGCCGACCTCGACGGCGGCGCCACAGGGCGGCGATATCGAGGCAAACGACCTTGCCGAGGCCTCGCAACCGTATGGCGGGATCGCCGGCGATCCATCCGGTCGGTTGATCCTCGAGGGTGGCCGCATGGAGTACGGGCCGCAGGCACATGCATCCCCGCTGGTGACGGAGTCCGGTTACGAGGCGCAGACTGTCTCCACGGATACGGGCCAGGCGGTCTCCATCTGCACACCATGGGGCGACTGCGGCGAACTCTCCAGCCTGTCCCGCGAAGGTGCCGCCGATGACGAGCCGATCGGCTGGCTGGGCGGTGGTGTGATCTACATGCGAACGCAGGATGGCGGAGTCTCGTATCGCTTCCTGGAACCAAGCGAAGACGCCACGACCGCGCTCGTTGACGAAGAGCTCATCTCAGGCGGACCGGAGCTGGCGCCGGCGAACGGTATCTACCGCGCCGAGGATCGCATCTGGGTGGTGACCGGCGACGGAAGCTGGGTCGTGCTGTCGCCTTCGGGCGGGCAGCAACTGGCCGGTGCCGGAAGTGGCGCGAGCCAGGTGCGGTTTGCGGGGACGCAGCAGGGCGTGCTGGTCGGATACGTGACGGACGGGCAGCTGATTATCGCCAACGCGGACGCGCCGGGCAGCCCGCTCTTCGCCATCCCGTACTCGGGCGTCGACTTCGATATGGCGCCTGGCGGCCAGGAAGTCGTGGTGAGCACGGGGAGCGCGATCGAGATCTACGATATTGGCGGCACCCTGATCACCAGCTATGCGACCGACGGCGTACAGCCGGGCACGGTGCTCTGGCTGAACGACGGTATCGTCTACCACGACGAAGCATCCGGCACGCTGATGCAGATTCCGGGAACCGCGCGGTAGGCCGCCAGGACGTCACGCACTGGCACGGATACTCCACCCGGGTGGACTGCATCCGGGTGGAGTCCTGTATTGGGCGCTGGCTGGTGATAGACTCAGGCGCAGGAGTGCCAGTGGTTTTGCTGGCTGATCGTGACAGCGCTGCCGCGCGATATGCGCCCGGGGACCGTTCCTCACAATGCCGATTGACGACGACAACCTGCTTCAGGAACCCGGGGTCCGGTTTGGCCGTACCCTGGTGATCCCGTCCGCCGAATCGCTGTTCACCTTCGGGGTGCAGGGGATCGTGTCCCCTGCCAACCGGCGAGGTGTGATGGGCGTCGGCGTCGCGGGGTCGATCCGCTTGCAGGGTGGCCCGGAGATTGAGCGTGAGGCGATGGCGAAGGCGCCGATGGTGATGGGCTCCGCACTGGTAACCGGCCCCGGCAAGCTGGCGGAGCAGGGGACGAAGGCGATCATCCACGCGGTGATCTCGGATGCGCTTGGCGCGACCACCCGGGAGGATGTCGTTCGCAAGGCGACCACCGCCGCGCTGGAGGCGGCCGATCGGGCCCGCATCCGGAGCATCGCGCTGCCGCCGCTGGGGACTGGTCCGGGGCCACGGCGGTTCAACAGCGATACCGTGCTCCTGCTGATGATCGAGGAGATCGTTGCCTACCTGCGTCGTTTCACCTCACGGTTGGACCGTATCATGCTTGTTTGTCGCGACGACAAGGAAGCGCGCGAGATCGAGAATGCACTCGTCGAGGCCCGCCGTCTGTGGTGGGGCCTGCAGGTCTAGCGGGGCACATGACATCGATGGACAACCACGAGACGCCAGCCACATCCACTGAGGAGACGATGGCGACGCCCCCCGGCAAGGGCACCGCTTCGCTTCCGGCCTGGCGCTACTCGGGAGATGCGTGGCGCTGGGCGCGGCGGCTGGATTTCCGCAAGGTCGACATGCTCTTCCGCGCGCGGAGTGCCCGGGTGCTGCCGTCATCCGCCCGCGCACGCTTCATCGGCCTTGGCATCCCACCGGAGGTGGTCGACGAGACGCTCGGACGCATCCGCCGAGCAGGCGAGTGGAGCGATCGCTGGATCGAGACGGCGCAGCGGTTCCTCGGCGATACTCGCCGGCAGGAATCGGCCCAGAACTGGCGCGAGGCGGCGCAGGCGCGGCAGTTGGCCGCGATGTGCTATCACGCGGCGCAGATCTTCGAGCCGAGCGACCGACGCACGGTCCGCAAGTGCCGGGCAGCGGCGGCATCGCTGTTCACACAGACGCTCCCCATGTTGCACCCGAATGCGCGTCACCTGTGGATCCCGTGGCGCTCACGCTCGCTGCCGGCGCTTTTCCAGGTGCCGGAGCCGGTGGATGAGCCGGTCGGGCTGGTGGTGGTGCTGAACGGCGCGAGCATGTCCAAGGAAGAGACATTCGGCTGGAGCGGACGCTTCCTGGATCACGGATTCGCGGTGCTCGATCTCGATAGCCCGGGCACCGGCGAGGCGACCGGCGTGGCCGACGCCAGCGCCGACCAGGATGACATCCTCGATGGCGTCTTCGAGATTTTTGCGAACGAGCCGATGATCGACCTTGACCGTGTGGTGGTGGTCGGGAGCAGTCTCGGCGCGAACCAGGCGGTACGTGCCGCCGCGCATGATCGGCGGATTTTGGCCTCGATCGCCGTGACCCCTCCCTACGACCCCGAGCGATGGCTGCACCGGGCGAGTCCGCTGCTCCAGATGGAGCTGGGCCTGATGGTCGAGGGCGAAGCGGTCCAGGAAGTCTGGGATACGGTGGCCGAATTCGGCCTGGACACCGTGGTCGACGAGGCGCAGCAGCCGATGCTGATCTTCGGTGGCGGTCGCGATGTCATTGTGCCACCGACGGAGGCGCAGTTGCTGGCCGAGCGGGTAGGGGAGCGAGCGACGCTCGTCTGGTATCCGAAGGGCGGGCATTGCCTCTACGACGCCGTTGACCAGTGGACGTTCGAGGCGGCCATCTGGGCGGAAGCGGTCGCGGCGGCTGCAAGGGATCCGGAGACGGCAGGGGATGTCGCCCGGGTGTCCGCCATCGCGCGAGAGGCGCTCGAGGCGGCCGAGTACAGACCGGCACCCGTGGACACCAGCGATCCTGATGACGAGGACGGGTTCTCGGAGTATGCGCGGCTGATCGAGCCGGAGGATGATTCGAGCGATCGGTAGGATCACCTCCGCACGGGGCATGCTGGGAACCAGATGCGCTTACAACCAGCGGCGCCGACGGAAATAGGCATACAGCGCGACGCTGGTCAACAGCATCAGGCCGAGCGCGAGGGGGTACCCGATGACCCAGTGGAGCTCGGGCATGTGGTCGAAGTTCATCCCGTAGATGCCGGCAATGAGGGCAGCCGTCATGAGCATGATCGAGGCGACGGTCAGTGTCCGCATGACCTGGTCGAGCCGGTGGGACGACATCGCCAGCTGCATCTCAAACAGGGTACCGGCCATCTCCCGATATCCATCCAGCCAGTCCAGCACGCGCAGCAGGTGATCGAGAACGTCCTGGAAGTAGGTGAACGCGACCTGGTCGAGCAGGGGAGAATCCCGGCGGAGGATCTCGTTGAGGACCTCCCGGCCCGGGGCGAGCTGCCGGCGAATGGCGAAGAGCTCCTTCCGGAGGGCATGGATCTCCCGCTGGAGCACCGGCGCGCGCGGCTCCAGGATCTGCTCCTCGAGATCCTCGATACGGTCGCCGATGGAGTCGATGATCGGGAAATATCCGTCCACGATCGCGTCGACGATGGTGAACAGCATGAACCCGGGTGTGGAGCTGTCCAGGTCTCGGCTGAAATCGTGCCAGCGTGCGGCAACATCGTCGAGAGTCGATCGTTGCAGGTCGCGGACGGTGACGACGTAATTCTGGCCAACGAAGAAGCTGATCGGGAAACCACGCACCGACCCGTCGTCGTGCATGATGAGTTCGTGCAGGACAAGGAAAATGGTGTCCCCGTACCGATTGAAGATCGGGCGCTGGTGAGGTGACCGTGCATCCTCCACGGCGAGGGGATGCAGGTGGATGAGATCCTCGTACGCTTCCAGCTCCTCGATCTCCGTCGGGTCGATATCGATCCAGATGAGCGACCGGGGATCCTCGAGCACGCGCCGGAGATCGCCCGGCGATGACACCTCACAAACCTGGTTTGTCCCATCGATACACAGCCGGACATTGACCATGTGCTTCCTCCACTGCGTGCGTTTGGAAGCAGTATGGGGCGTTGCCGGGTGGTGGGGTAGGGGCGGGGACTACTTGCGGCTGGAGCGCATCGCCTTGACGACGGAATCGACCCCGTCGCCGCTGGCCAAACGCCGGTACGCGTCGGATTCCATGCCGACCAGGGCAAGGCGGCCCTGCTCGTCGTTGTGGAGGCCCCAGCCAAATTTCTTCGGGAGCGGAGAGGCGCGGAGACAGGCCCGCGACTTCGCGAAATACTCGTCGCGCGCGGCCGGCCGGTCGGCGTCCGCGATGCCCTGCCTGTCGGCATGGACCTGGAACATGAGATCCTCGGAGGTGAGCTCATACGGACGCTCGCTGAGAAGCCGGTAGTGCTCGGCGGCGATCGTCGGCTTCTCCTCGTTGCGCGGCGGGACGGTGCCTTCGGTCACCGGGCAGTCGTCGGCAACGGCGATCAGGGTCCGGAAGTAGTTCACGCCCATGCTGGTTCTCCGTCTCTGTCATTGAAGATGTCAATGGCGCTACTGTACCAGCAGAACGCATGTTCTGTACAGTATGGACGGCACGGGAAGTGCATCCGCCGTGAGGTGTACACTCTGCGACGAAGGAACGCCATCGGACGCGGCCGAGGCCAGCACCGGTAAACCAACATGGGGACTGATTCGTGTCCGACGCCGTCCCGGCCCAGAACCATCCAACCGACGAGAACGACCACCCCATGAGCCGTCTGCGCATCCGGCGCTGGCGGGACTGGGATGTGCCACAAAAGTTCCTCGCCCTGCTGCTGGTGATCTTCCTCTTCAAGGGCTTCCTGATCACGATCATCTTCCCGCCGTACTCCGGGCACGACGAGGTGATGCACTATGCCTACCTCAAGGTGCTGGTGGAGGAGGGGAGGGTGCCGCTTATCCCCGATCTCGAGGAATGGCGCGAGGGGCGAGATAGCGGCGCGATCCAGCCGACCTTCGACCATGCGCCGGAGGAGCTGTACAAGTACGCCGGCAACCAGCCGGGCGTCCGGCACCCGACCGATTTCGTGACGCCGGACTGGTTCGGCGGCGAGGCCACCGTGACCTGGGCGATCAGTTTCGGCACGGAGTATTACCCGTCCGGCTGGATCTACACGGGAAATCACCCGCCGCTTTTCTATCTCCTCATGGCGCCGGTCTACTGGCTTGTCGACGGCCTCGACATCGACCAGCAGGTCTATTTCTTCCGTCTGGCGACGATCCCGTTCGGGATGTTGACGGTGGTCTTCGCCTACCTGACGGTGCGGGCGATCTTCCCTCGCGACCGCTTCCTGGCGATGACGGTGCCGGCCTTTGTCGCCTTCCAGCCCCAGATCTC
>CAZVAA010000112.1:0-8844 GCA_964624125.1 uncultured Sphaerobacteraceae bacterium | reverse complement strand
TGCCGAGCGATTTCGCATGGGTCGCCGCGACGGTCATGCCGCGATCCTTGAACGATCCCGTCGGGTTGTGTCCCTCGTGCTTGGCGCCGAACCGTCCGTTGGTCAGGCCGGCGTACCGGGTCAGCTGGTCGCTCCAGTAGAGGGGAGTGTTGCCTTCCTGGCGTGAGACGATGTGCTCGGACTGAAATGCGGGAAGGAGCTGGCGATACCGCCAAACACCGGAAAGGGCTTCCACGGAGTGCCTGGGTGCGTCGAAGGCGTCCGCCGTAAGGCGCTGGCCGGTGTCTATATCGGCATCCAGCAGCCCTCCACAATCGGGGCAGGTGGTCAGCGCGGACGTGCCCGCGAAGGTATGGCCACACGCCATGCACGTGACGGAAAGCTCGGGCGCCCGGGATGTGGAAGCGCGCGTATCGGCTGCGGACATGCGACGACTGGTCCTCTCTCAATCATGGTGTACCTGGTCCAGGGAATCCCGGGCAGCGCGACATCGGGCGCCGGGTATCGTCGTGAGCATACCATCGTGGGCAATTGACATGGCGTGCAATGTATTGCATTTCAATTCTTTCTCAAAAGTTCATTGACAGCAGGCAACGATCACCATAAAGTGAGATGATATTGGGACACGGAACAATGGAATCTCTTCATGCGACGAGTGGGTCGCTGCCAGTCGTGCCAGATCGGCGGTAATTGTAGCGACGTTCCTCAGCAGGGTTAGCAATATGCCTGGTCATAGCCGTTTCTTTCGGATTCGCTTCGGACTTGCCATTCTCTTGAGCATTGGCCTCATCGTGCCGGCCTCGGGCGTTATTCTTGTCGATGCCCTCGCTGCCGTCGGCTCGCCGGGCCAGGGAGCCGAGGCCAGCAGGAATCAACAGGCAGATCCCGTCGTCTTCGTTTCCACGGCGGATTCGTTTGTCCTGAAAGACCAGCCAAGCGCAAATAATGGCTCCTTCAATGAGATGCAGGTTGACATGGTGCCGCATGCGGAGGCGTACCTGCGATTTGATGTGAACGGACTGGTCGACCCGGTTGAGTCGGCCACCCTGCGTCTCTGGGCCAGGGATGACACGGATATGGCACCGACGGTCTGGATGTCGCGAAACACGACCTGGTCGGAGTCGGAATTGACCTGGAATACCAGGCCAGCGCTCGAGGCTGTCGTGTCGGTTGGTGTGGATCCCATCAAGGCTGAGAGTTGGTGGGAAGTCGATGTCTCCGGGCTGGTGCGGGGCAATGGCACGTATACGATCGCCCTGGTCGCGAATTCCGGGGACGGAGTGGAGTTCAACTCCCGGGAAGCCGGTGGGGATCAGCCTCAACTGCTTATCCAGCCGGGGGAATACACGCCGCCGGGCGAATTCGTTCCCCCGGTAGCGGCCAGTGATGAGACGCCGGTTCTTCTCGCCGCAGGCGATATCGCGACATGCAACTTCACGGAGGACGAACTCACCGCCCGGATCCTGGATCGCAACGACGGTACGGTCGCGGCACTCGGGGACAACGTCCAGGGTGATGGCGCTCCGGAGGAATACGAGGACTGCTATGAGCCTACGTGGGGGCGGCACAAGGATCGAACGATGCCGGTTCCGGGTAACCATGATTATGAGACCGAAGGCGCGGAACCCTACTACGAGTACTGGGGAGATCTCGCCGGTGAGGCGGGCGACGGCTGGTACACCTACGAGATCGGCGAGTGGCAGATTTTTGCCCTGAACAGCAATCTGGACCAGGTAGACCACGACAAGCAATACGACTGGCTCCGCGAGGAGCTCGACGCAAGCACGGCAGCGTGCACGCTTGCCTACTGGCATCATCCCCGCTTCAGCTCGTCGGTTCGTCACGGAAACAATGACTGGATTGAGCCGTTCTGGGACATGCTTTACGAAAACGGGGCGGAAATCGTGCTCAACGGTCACGATCACGTTTACGAACGGTTCGCGCCACAGGACCCGGACCAGGAAGGTGATCCCGAATTCGGAATCCGCCAGTTTACCGTTGCGACCGGTGGCGCTCCCCAACGTGACTTTGCCGCCACGCAGCCCAATAGCCAGGTGAGGATGACCGGCGTTCACGGAGTCCTGCGACTGGAGCTCCAACCCGACGGTTACCGGTGGGAGTTCCTGTCCGTTGACGGACAGGTGTTCTCGGATACCGGTGCCGGCGAATGCCATGGCAAGCCCGGATCAGACGACGAGTCCACACCGGAGAACGGGCACCGGCCGTCGACGTTGATCGCGGTTGTTCCGGACCGGGTCGTTGTGCTTCGCAAGTCTGGGCGGATCGACGCGTCGGGAAATCGCGCCCGCTGAGAGGTCAGGGGAACACTGACCCGGGTCGGCTTTCGGGTCGCAGCCACCGGTGATGGTACGTCCCTCGGGACAGACCCGGATATATTTCTGGAAGAGGCGGGCTGGAATGGGCAAGGCACGAATACGTTCTTCGGGAGGCCGGCAATCACAGTTCCCAATGCTCTGCTTGCTGGTCGTATTATCGTTGGCGTTTCCGCCCTTGACCGGGAGCGCCGGGTTGTTACAGTCAACGCCTGCTCCAGAGACATCGGCGACGGCAACCTTCACGCCGTCGGCCGATACCCACGTCGTCCAGGACCAACCCACCAGGAACCTGGGCCTCAGTTCAGTGCTGGAGATTGACGGGAGCCCGAGATCAGAAGGCTTCGTCCGCTTTGACGTGGTCAACCTGTTGTACAGCGTGGAGCGCGCCACGTTGCGCTTCCGGGTGTCGGACGGAACCGAATCTGCACCCGCGCTCTGGTTGTCTCCCAACACCACCTGGCGCGATCTGGAGGTGGTGTGGAACACCCGTCCAGCGGTCGACAAGGAGATCGCCAGCGGCGGAGATCGTGTCAGCAACGAGTCCTGGCTCGAATACGATGTCACCAGCGTGGTGACGGGTAATGGCAGTTATACATTCGCCCTGGTGCCGACCTCCGACGACGGTCTCGACGTCAATTCCATGAATGCTGATAAAGACTGGCCGGAGCTCGTGATCGATAGCGGGCAACCATGGGTCGAGGCCACACCTGCCGCGGTCCTGGAGGCGCCGCCTGTCTTGCTGGCGGCGGGGGATATCGCGGGGTGTGGCCACGATGAGGATGAGGAGACGGCCCGTATCCTCGATGAGGAGGAAGGCGTCGTCGCCGTCCTTGGAGATAACGTCTACAACGAGGGCACCGTTGAGCAATTCACCGAATGCTACGACCCTACGTGGGGACGGCACAAGGAGCGCACCATGCCCGCCGTCGGGAATCACGAGTACCTTACGGAGGGTGCCCAGGGGTATATCTGGTACTTCGGGCCGGTTGCCGGTGATCCGCAACGCGGCTACTACAGCAACGACCTCGGTACCTGGCATATTGTGGTCCTGAACACCAATATCGACATTACGGCCGAGTCGCCCCAGCTGCAATGGCTCCGGGAGGATCTTGAGCAGAACCCGGTCGCCTGTACATTGGCCTACTGGCACCATCCCCGGTTCAGCTCGGGGGCCGATCACGGAAATGATGAGGGAATCGGACCCATCTTCGAGGTGATGTACGAGTACGGCGTCGAGATTGTGCTGAACGGTCACGACCACGATTACGAACGGTTCGCGCCGCAAACGCCGGATGCCGAGCGAGATGGTGAATATGGCGTTCGCCAGTTCGTAGTGGGAACCGGCGGGATCGACCTCCGTGAGTTTGGCGACGTGCAATCGAACAGCGAGGCACGAAACAATACCGTCCACGGCGTGCTCCGCCTGGAGCTTAATCCGGACGCATACACGTGGGAATTTCTCCCGGTTGAGGGAAAAGATTACGAGGATAGCGGTGAGGGAACCTGCCACGACGCGCCATCTGCCGGGACGGTTAACGTGCCAATTGCCGGTTTATGGTCATCATCCTGGATCGCGATCGCGCCGGACCGGGTCGTGACAAGCGGCAAGACCTCGTCAAGAGGTGCGAGCCGAGACCCGTGGCGGCCGCGAGGATGCTGACCGCGGCCACAAGAGGCTAGCGGCTCGAAGTCGAACGGAGGAGTCGCATCAGGCGCCAGGCCGTCCCGACCCATAGCGGCGTCAGCACCGAGCACAACATGACATCACCGGTATGAATGCCTGCGTCGTCCGACCACGGGAAGATCAGGACAACCGAACCGATGGTCGTCCAGTTGGCGAACAACCAGACCAGGATTGGAAGCGCTACCAGCACGAGGCCGAGCATCGCTGGGTACAGGCGCGGGTTCATGCGTAGGGTGGGCTCTTTCCATGGATGATGCCCCGGGCGAGTTTCCTCCCGGGGCATCATCCGTCGGGATCCTATGCGCCGACGAGCGCGCTTTCGAAGTAGGCAACGGTCGGTACAAGACCGTCTTCAAGGGATACCTCCGGCTGCCAGCCCAGCAAGCGGCGCGCTTTCCCGATGTCGGGGCAGCGACGTGTTGGATCGTCGATCGGGAGGGGTTCGTAGGCGATGCGTGATTGCGAATTCGTGACCCTGATCACCGTTTCCGCAAGCTCCAGCATCGTGAACTCGACGGGATTCCCGAGGTTCACCACTTCTCCCGCCAATCCCTCGGTGTTCATGAGCCCCATCAGGCCGCGAACCAGGTCATCGATATAGCAGAAGGATCGGGTTTGGCTCCCGTCGCCATAGACCGTGATATCGTCACCGCGAAGTGCCTGGAGGCAGAAGTTTGGTACAACCCGTCCATCGCGTGGATGTGACCGCGGACCATAGGTGTTGAAGATACGCGCGATGCGGGCATCGACCGACTGGCGTCGCACATGCTCCATGACCAGTGCTTCGGCGAACCGCTTGCCCTCGTCGTAGCAGGCTCGAGGACCATTGGGGTTGACGTTCCCCCAATACGTCTCCACCTGCGGGTGCACTTTCGGGTCTCCATAGACTTCCGAGGTTGATGTTTGCAGGAATCGCGCGCCATCGCGTTCCGCGATCCGGAGCGCATTGAGCGTCCCGCGCGAGCTGACGAGCAGCGTCTCGATCGGGTACTTGCCGTATCCGCGTGGACTCGCCGGGCACGCGAGGTTGTACACCTGGTCGAAGGGGCCGATCAGGTGTGCTGGCGCGGAATCGGCCGCCATGTCTTGCTGGATCACCTCGAACGCGGGATTGTGATCGGAGTGAGCCAGGTTCATATAGCGCCCGGTGAGGAAGCTGTCGGCGACCACGACCTCATGTCCCTGCAAGAGGAGAGCATCCGCCAGGTGACTTCCGATAAAGCCGGCTCCGCCGGTGATCAGGATCTTCATTTTCCGCGTGCCTTTCACAATAAGATACGTGCCGGTGCTATTTGCGTGGTTCCCAATACCCAATGGACTAGTCGGCCGCTGCCGAGAGCGATGGCCGATGTCCCTGAACGCTTTCCATAGCCTCCTCATAGATATTCATCAGCATGGCGTGGTTCCGCGCGGGTGTGTATTTCTGTTCAAATTCCTCCCGTGCCTTGATCCCCATCGTCCGAAGCTGATCCGGGTGTGAGATCGCCCAGCGAATGCGTTGCTGGAGATCGCGACTGTTGCCGGCCTCGAATTGGAGCCCGGTCACGCCATGGGTAACGACTTCGCCGGTTGCGCCGGCGTTCGATGCGATAACAGGCGTGGCCTGGGCGAATGCTTCAATGGCGACCCGGCCGAATGTCTCGTACATCTCGGTCGGGGCGATCAGGGCCTGGGCGCCAGCCATCATCTCAAGGATTTCGTCACTGCTCTTGCGACCAACATAGTTGAGCAGGGGGTGTTCCCGGGCGGCCTTGGCAACCACGTCTGTTAGTGGTCCATCGCCCACAATCGTGAGCTGTGTAACCGGGTCGGCCTGCCAGGCGTTGAGCAAGGTCACGAATCCCTGCGGCGCGGGACGGCGTCCCACGACCATGAGCCCCTCGCGCCGGGGTTGGTCACGATGACGCTTGACATCAACGAAATGGGGCTTGATGGAGATCTTGTTGGCGGGGAATCCGCCTTCGATGTATTTGTTCCGCTCAAACGTCGTCATCGTGATGTAGCGATCAACGTCGCGCGTCCATGTGCCGCGGATCCGGTGCGTGGCGATCATCGAGGCGACGGCCAGGGATTCGGGACGGGAGTCCCGGTAGCAGGCGTGGACGACCCCGGGCCATGGGAATGTCTTTCCGAGGCAGGATTCACAGGGTTTCCCATCCCGGAAGAGCGCGGCACCCGGGCAAAGTGGGCGGTAATTGTGCAGGGTTTGGACGACTGGCTTGCCCATGCGGCGGCAGATTGAATAGACCGCGGGAGAGAGCATCGGGAACGTATTGTCGAAATGCACGACATCCGGGTCATGGGTGGTGATGGCCTCGGCAACACGTTGCTGGCCAGCGGTCGACCACACCGTTGAGATCGCGAGTTTGGCCGTCGTCAGGAGCGAGCGTTGCGCCGGTATGTCGTCATTGCTGACGACGAGGGTCGATACCTCATGCCCATACGCGCGCAGGAGGTCTACTTCCGCCTCGAAGCAGACATCTTCCCCGCCTCGCTCCTGGTATCGGTTATGGACGCGAAGGATTCTCATGGTCATCTCCAGGTCGTGCCGGGTTCGAGCTGTTGACGGCGGCTCATGGATTCACCGGTTGTGCGTATGCGGGTTGATCGTCCGGATCAGGTGATGTCGTCGTGGCCGCAACGGGTGTCACGGTCAGGCATTTGTAAATGCAGAGCACCGTCAGGAGGAGCACCATGGAGAAGTTCTCTATCGTCCCGCCCATGAGGTCTTCCGTAAAGCTGACGATGGTGAGCGCGGTGAATACGGTGAAGAGCTCCAGTGCCCTCGTCCATCGGCTATCGAAGATGCTGAATCTCGCGACGCCCTGCCAGGCATGTACCCAGGTCCTGATGTAGAGCACGATGACGATGACAACTCCGAACAGACCGAGATCGAAAAAGGTTTGGATAAAGGAGTTGTGGGCCTGTTTCGCCACCCAGTAGGACCCCTGGATCCCTGTAGAGAACGTTGAAAGGTAGCCATGTCCAATGGTCATGGTGATCGGGTCCGACATCGTCGAGCTGATTGCCGTGTTCCAGACCGGGACACGACCGGTGAGTAGGCTTCCGCTTTCGGTGTTTTGCTCGTAGAGGGCCAGGTGGGAGACGATGCCGAGATTGTTCATGATGAAGTAGTAGATCACCCCGAGACCGCACATCCCGAGCACAAGGTATCGCCCGAGCATCGGACCGGTGGGCTTCCTGGCGATGACCACAATGGTTGCGATCAATAGCGCGATCGCCGCGGCGCCGAGGGAGCTCTTGCTGCCCATGGCCATGGCGCTGGCGGCCGCGAAACCGGCAAGGCTGAGGTTTCTCGCCCGGTTTTCCATCATTGGAGATACGAGGAACCGGACAGTGAGCGCGAGAAGGAGGGCGACCGCGAGCAGGGTGCCGTGGTTGGGGTGCATCCATTCGGTCCGGAAGCGGCCGGCAGACTGTTCCGCCGCTCCCCGGGCGACGTCGAGCCAGAATACGACCAGGACAACCGTGATCGCGCCCAGCATCACGTCGATCGCTCGTTTGAGCTGGGCCTCATACACAATGATCCTGGAAAGCACCGCCAGTAACGCGAGAATGGTTCCGAGCTTGAACAGGCTGTACATCGGCCAGGGTGGCTCGGGAGTGTACAGGATCGAGACAAGGATGAATACCGAATAGGGCACCAGAATATTCAGGGGAAATTGCCGGAGGTCGCTGAGCTGGATGTTGGCGATGACCCAGAGGCAGGCCGCGACGAACAGGACCAGCGCGAAAATCGCGAGCTGGGACAGGGCGCGCGCATCGAGGCCGCCTCCGGAGACCGGGCTGGCCTGGTCCTCACCACGGCGAGGCAGGAACGCCTGGAAGCTGATCAGGATGCCATAACAGGTCAGGGTGGTGGTCAGGACTGCGGCACGCTGGATCAGGATGATCGCCGAGAGCCCGCCGACCGCGAGCAGCGTGCCGCCAATCGCCATGGTTGGGGCATGCGCCGCGGTGATGCCGGCGAGCGCAATGACCATCAGCACCCCGAGCGCGTACAGGTTCAATGTGAGTGTGTTTCCGGAATGCGTCATTGTCCCCATGGTCTCCTTGTCGAGGTTCCTCTGCGGCGAGATCCGGATTAGCGACCGTGTGTTGTGGCGGGTTCCTTGCCGCGCAGGAAGCGCCTGCCAGTAAGCGCGCCAAGCACCACCCCATATCCCTGCACGGTCCGGATCCGGTACTTAAAGGAACGGGATGGACCAAACGGCAAGGTGAGCAGGGTGGCGAGACCATTGACGACGGCGTAGCCAGCGCCGCTTCCCACCCAGAACAGGAATTTCCGGGGTGAGGGGTCGACTTCCCGGACCAGGAAGCCCTTGATAAGGCCGATCCTCAAGGCGCGGTGGGTGAGCCAGTCGGGGTTGTTCCGGCTGGCATGTAACCGGTCGAAAATCACCGCCTCGTCACATCCGATCGCCGTGAATCCCATGCTGCGGAACCGGGTGAAGAAATCACTGTCTTCCCCGCCATGATGTCCCCCGGCGAATTTGAGGGCCGGATCGAACGGCCCCGGCACCTGCTTCAGTGCCGCGTATCGTACGAGCGGACCGTTCGTGCCGAAGCGTTTGGTGGTCTCGCCCGTCGGACGATGGACTTCGTCGAAGATGCCAGACCACTGGGCCCATTGTTCGGTGCTGCCCTCGAAGGTGTGCGGTACACGCCCGACGACGCAATCGGCGTCCGTGGCGTTCGCGGTCTCCAGCATGCGCCGGAGCGCATCGTGCTCAACGAACTGGTCATCATCCAGCATCCAGACCCAGTCGGGATGGATGCTTCCGGCGAGGGTCATGAGACGGT
>CAZVAA010000111.1:0-8953 GCA_964624125.1 uncultured Sphaerobacteraceae bacterium | reverse complement strand
CAGGAAGCCGAGCAGCGCGCCCGCCAGCTCGCCAAGGAGCTCCGCGAGGAACTCGCGAAGCGGTAGCTTGCCGGCTGTTCGGCGAGGATCGAGCCCATGTTTGAATCGCCTGACGCCCGTCGCACGTCGCGACAGGCCTCAGGCGTCGCTCATCCTCAGTTCGAGGCGGATCGGCGGTAGGTGTTGACCTGGACTCCGGATGACAGTCCGCGGGTATCGACATGGGTCAACCTGGTGAGGGGGAACCCCTCGGGAAACAACCTCTTGCCGGAACCCAGCACCAGCGGGTATACGGCAAGCCGATATTCGTCGATCAGGTCATGTCCGGCGAGCGTCCTGACCAGCTCAGTGCTTCCCCAGATTCGGATCTCATCGCCTGGCTGATCACGAAGCCCTTTCACGGCAGCAGGGACATCCGGGCCAAGGATCTCAGTGTTCTTCCAGCCAGGCTCTGTCAGCGTGCGCGATGCAACGTACTTCGGGATGCGGTTATAACGGCGGGTCAGGTCGCCATCCAGACCTACGGCGTCCTCGTCCCACACGCCCCAGGAGCGGGAGAAAATGTCGTATGTCTTTCGTCCGAGCAACAGCGCTCCGGTATTGCGCTCCCATTGACCGACGAGCTCGTTGATTTCTTCCGCGCCGTGTTCGGCGTCATAGTTCGTCGTCCAACCAGCGTGCGCGAACCCGCCCTCGGGGTCTTCGTCCGGCCCTCCGCCGGCCTGGACCACTCCATCGAGCGTGATAAACGCCTGCACTACTATCTCGCTCATAACCGCTTCTCCTGCTACTGGTTCGGGCTCTTGTGAATGGTTACCCGACGGCACCACATGGCCTTCTGGGGTCCGTCTTCGGGATCGCCCCGAAGCACAGACCCCAAATCCCCAGCACACCCAGTACACAGGAATACCGATTCGGTTGCTTCTTCGAACTTGCTTCGACCAGATGCAAAGCGGCATGAATCACAGAAGAGGAAATCAGGTGATCTTGATCACATCTCCACCTGCCTTGGTCGGTATTGCAGGGCTTCGGCAACGTGTGTTGACTGCACCTGCTCCATCCCCGCGAGATCCGCAATCGTCCGTGCCAGTTTCAGCACGCGATGGTACGCCCGTGCGGAGAGGCTCAATTGCCGCACCGCCATCCGCATCAGGTTTTCACCCGCCTCGTCGAGCTTCGCGTATTTTTGTACCTCTCGCGGCCCCATATCCGAGTTCGTAAGCAAATCCGATTCGGCATAGCGTTTGGCCTGGACTTCCCTCGCCGCCTGTACACGCTCACGAACCGACATGGACCTCTCGCCTGCCCGGCGATCCGCGAGTTCTTCATAGTCGATGCGCGGCACCTGCAAGTGAATATCGATTCGATCCAGCAACGGTCCACTGATGCGCTTCTGGTATCGCGTCACCGCCGATGGTGAACATCGGCACTCGCGCACCGGGTCACCGTGAAATCCGCAAGGGCATGGATTCATCGCCGCGATCAGCGTCACACTCGCCGGGAAGCTGAGCGTGCCAGACGCGCGGGCGAGCGTCACCCGCCGATCTTCCAGCGGTTGGCGAAGCACTTCCAGCGTTTGCGTATTGAATTCCGGCAACTCGTCGAGGAACAGCACCCCTCTATGGGCAAGGCTGATCTCCCCCGGTCGTGGCCACGTTCCCCCGCCGACCAATCCCGCGTGGCTGGTTGTGTGATGCGGGGAGCGGAAGGGACGATCCCTTACCAATGGTGTCTCAGGCGGAAGCAGACCGCGAACGCTGTAGATCCGGGTGACCTCAAGCGCCTCTTCAAGGCTCATGGGCGGCAGGATCGATGGCAGGGAGCGGGCAAGTAAAGTCTTGCCGGAGCCAGGAGGACCGCTCATGACGAGGTTATGCGACCCGGCCGCGGCAACCTCCAGGCCCCGCTTCACATGTTCCTGCCCCTTGATGTCAGCAAAGTCCGTAATCGCTGTAGCGTCCGTTGCCGCAAAACTATCAGGGTCGGCATCTATCGGCGCAATCGGGACATCGCCGCAGAGATGGTTCACCAGGTCCGCGAGGGTGCGGACCGGATACACCTCGAGCGAATCGATGAGCGCCGCCTCTCGTGCATCGACTTCGGGAACAAAGGCCCGGCGCAGCCCACGCTCGGCGGCCATCGCCATCATCGAGATAATGCCGGGGGTGTGACGCACCGCACCATCGAGCGACAGTTCGCCGACAAAGAGCGCATCATCGATATCCGCAGCCAGCTGGTTAGAGCACATGAGGACGCCGAGCGCGATCGGCAGGTCGTACGTCGGCCCGGCCTTCTTTATGTCTGCCGGCGCCAGGTTGACTGTGATCCGGCCGTTGGGCACGCGACCTCCGGAATTGCGGATCGCAGAGCGCACCCGCTCGCGACTTTCCTGGACAGCGGCATCGGGCAATCCGACCAACACGACACCGGGCTTGCCCCCGCCGACATCCACCTCGACCTCGACCAGCACTCCATCCAGCCCGACCACCGCGCAGCTCAATACTTTCGCCAACACCGATTTTGTTCTCCCGATCGTCACCTGGATACAGGCGGACCCACAGCGCCCCAAAGCGTGGCGCCCTTCTCAATGCAATTGCTTGGAGTTTCTCGGTGAAATGTATCAGAATCGATAGAGTGAGGGAACGGGGCATTGTGCCCCGCCCGTATTCAAGGTCCAAAATTCATGTCTACCGATTCAACCCAAAACCAACGACAAATCGATCTCTCGGACAGTGGCCTGATGCGCCTGGGTCAGACGCTCTGGCGAGGTGTGCTCCGGCGCTGTCCCTACTGCGGCGGCGGCAAAATCTTCAACAACTGGTTCTCGCTCAAGGAACGCTGCCCGCACTGCAACACACTCTTCGCCCACGAGGACGGCTACTTCCTCGGTTCCTACGTATTCAACATCGGGCTGACCGCGATTCTCGGTGTGCTCGCGGCTATCTGGATGATCGCGTATACCGATATGAGCGTCATGCAGATGCAAGTCTCGGCAGTCGCTCTCGTGGTGGCGCTGCCGCTCTTCCTCTATCCATACTGCCTCTCGTTCTGGATGGCGCTCGATCTGCTCATTCATCCGCCGGGTGACTTCAGCAACAGGGTACGGACATAACCGTTTGGCGAAGCAGTGGCCAGCGTGCTACAAGTGCCCTGTCAACGACGACGCCTCCCACATGCGGGAGGCGTCTACCTTTTTCCAACCGCTACGTGACGTCAGGACCACACACGAATGACCTCCGCCCGTTCCATCATCAACGGCGATGACACCCTGAAACTTGCGATCCAGCGCAAGGGCCGCCTCACCGATCACACGATCAGCGTGTTGAAGCAAATCGGCCTCTCGTTCGAGACGTACGGCCAGCGCCTCTTCTCCCGGGCGCGCAACTTCCCGCTGTCGATCCTCTACGCGCGCGACGACGATATCCCCGAATACGTCGAGCTGGAGACCGTCGACCTCGGGATCGTTGGAAGAAACCTCGTCCATGAGCAAAGCGCCGATGTGGAGGAAATCCATTCCCTCGGATTCGGGTACTGCCAGCTGGTCGTTGCGGTGCCGAACGATTCCGGCATCGAATCACCCGAGCAACTCCTGAACTCACGTATTGCGACGAGCTTCCCGCATTCTGCACGCAAATTCTTCGAAGAGATCGGCGGCGAACCGGAAATCGTCACCATCAGCGGCTCGGTGGAGGTCGCGCCTGCGCTGGGCGTCGCTGACGCGATCGTGGAGCTCACTGCGACGGGTTCATCACTCCAGCTCAACGACCTCAAGTCGATACACACCGTGCTCGAATCCGAAGCGGTGCTGATCGCGAACAAGGCATCCATGGCTGACCCCGTGAAGCGGGAGAACATCGATCGTCTTTTGCTCCGGATCAAGGCCGTCGACGCCGCGAACAAGTACAAGTACGTGATGATGAACGCACCGGAGTCCGCCCTGACCGACATCCGTGGTCTCCTCCCGGGCCTGAAGGCCCCAACCGTGGTGCCGCTCGCCGACCCCGGCTGGGTCGCGGTCCATACCGCTATCAGGGAAGATGAGTTCTGGGAGAAGATCGAGCAGTTGCGCGCCGTGGGGGCCAGCGAGATTCTCGTCTCCTCACTGGACAAATTCTTGCTCTAGCTCCCCTGCTGCCTGGCGCTTCTTGCCAGTCACCACCAGAACACAAAGGAATCGCCAGCTCATGGCTATCACCGACTTCGTACGATCAAATCTCTCACCTGCGGATGGGTATACCCCAGTCGCATCTCGCCTGATGGATGGACCAGTCGTGAGACTCGACTGGAACGAATCCCCATACCCACTCACGCCTGGAGCGCAAGAGGTCCTCGCGACATGGGGTCGTGCCAACCGGTATCCGGATTACCAACAGACCCCATTGCGAGAGGCACTTGCGTCATACGTAGGCGTGGATGCAACCCGGATCGTCCCGGGTGCGGGCCTGGATGACGTCATCAATACGCTGGCGATGCTCTTCATCGAGCCTGGCACCGAAACGATCATCTCGGATCCGACTTTTGGCGTCTATCGCAGCCTCTTCTCCTTGCACGGCGCCGAGGTCATCAACGTCCCGCTCGGTCCAGCCCCGGATTTCAAACTCGACGTCGACGGCATCATCAAATCGGTCAACGAGAAGACCCGGTTGATCATGCTGTGTAACCCGAACAACCCGACCGGGCACCTGCTCCCAGGCGAGGACATCGAGAAGATCGTGGATAATGTGCCGTGTCCGGTCGCCATCGATGAAGCTTACGCGGAGTTCGCAGGGATCGATCATCTCGATCTGGTGAACTCGCGTGAGAACGTCATCGCGCTTCGGACGCTCAGCAAGTTCGCCGGTCTCGCCGGCATGCGGGTCGGCTATGGAATCTTTCCGGAAGCACTCGTCCCCTACCTGGCTCGCGTGACGCCAGCCTTTGCCAACGTCTCCGCCCTGAGCGCGGAAGTCGCAATCGCCTCACTTGAGGATCTCGACCTCCTGAAAGCGAATCGCGACAAGCTGGTTGTGGAGCGCACTCGCGTCACAGCCGCGCTCGATGAACTGCCCGGCGTCACTGCCTATCCCTCGTCCACAAACTTCGTCCTCTTCCGGTTGCCGGTTGAGGACAGCACAATTGTTTTGGATGGCCTCACGGAGCGGAACGTCTTTGTTCGCCGCTATGGCACCACCGGGTGGGGCCTTCATGATTGCCTTCGCGTCAGCATTGGCCTTCCCGAGGAAAACGACGCGTTCCTCGAGGCCTTGCAGGACGTCCTGGCGACGCTGCCAGCGACACAGGAAGCCACACTATGAACAATGACCGCCGCGCGACCATTAGCCGCACCACGGGCGAGACGTCGATCGACCTGATCCTCGAGGTGGACGGCACCGGTAACGTCAGTGCCGAGACCGGTGTGCCCTTCCTTGATCATATGGTGGACGCACTGGGCCGACACGGTCGCATGGACATCGACCTGCAGGCAAAAGGTGATGCGGCAATGGACCCGCACCACACGGTCGAGGACGTCGGCATCGTTATTGGCCAGGCGATTCGCCAGGCGCTTGGCGACCGCAAAGGTATCGAGCGCTACGCACACGCCTACGCGCCCCTTGACGAGGCGCTTGCTCGTGTGGTGATTGATATCTCCGGACGACCGTTTCTCGAGTTTCGCGCGGAGATGCCGGAGGCCGTCATCGGCACGGACTTCGCGGCAAGCCTCATCGAAGAGTTCTGGCGATCCGTCGCCATGAACAGCGGAATCACCATGCATGTCGATCTCCTGCGCGCGCGGAACAGTCACCACGCCGCAGAAGCCATCTTCAAGGCGGCAGCCGTGGCGCTTCGCCAAGCGGTTCGCCAAACGGGCCCGACCGACGCTATCCCGTCCACCAAGGGGCTGCTCGCATGATCGCCATCATTGACTATGGCGCAGGGAACCTCCGTTCGATCAGCCGGGCGCTCGAAGCGAATGGCGCCAGCATCTCCGTCTCCGCAGATCCGGATGAAATCCGGGAGGCCGACCGCGTCGTCCTGCCCGGCGTCGGCAATGCGAAGGCAGCGATGGAACGACTGCACAACACCGGACTCGCCGCAGCGATCCATGACGTGGTGGCTTCCGGGACGCCGCTCCTGGGTATTTGCCTTGGCATGCAGCTGCTATTCGGCAACCAGGAGGAAGGCCCGACTGTCGGGCTCGGCGTGCTTGAAGGAACCGCCGTCCGTCTGGGCGGCGACCTCAAGGTTCCACATATGGGCTGGAACACCGTCACCTTCCGCGAGGGCACGCCGGTGAGCCACCTGCCGGAGACGTCGTTCTATTTCGTTCACTCTTATTTCGTGCGCCCGACAGACCACGCGACCACCGCCGGCATCACGCCGTATGGCGACGAATTCACCAGTCTCGTCATCCACGACAATGTCTGGGGGACCCAATTCCATCCGGAGAAGAGCGGCGGCGCAGGACTCCAACTCCTGAAAACGTGGCTCGACTGGAGCCCCGGCTCATAAATCACGAGGCAACGCTCCCATGATCGTTTATCCCGCCATCGATATTCGCGGTGGCCAGGCCGTCCGTCTTGTTGAAGGTGATTACAACCAGGAGACCGTCTTCGACGCCGACCCGGTCGATGCTGCGAAGCGTTGGGCCAACGCCGGCGCGGAGTGGATCCATATCGTCGATCTTGATGGCGCCCGGGACGGCACTCGTGCGAATGCAAACGCCATAGCCCGCATCCGCGCGGCGGTTCCCCAGAAACTCGAGCTCGGCGGGGGTCTCCGCACGATGGCCGACATCCGCGAGGTCGCGAACCTGGGAATCGATCGCATGATCATCGGCTCAGCCGCGATCTCCAACCCTGACTTCGTCGAGGAAGCGGTCTCGGAGTTCGGCGACCGGATAGCGGTCGGGCTCGACGCGCGGAACGGAAAGCTGGCGGCCCAGGGCTGGCTCGACCAAACGGAAATCGACGCGGTCGAAGCGGCACAACGGTTCGCCTCGATTGGCGTCCGGCATTTTATCTTCACGGACATCCATCGCGATGGAAAGCTCGCCGGCCCCAACATCCAGGCACTCGAGGAGATGATCTCCGCCGTACCCGGGAATATCATCGCATCCGGCGGCATCGGGACCCTGGAAGATGTCCGACGTGTGCGCGATGCCAACGCGGCCGGTGTAATCATCGGCGCTGCGCTCTATCGCGAGACCATTACGCTGAAAGATGCGCTGAGGATCGCAGCAAGCGAGGAAGCGAAGTCATGACCAATACCGCAAATGGACTCACCGCACGAGTTATCCCCTGTCTCGACGTGAACGACGGGCGCGTCGTCAAGGGCGTCGAGTTCGTTGAACTTCGCGATGCCGGAGACCCGGTCGAGATGGCCGCATTCTATAACCGCGAAGGGGCCGACGAACTCGTGTTCCTCGACATCACCGCCTCGTCGGAGAACCGGAAGACCATCCTCGATGTCGTGCGGGAGACAGCCGACCAGGTCTTTATCCCGCTCACCGTTGGCGGCGGCGTGCGCTCGGTTGAGGACATGCGCGCCCTTCTCTCGTCCGGGGCGGACAAGGTCAGCATCAATACCGCGGCAATCTCGAACCCGGACCTCATCAACCAGGGCGCAGAGCAGTTCGGCAGCCAGTGCGTAGTCGTGGCGATCGATGCCCGGAAGGTCGATGGAGAAGACCGCTGGGAAGTGTTCACCCACGGCGGACGGACGGCAACCGGCAAGGATGTCCGCGACTGGGCGGCCGAGGTCGAGCGACGCGGCGCCGGCGAGATCCTCCTGACGAGCATGAATCGGGACGGCACCGGCGACGGGTATGACCTGGAACTGCTCGAGGCGGTTAGCTCCGCGGTGAACATCCCGGTGATCGCATCGGGTGGAGCCGGTACGCTGGAACACTTCCGTGAGGCTCTCGAGCCCGGGCGCGCCGACGCGGTCCTTGCCGCCTCCCTCTTCCACTTCGGTACCCTCCGCATCGCGGATGTCAAGCGATACCTGGGCGAGAAGGGCATCCCGGTACGTGAGGTCATCGCGCAATGAGCCTGGAACTCCCGATTGCCTGGCCGGCTGATGGCCTGGTTTCGGCCGTCATCCAGGACGAAGCCTCACGTGACGTCCTGATGGTCGGGTACATGAATCGTGAAGCGCTGGAGAAGACACGCGATAGCGGACTGGTCCATTTCTGGAGCCGGTCGCGTGGAAAGCTCTGGAAGAAGGGCGAAAGCTCCGGCCACCTGCAGCACGTTCGCGACATTTATATCAACTGTGAGCAGAATAGCCTGCTCATCGAGGTACAGCAGGACGGCGCCGTCTGCCACGATGGTTACCCCACGTGTTACTACCGCCGGCTCGAACCCGACAATTCGCTTGTAACGGTCCGAGAACGCTACTTCGACCCGATAGCCGTCTACGGTCCTCCCGACGGCCCTGAGGCGCTCCTACGCCGCTGGTGGGGTGCATACGCGTACCTGAAGGACAACGACCTTGCGGCCAGGTCCGGAACCTCGCGGGCACTGCGTTCGGCTGAGACATCAGTCGCCTCCCGCGTTCGGGATGAATTGGGGGAACTCGCTGGAGTGCTGGACGGCACGCACATCCACACGTCGCAGGCAGAGGATCTCGTCCTGGAGGCGAGCCAGGTTTGCTACTGGATCGCGGTCGAATCGCTACGCCGGGGATTCACCTGGGACGACGTGCGACCGGATGAAGCCCTTGTGCAGGATGATGACCAGCAGCGAACGACCAACCCCGAGACGCTCGCCACACTGGTCAAGGCACGATCACAGGAGATGGCAAGCAGGGATTTCTCGCCATCCCTCGCCCACGACCTCTTCCGGCTCACCGGCGCGGCATGCCGGGCACTTGACATCGATCCACTTACACCGATTCGTGCCGACCTCGATGAACTTAAAGGCCGGGACTATCTCTCGCCGTACTTCGCCCGGTAACTGAGGCGCAACCACTC
>CAZVAA010000110.1:5878-8984 GCA_964624125.1 uncultured Sphaerobacteraceae bacterium | reverse complement strand
TGACGGGAGCAAATACGACCGGGGTGTCCAGCGCCAGGAGACTCGCGATCCCCTCGACGGTCTGCCTGGCGGCAGTTCCGTCGCCAAACGGGTTCTGGCTCGCCACCATGCCGAGACGTGCCGCCGGATCCTCCAGCAAGCGGGACGCTTCGGCAACGATCGCCGCCGGGTCGGTTCCGACCAGCCGGGCCACGCCCGCCTCGACCGCTTCCATCCGCTCGGTCACCTCGCGGAGGACCAGTACCGGCACGCCGAAGGTCGGAGCCTCTTCCTGGATTCCACCGGAATCGGACAGCACCAGCGTGCTGATGGACAGCAGCCTCGCGAGCTCCGGGTAGGACAGCGGCGCGCAGAGATGCACGCGATCCACTCCACCCAGCGCCGCATGCACCGCGTCGTGAACCAGCGGGTTCGGATGGACCGGGAACACCACCTGCGCCCTGGGATGCCGCTCCACAAGCTCCCGGACGGCGGAGAGGATGTCTTGCAACGGCTCGCCCCACGATTCCCGGCGATGGCAGGTGACCAGGACCAGGTCACGACCTGACGCGGCGATGTCCTCCAGCGCCTCATCAGCGAATGGCGTGGACGCGCTCGCCATCATCCGGATCGCATCGACGGAGGTGTTGCCCGTCACCAGCACATGGTCACCAGCGAGCCCCTCACGAGCGAGATTCGCCTGCGACATCTCCGTCGGCGCGAGGTGCAACGAGGAGATGTGATCGACAATCCGCCGGTTCGCCTCTTCCGGAAACGGCGAATCCAGTCGTCCCGACCGCAGGCCGGCCTCGACATGGACCACCGGCACCTGTCGCCAGAAGGCGGCGAGCGCGCCGATCATCGCCGTCGACGTATCGCCCTGCACCACCACCGCGGCGGGCTGGATCTCGGCGAGCAACGCATCGAGGGGTTGCAGCAACCGTGAGGTCAGCTCCGCCATGGAACCGGTCGTCCGCTGCAGCGCCACCGTGCTGTCGGCCACAACGCCGAACGCCTGCAGTGCCTGCTCGACGATATGTGCCTGCTGCGCGGTGTTGACCAGCCAGGGTTGCATCCGGCCCTCGGCATGCATCGCCAGGATGATCGGCGCGACCTTGATCGCTTCCGGACGGGTACCGATCACAAAACACACAACTGGTTTGCTCTGGGGACTCACGATATTCATGAAACCAACCTCAAATAGAGCTACATAACATCACAATCGTCGATTGCAGGACACAGGGACCCTGTCCCTCCCCGGTTTCCTTCAAACAGGAAGGCGCCGGTCGGGCACTGGTATTCGCTATTGCGGTCATGCGTCAGGGGGTATCAACCCCCGGGCACATTACCTGGCGGCAAAGACCAAAATGAGATCGGATCGCCGGGATATCGACGATATCCCGCAGGATTGGGGGTTTCGGGGGAGCGCACGCTTCATCGTGCCTACCGTTCGAGCCCTCGCGCCATTGCGAAACTCACTATGAATGAATAATGCAGTGGTCTATACGTAACGCCAATGGCCCAATTGATCCATCTGGCTTACTACTTTTTCATTTTTCGTAGATGGTAAAGTACGTACACAACTAGCATTTGAACCGGGGTGATCCTGTAAAGCCAACCGGTAACGACCGGTGCAGGGAAAGAAGGTGGAGCAGGGGCAGGTGCGGGAAACGGTCTCACCGCCACGTGTTCTCGCTATGGCACCGCACGTGCATGACGCTCCGCGACGACAATCGCGATTCATACACCGGGAGCATCCAACCCATGAAAGCAGTCACCTGGCACGGCACCCACGATATCCGGATCGATACCCACCCCGACCCTGAGATCAAGGACACCACCGACATCATCATCAAGGTCACCTCGACCGGGATCTGCGGGTCCGACCTGCATCTCTACAACGGCATCATGCCCGCCATGAAGGAAGGCGACATCATCGGGCACGAGCCGATGGGCGAGGTCGTCGAGGTCGGCAGCGAGGTCACCCGACACAAGGTTGGCGACCGCGTCGTGGTGCCCTTCACGATCGCCTGCGGCCAGTGCTGGTTCTGCAAGCGCCAGCTCTTCTCGCTCTGCGACAACACCAACCCCAACGCCGGGATGGTCAGCAAGGTCATGGGCCATTCGCCGTCAGGGCTCTTCGGCTACTCGCACCTGCTCGGCGGGTTCCCGGGCGGCCAGGCGCAATATCTCCGCGTGCCGCACGCCAACGTCGGACCGATCAAGGTGCCCGACGGCATGGACGACGACCAGGTCCTCTTCCTCTCCGATATCTTCCCGACCGGCTACATGGGCGCCGAGAACGCGGAGATCGAGGAGGGAGATACCGTCGCTGTCTGGGGTTGCGGACCGGTCGGCCAGTTCACGATCCAGTCGGCGTGGATGCTCGGCGCCGGGCGCGTGATCGCGATCGACATGGTGCCGGAGCGCCTGGAGATGGCGAAGACCCACGGCAAGGCCGAGGTCATCGACACCAGCAAGCAGAACGTCTACGACGCCCTGCAGGAGATGACGGACGGCCGCGGCCCGGATCGCGCCATCGACGCGGTCGGCACGGAGTCGCACGCCGCTGGCGGCCTCATGGAGAAAGCGATCAACGCCTACGACACCGTCAAGCAGAAGGTGAAGCTGGAGCAGGACCGTCCGCATGTCTTCCGCGAGGCCGTCAAATGCGTCCGCAAGGGCGGCACGGTCTCCGTTCCCGGCGTCTACACCGGCTTCGCCGACAAGATCCCGATGGGCACGATCATGAACAAGGCGCTGACGATCAAGAGCGGCCAGACCCATATGCAGCGCTACATGGAGCCGCTGCTCCAGAAGATCGTCGACGGCGACATCGACCCGAGCTTCGTCATCACCCACACGGCGCCGCTCGACGACGCACCCGACCTCTACCAGAAGTTCCGCGACAAGGAAGACGGCTGCATCAAGGTCGTGCTGAAGCCGCACGCCTGAGCAGGCCGGCTATCAACCGGCATCATGCCGAACGAGGAGGGCCGGCGGCCCTCCTCGTTCGGAGCGTCTCCTTCCACATTCGCTACGTCACGAGGTCGTGATATTCCGGATGGCGCCGGATCCACGCATCCACATAGGAGCAGGCCGGAACGACCTTTCGGGCCTCCCCGGC
>CAZVAA010000110.1:0-5778 GCA_964624125.1 uncultured Sphaerobacteraceae bacterium | reverse complement strand
TGCCCGGCCGATCCCGCGCCGGTGAACATCGGCGGCGACCGCCATCCACGTGATCTCCGCGCTCTCCGGGAACTCGCTCGTATACGTCAGGTATCCGAGGATGCGCCCATGCTCCTCCGCGACCAGTCCATCCTGCGTTTCGAGATACTCCCGCGCCTCCACGACGCCTTCCTCTATCCCGAACCAGTCCGACAATCCCCGCACGATCGCCTCGCAGGCGTCCGCATCATCTCGCGTCAATGCCCGAATCTTCATTCCTGAGTACTCCACCGTGCATCACACCATGCATTCGCCGTAGGGGCTTGTCAGCCCGATCGGCGCCACAGGCGTCGATTTCCCGAACATCCCGGTGTGCGGATATGCCCCTTCCGGGCATCGGGTGGACACGTTCCGGGGCGCCATCGGGGCCGGCAAAGGTCTCCCGTGCGGCGCACATTGAAACGGCCCAACGGGCCTCTCCTGCTGTCATCTCTTGGGGAAATCAGGAATTACACAATCATGGCAACCATGGTACCCGACGGGGCAAGGGCGATCCCGTAGAATGGCGACATGTCTCGAAAACGACGCACCCCCGGACATCTCATCCGGCGCGCCATCGCCCAAATCGTGCTCATCGTGCTCTCGGTCGGATACCTCATCACCGCGGCGATGCTGATGTTCTTCGGGTACATCGTGGGCTGGGAGATCGACCCTGGCCGTCCTGTCATCGGAATCGCCATGATCATCGCCGGCATCGCCGTGTTCACGCTCGGACCCCGGACCATCAAACGCATCACTGGCCGTGACCCGATCGATCCGCCAGCGGTGCCGTGAGCCGCGAGGCTACCGCTTCATCGTCTCCGCGGCATCCTCGTCCGGCACCAGCCACGCCCAGCAGGACCCGATGAAGGTCAGCACCGCCGCCGCCAGGAACGCCGCCCGGTAGGCATCCACGTTGGGATTCTCAACCCCGCCGTTGCCCAACGTCACGACCCCGACCAGCGACAGCACCGTCGACATCGCCGCGACCCCGAACGCGCTGCCCAGTTGCCGCTGCACGCTGTAGAGCATGCTCGCCCCGCCCAGCTTGGGCCGCTCGATCGTCGCCATGCTCGCCGCCTGGTTCGGCAGGAAGATAAACGCCATCCCCACCCCGATCACGAACATGTTGAGCGCGATCAGGCCCAGCGACGTCTCCTGGTCGATAAATGCCAGCCAGATGATCGCCAGCGTCACCAGCAGCAACCCGGACGCCATCAGCCGGCGCGGACCGACACGCGGGTAGAGTCGCGCCACGACCTGCGAGGAGACCACCACGCCGAGCGCCTCCGGCGCCGTCACCAGCCCGGTCGTGAGCGGGGATTCGCCGCGCACCACCTGCAGGAACAGCGGCACCACGAACAGCGACCCGAGGAACCCCGCCGTGCCAAAGAACCCGACCCGGATGACCGCGAAGAAGAGCCGGTTGCCGAGCAATCGCAGGTCAACCATCGGGAAGCGGGTGCGCAGCTCATGCCAGACGAAGAACGTCAGCAGCGCCACGCCAGCGAGCCCCGGCCCGAGCACGGCCGGCGAGCTCCACCCGAGGTCCGGCCCTTCCAGCAAGGCGTACATCAGCATCCCGAGTCCCGCGCCACCGGAGATGAACCCCGGCAGGTCGAACCGTTCCGCCGGCTCCTCGTTGCGCTCGTCGTTCAGGTAGCGCCATCCGAAGAACAGCGCCGCCGCCGAGATCGGGACCTTCACCCAGAAGGTCCATCGCCAGCTCGCCACCTCGAGGATGCCGCCGCCGAGCACCGGACCCAGCGCCGGCCCGAGGACCAGCGCATACATCAGCACGCGAGAGACCCCAACGCGCTCCGCCGGCGGGAAGGTGCGGAACAGCAGCGCCATTCCGACCGGGGTGAGCAACCCGCCCCCCGCGCCCTGCAGGATCCGGTAGAGCACGAGCTGGTTGAGCGTAAGCGCGAAGCCGCACAGGACGCTGGCGATGGTGAATACCGCCAGGGCGACGAGGAAGACGTTCTTGACGCCGAACCGGTCACCCAGCCAGCCGGATGCCGGCATGAAGACCGCGAGGCTGACGAGATAGGCGACGACGACGGACTCGATGGACGACGCCGCGACCCCGAACTCCCGCCCGAGGGTGGCCAGCGTGACGTTGACGATGGTCGAATCGAGGGAATTGAGGATCATGGCGCTGACGTAGACCGCCGCCACGACGTACTTCTGGTTCTGCGTAAACCGCCGGATCAATCAACCCCTCCATACGGACCCATGACATCACTGTCCATGACTGTCGCACGCCCGGCACAACCGAACAAGGTACGTCCACCGCGGACGCTCCCCGGCGTCGCGCACATGAGGACGGTTTCCCAAGCCCACACACCGGAGTTGACCCCGCTTGCTATCCTGCAAAAGGCGTGGGCACCCGGCCCCGCCACACACGCGCAGGAGGCGTTCAGCCATGCAATCCAGAACCCCACACCTGCGCAACACGGAGTCGTTCCGGGCCTAGCCCTCCACCCACTCCGGATTGCGCTTCACATCGTTCTGCGTGAGGTCACGCAGGGCTTCTCGTGTTGCCTTCATCCCGGAGTGACCATTCCGTGTCATCCATTGCCCCGCCAGCCGGCTCCCGCCGATCCATGCTGGCGACCTATACCAAACCCGTTCGCTGGCCACTGGCGCTGCTCGGCCTGATCCTGGCCGCGACCATCGCCGTCCAGCTCATCACCCCGATCCTGACCGCCCGCTTCATCGACCGCGCCATCGGTGGCGCGCCGATGGGCGATCTCATCACCATCGCGATCCTCGCCGCGGCGCTCGCCATTGCGGGATATATCCTCGCTCCGGTCGAGACATGGGCCTCCGAGCACATCGCGTGGGAGGCGACCAACGCGCTTCGCGCCGATCTCCTCGCCCATCTCTTCGCCCTGGGCGCGGCCTTCCATGCCCGTCATACGACCGGTACGCTGATCGAGCGGGTCGATGGCGATGTCTCGCACCTTGCCCGCTTCTTCTCCCGCTTCATCGTGAATATCCTCGGCAGCGCCGTGATGATGGTCGCGATCCTCGTCCTCCTCTTCCGCGTCGACTGGCGCATCGGGACCGTCGTCGCGGTGATGCTCGGCCTCGCGGTCGTCGCGATGTTCGGCATCCGCACCGCCGCGACCCCGGCATGGGCGCGGGAGCGGCAGGCGAGCGCCGACTACTACGGCTTTCTCGGCGATGTCCTCGCCGCCCGCGAGGATGTCCGCGCCAACGACGCGACGGGCTGGGCGATGCACCGTGCCGCGATGTTGCTGCGCGCGCTCTACCGCGTCAGGGGAACGGCGGGGATGTTCGGCTACTCGCTGGCCGCCTCCACCGCGACCTTCTTCGGTCTCGGGACCGTCGCGGCCCTCGCCATCGGCGCCAGCCAGGTGCAGTCCGGCGCAATGTCGCTGGGAGCCGTGTACCTCGTGTTCCAGTACACCCAGATGCTGCAGCAGCCGGTCAATCGCCTGCGGGACGAGGTGCAGGAGTTCCAGCAGGCCGATGCCAGCCTCAGCCGTGTCGCGGAACTGCTCGCGGAGCCGCCCGCGCCGGATGCGGCGAGCGGCGCCGACCTGCCCGCGGGACCGCTCGGCGTGGAGCTGGAAGGCGTCACCTTCGGGTATGACCCGGCCGCCCCGGTGATCCACGACCTGTCGGTACGGATCCCCGCCGGCAGCGTGCTCGGCATTGTCGGGCGCACCGGTAGCGGCAAGACGACCATCGCCCGGCTCATCACCCGCGCCTGGCGGGCGCAATCCGGAACGGTCTCACTCGTCCAGGGAAATGGCGACCAAGTCCCCATCGACGCCCTCCGCATCGAGGAGATTCGCGAGCGCATCGGCATCGTTTCGCAGGATGTCGCCATCTTCGGCGCCTCGCTGCGCGACAACCTGACGCTGTTCGATGCGACCGTGCCGGACGAGCGGCTGCGCGATGTCCTGTCCGATGTCGGGCTGGACCGCTGGTTCGCCCGCCTGCCGGACGGGCTGGAAACGCCGCTGCAATCCGGTGGCGCCGGCCTCAGCGCCGGGCAGGCACAACTCATCGCCTGCGCCCGCATCCTGCTACGCGACCCGGACGTCATCGTGCTCGACGAGGCGTCGTCACGGCTCGACCCGGCCACCGAGCGGCAGCTCCACACCGCCTTCGCGCGGATGCTGGATGGGCGCACCGGCGTGATGATCGCGCACCGTGTCGATACCCTCCATCTCGCCGACCACATCCTCGTGCTGGATGGCGGCTGCGTCGTCGAATACGGATCCCGGGAGGCGCTGGAGGCTGATCCGGCATCCCGCTTCTCACGACTCCTCGCCACTGCAGAAGGAGCCCTCGCATGACGGCACGCATGACCTGGCGCTATCTTGGGCGGATGTTCGCCTATGCCCCGATCCTCAGCACCCTCCACGCGCTCGGCTGGACGCTCTTCGCCCTCACCGGACTCGTTCCCGGACTGGTCGCACAGGAACTCTTCGACCGCCTGGAAGCGGGCACTGGCGGCTGGGCCTGGCTCCTGTGGATCCTGGTTGGGATCACGCTCGCCGACACCGGCCTGTGGCTCGCCTCCGGGTACTCGGAGATCCGGATGCGGTTCACGATGAGCACGCTACTGCGGATGAACCTCCTTCGCGCGATCCTCGCCCGGCCCGGCGCCGTGCCGTTGGCCGGACCGATCGGCGACACGATCAACCGATTCCGCGACGACGTCTACAACGCCGAGGACGCCCTCGACTGGCGGGACGAGATCGTCATGAATGGCGTGATCGCGCTCATCGCCTTCGGCATCCTGATCGCCGTCGACCCGGTGATCGCGCTCGCGACCGTGCTGCCGATGATCGCCGTCACCGCCCTGGCGCGCATCGTCGCCGACCGCCTCGCGCGTCTCCGCGCCGAGAGCCGCCGCGCGACCAGCGAGGTGACCGGCTCCCTCGGGGACCTCGTCTCCGGCATCGGCACGCTGCAATCCGCCGGGGCAACCGGACGCGCCCTCGCCCGCTTCCGCGCCCTGGGGCAGCGCCGCAAACGCGCCACCATGCTCGACCAGGTGACCGGTCGCCTCATCGACGCCCTGCGCGGGAACCTGGTCGCGGTCGGCAGCGGCGCCATCATGCTGCTCACCGCCAGCCGTCTCCGCACCGGAGAGATGGGCATCGGCGATTTCGTCCTCTTCGTCATGTACTTCGGCTCCATCACGAACTACGTCAGCGATCTCGGCCAGTTCCTCGCGCACTTCCGGCAGACGACCGTCTCCATCGAGCGGCTGAACGCGCTGATCGCTGACGAGGATCCGTACGCGCTCGCCCGGCACGTGCCGATCCACATTCGCGGGCCGTTGCCGCCCGATCCGGAACCGTCCCGGCAGGATGCGATCCCGCAGCTCCAGCGCCTCGAGATCGACGGCCTCACCTGCCGCCACGCCGGAGAGGAGCAGGGCGTGTTCGATGTCTCGCTGCAAATCGACCGGGGCGAGCTGGTGATCGTGACCGGCGAGGTCGGCGCCGGGAAGTCGACGCTGCTACGGGCGGTGATGGGGCTGCTCCCCCTCGACGCGGGCACCATCCGCTGGAACGGCGTGCCGCTGACGGACCTCGAGAACGAGATGGTCCCGCCCCGCGCCGCCTTCATCGGGCAGGTGCCGCAGGTCTTCAGCGACACGCTGCGCACGAACATCCTGCTCGGGAAGCCGGATGCCGGGCTGGACAACGCGATCGATCGCGCCATGCTGCGGCACGATCTCGCGACCTTCCCGGAGGGGCTGGAGAC
>CAZVAA010000109.1:2711-9024 GCA_964624125.1 uncultured Sphaerobacteraceae bacterium | reverse complement strand
CGGTGAATCCTTGCCGACGCGGTAGAGCGTCTGCTTGATCGCGACCACATCGGAATCCTGGGAAGCCGCGCGAACGAAATCAACCACGCCATTGAATGACTGATACGGCAAATGAATCAGCACATCATTCTCGCGGATCACGTCGAACACGTCGGATGGCTCGATCACCCCCTCCACCGGCTTCCACGGGAAGTTCATCGCCGGCACAAAGGGAGGGTCCTTGAGATCCGGCCGGTTGAGTTTGGACAACTCCATCAGGTCCTCGAGACCGAGAGGTCCGTCGATGACGTAGAGATCTCGCGCATCGGCATGGACCTGCTGGAGCAACCATTGCCGGACTTCATGGGGCATCGTTGTATCGATATCGAGGCGAACGACCGTGCCGAAAGGCCGCTGGGACAGCGTCTCCCGCATGATCTCGAGCAGGTCCTCGGCATCCTCATCGTCCTCGTCCGGCTCGACATCGGAGTCCCGGATCAGGTGGAACGGGTATGAGGCGACGACCTCGCTTCCCGGGAAGAGCCGGTCCATATGCGCGGCAATCACCTGCTCGAGTGGCGTGAAGCGGATCGATGTCGGTTCCACCGCATTGTCATGCCCGGCGAGCACCTGCCCGGTCTCCCCTTCCGGCGACGTCGCGGGCACCGGCACGAGCCGGGGCAACAACGCCGGGACCTTGACCCGGGCGAAACGCGACTCCCCCTTGCTCTTGAGCACAACGATCAGGTTGACGCTATCGTTTGAGACATGCGGGAAGCGCCGGCCACGATCGACCGCCTGCGGCGTGAGCACAGGAAAGATTTCGCGCTCGAAAACATTCGCAAGCGCGTCCTTCTCCGACTGTTTGAGGTCGTCATGGTCACGGATGTCGATGCCGGCCTCGCGCAGCGCAGGGATCAGGTCTTCCGTAACGCCCCGCGCCTGACGCTCAAGCAACGTCTGCGTCAGGCGCTGGATCTCACGATCGACCTGCGCTGGCAACCGCCCGTCCGCGCCACGGTCAGTGATTCCGGCATCGACCTTCCGCTTCACCCCGGCAACGCGGATCATGAAGAACTCGTCGAGGTTGGAGGAGAAAATCGAGGCGAACTTGACCCGCTCCAGCAGGGGCGTCGCCTGCTCTTCCATCTCCTCGAGGACACGGCGATTGAACTCGAGCCAGCTCAGCTCGCGATTGATGTACAGGTCCGGCTTGAGCGGCGGGAGTTTCCATCCACCGCCGTTATAAGGAGCCGTCGACTCCTTCCTGCCCTTCTTCTTGTCCTTGACCGTGGCCCCCATAGTTCCGCCTGCCTCCCCCGGATGCATCCCATCGTATGCTGATCCTGCCATTGCGTACATTATCGGCTACGCGAGGCTGGCCGTCGCGGCAAAAGACGTTAAGATGCTGCTAGCGATATCCAGCCTCATGTGTGGGAGCATACGTCGATGACTCAGGTTGCCCTTACCAAAATCGTCGCCACCATCGGCCCCGCGACCTCGTCGACGGAGCAGATCGAACGGCTGATCGACTCCGGCGTCAGCGTCTTCCGCATGAACTTCTCCCACGGTTCGCATGCGGACCACCGCATGGTCTACGAACGCATTCGCACGGTCTCGGCCAGCATGGCGAAGCCGATCGCCATCCTGCAGGATCTCCAGGGCCCGAAGCTCCGGGTCGGAGATCTCCGGAGCGGAGGACCAATCCACCTCACCGAGGGCGACGAAGTTCGCATCTGCACCCGCGAAGTGATCGGCGATGTCGAGCGATTCTCCACCAGTTACGCCGACTTCGGGAAGGACGTCTCTGAGGGGGACCAGATCCTCCTCGATGATGGCAATCTCGAACTGAAGGCACTGCGGATCGAGCACAATACGCCGTACAGCGACGAGGTCGTGGCGACGGTCATCCACGGCGGGCCACTCAAGCCGCAGAAGGGAATCAACCTCCCCGGCACCCTCATCTCCGCACCGTCCATGACACCGAAGGATCTCGACGATCTCCGCTTCGGCATCGGGCTCGGTGTGGACATGATCGCGCTCTCATTCGTCCGGTCCGCATCAGACATGCATGACGCGCACGCACGAATCCGCGACCTCGGCGGATCGCAGCCGCTGATCGCGAAGATCGAGAAGCCACAGGCCGTCTCGCAACTGGAAGAGATCGTCCGCGCGTCGGACGGCGTCATGGTCGCGCGAGGCGACCTCGGGGTGGAGATGAGCCCCGAATCGGTGCCGTTGATCCAAAAGCGGTTGATCCGCCTCGCCAACTCCGTCGGCATCCCGGTCATCACCGCCACCCAGATGCTGGAGTCGATGATTGAGGCACCTCGCCCAACGCGGGCCGAGGTCAGCGACGTAGCCAACGCCGTCTTCGACGGCAGCGACGCCGTCATGCTCTCCGGTGAAACCGCGGTCGGGAAGTATCCAATTGAGGCCGTGGGCATCATGCGCCGTATCGCGCGAACGATCGAGAGCGACCCGACGTGGGTGGAGCAATTGCGCCACGAAGCGCCAGACGCACCGATCTCGCGGGACGCCGTCGCGGCCGCGCAGGCAGCAGCGAAACTCGCCGAGAACATCGGCGCCACGGCGATCGCCGTCCTCACCGAGTCCGGTCACACCGCTCGTCGCGTCTCCCAGGCGCGGCCAGGCGTGCCTATCGTGGCGATTACCGAGCACGACAGCGTTGCCCGCCGGCTCAGCCTGTGGCATGGCGTCGTGCCCGTGGTCGATCCCCTGGACGGTTCGATCGAGGAAATCGTGCGCAGTGTCGAGAACCACGTGCGTGCCCAGGAGATCGCCAAATCCGGCGAAACGATCGTCGTCGTCGGGGCCGTGCCTCGCTCCAACGGCCAGGAAGCCGTCTTCCTGGAGATTCACCACCTGGACTGACGTCCTGGGCCCACAAGGGCAAAACGAAACGGGGCGGGTGCTGATCGGCACCCGCCCCGTTCTCTTTTCGCCTGCTTCAGCGTCCCTAATCGTTTGCGGGAACGCCCGGCTGCTGTCGCTCCATACCGGCTTCGTGGTCCTCCGGCGTACCGGGACCGAAGATCTCGGTGACCTCGGGGCCGTCCAGCGTCTCCTTCTCAAGGAGAGCGGCAACCAGAGCCTCGAGCCGATCACGGTAGCGTCGATTCAGGTCGATCGCCTCACGCATCGCGTTCTCGACCAACTCACGAACGGCCGTGTCGACCTTCTGCGCAGTTGCGTCGGAGAACGACTTGTCCTGCGTGATCTCACGACCGAGGAAGACATGCTCTTCACCGGTGCCGAGGTAGAGCGGCCCGACATCCGGGCTCATGCCCCACAAGCCGACCATCTTTCGCGCCAGGCTTGTCGCCTGCTTGAGGTCGTTCTCCGCGCCCGTCGTGATCTCATCGAAGACCACCACCTCCGCGGCACGACCACCCAGCATGCCGATCAGGCGCCCGAGCAGGTAGGTGCGGCTGTAGAGTCCGCGATCCTCCTCCGGCATCTGGATCGTCACACCCCCGGCGCCACCGCGTGGGACGATGCTGACCTTACGCAGCGGATCGGATCCCGGGGTGAAGTGCGCCGCCAGCGCGTGCCCAGCCTCGTGGTAGGCAACAACCTCGCGCTCCTTCGGATCGACGAGCCCCTTGCGGGCGACGCCGAGAAGGATCTTGTCGAGCGCTTCCTCGAAGTCCTCCGGAGTGATCTCCTTGCGGCTGTTCCGCGCGGCGTTCAACGCCGCCTCGTTGACGAGGTTGGAGAGGTCGGCACCAGCGAATCCGGTGGTGCCACGCGAGATCAGGCCAAGGTCAACCTTCGGGCTGATCGGCAGGCCCCGGGTATGGATACCGAGGATTGCCTCGCGGCCCTTGCGGTCCGGCAGCCCGACCGTCACCTGGCGGTCGAAGCGGCCCGGGCGCAACAGCGCCGGGTCAAGCACGTCCGGCCGGTTTGTCGCAGCCATGACGATGACTTCCTGGTTCGTCTCAAAACCATCCATTTCAACGAGCAGTTGGTTCAGGGTCTGCTCGCGCTCGTCGTTCGACCCGCCAAGGCCGGCGAACCGCTGACGACCGACGGCATCAAGCTCGTCGACGAAGATAATGGCCGGCGAGGTGGCCTTGGCCTTCTCGAAGAGGTCACGGACGCGGCTCGCACCGACACCCACGAACATCTCGACGAATTCCGACGCCGACACGCTGAAGAACGGGACGCCTGCCTCACCGGCGACGGCCCGGGCGGTCAGGGTCTTGCCCGTACCCGGAGGGCCCACAAGGAGCACACCGCGCGGCAAGCGGGCACCCAGCGCGTGGTACTTGCCCGGATTGCGAAGGAAGTCAACGACCTCCATCAACTCCTGTTTCGCTTCGTCTTCACCGGCGACATCGGCGAATGTCACCTGTGGCCGCTCGGGATCGTTTTGTCTCGCCTTGCTGCGCCCGAAGCCGAAGACGTTCTGCTGGCCACGGCCCATGTTCCGCATCATGAAGATGATGAGACCAAGGAAGAGCAGGAACGGAAGGAAACTGAAGAGCAGTCCTGTCCACATCGAGCTCCCGGTCGTCCGGCCGGCGATGGTTGCATCGGTCGCTTCGAGGTCACCAAGGAGCTCGGAGTTCACGACGCCTTGCGGAAGCGTAGCTTCCATCTCGTTAGTTTCGTCGATGTTCTCGCCGTCTGCCGGGGCGTTCGGATCGACACGCTCGTTCTCCGTGTCGTACGTCACCGCGTCCTTAAGCTCGACGCGAATCTCCGTCTCGCTCAGGGTCGCCCTGGAGATGTTCTCCGCATCGATCTGCTCGGTGATCACGCTGTACGGGACCGAGGTCACATTCGGGTCATCCTCGGGACCGAAGAATTCCCAAATGTACCAGCCGACGAGCGCGAGAATAATGGTCGCCACCACCCAGGTGGGAATGCGTGGCGCGCGGCGTGGCGGCTGCGACCCGTCCGGGTCTCCACCACCCCCCTGCCGTTGCCGCTGGCGGTCCCGATCCTGATCGGGCCGCATCAGCGGGAACTGCGGTTTCTTTGGATCCTGCTGACTCATGCGTCCTGTCTTTCCAGACTAATGAAAACCGGAGCGTGTCTCTTTTGAAACCGCTCTTCCCTTTTGGTGCATTCGGGTGCCGACGAGCGCAGGATCCGGGAAAACCGGGTGCACATCATATCGGACTACGCAGCCGGCACGCATCGCGAAGCACGGTTGTGGTTCGTGCCGGGCCCACGCTCCAGAATATACATACGAACTGTAGAACAATTCGGTGTCAGTTTTCACCGCTTTCGGGCCATTTGGGAACAATTGGTGCCAGGTTGGTTCACTGGAGGATCACGCCGGACGCGAATTCTCGCTCCCGAATGCCACGTGACCGGCATCGATCAGCAACCGTGCGGCCGGGGAAGTCGCCATTCCGACCATCGACACCCCGCTGCCGGTGGCCGCCCGGAACGCGTCAGCCGTCGGCATGCTGCCGGTGGCGATGACCTCGACACCCAATCTCGCAGCGGCATCGACAACCTGGCGCTCCACGATCCCGTTCACGATCAACATCTCCGGGAGCACGCCATGCCGCTCGAGCACCATCCAGCCGAAGATCTTGGCGACCGCCATCTGGATATCCGTGTCCCGGGCCACGCAGCATACGCGATCCGCGCTGGCAGCCGCGGCATGGATATATCCCTCACCTGCCCCATCCTGGCGAAAGGCATGCCAGGTTGCATCCAGGACATCGAGGAGCCGTTGCGCATCGATCGTGAACGGCTCGTCGCGCTCGATATCTGGCCCATCACTTGCCTGTGCTTCCGCCCAGCCGACCACTTCCAGCCTGCGCCGGTCCAGATCCTCGCCGCTGGCGACCATTATCGAGACGCGATCCCCGTCCACGGTCACGCGGTCAGGGGTGACATCACCCCCGAAGAACCTGTGCATGAACGCCCACCCGGCGGCCAGCTCTCGTGGGCAATCCGGTATCGCAAGGATTGATCCAGCGAAGACCCCGTTCACGTCCACGCGCATCCGTCTCCGCTCCGGCAAGGTCGCGACGACATCGGGTGTGGACACGCGAAGCGCACGTCCCTCGACTCGATGTGCGGAGCCATGGCGAGAGGTCGATGGTTGCGATACAGCCGGAGCGCCCATGCATGGATGCCTTTCGCGAAGCCAGCCTGTGACTCTGTGGCACCCATTGTACACCCTGTATGTACACCAGTGTCAGCCTTCGGTAGCCCCCGTCATCTTCCACCACGCCGGCACGGAGAACTCGTCCGCCTCGCCGTGCGCGAAGCCGCTCCATTCCACCAGCGACGACTTGCGAAGCGCGCCGGGGATGATCTGCCCGTGGAGCACCATCTTCGA
>CAZVAA010000109.1:0-2611 GCA_964624125.1 uncultured Sphaerobacteraceae bacterium | reverse complement strand
TCGATGAATGCGGCATCGAGTTCCTCGGGCGGTATCGCATGCATCGCCAGCGCCCGCATGCCCGGGGTATCCGCGACGAACGTATCATCTGCGATCCGATGCAGGCGCGCGCCGATCGTCGTATGCCGCCCCTTGCCGGTCGCGGCGGATATCTCGCTTGTCTCCCGCTCGTTATCCGGGTCGATCACGTTCAGGAGCGATGACTTTCCGACGCCCGATGGCCCGGCGACCGCGGTCGTCTTTCCGCGCAACGCCTCCACCAGCTCCGCGACGCCCTCGCCCGTCTCGGCGCTCACGACATGGACCGGGTAGATCCCGCGGTAGATACCGAAGACCTCCTCGATCCTCTCCGGATCGGCGAGGTCGGCCTTGTTGACGACGATCCGCACCGGGATGCCCTGCCGCTCGGCAAGGACAATAAACCGGTCCAGCATCCGCGTATGCGGCTCCGGGTCGGTGATCGCGAACACGAACATCACCTGGTCCGGGTTGGCGAGGATCACCTGCTCGGTATCGCGTGTATGCCGGGCGGTTCGTACGAGGGCCCGTTCCCGGGGCTCCACCGCCACAATCGCCGCCTCGTCGTCCGGCAGCTCCACAACGTGCACGCGGTCACCCACAGCGACGATATCGGTGCGCCGGCGCCGCTTCTTGAGCTGCCCGCGCATGGTGGCGATCAGCATCTCGCCTCGTCGGGCGCCATCGAGTAAGACGACCTCGTACCAGAGACCGTGTGCGCGGATCACGAGTCCCGGCAACGCGTCATCCGGTATGTCAATCGGGCGCTCACCCTCGAGCGCGGCATCCTCCACCGCGCGATCCGCATTCCTGCGCCGGTAGGCGCGTTGGGATTCTTTCCTCGGCAAACGCATGCTCCTGGGATTGCGACGATCAACAACAATCGCATGGGCCGCATTCGTCATGGGCCATCAATGCCCCTTCATTATGGAAGGAGAGGTCAACCTGACTCCCGGCTTCCATGCCACGTATCCGGTCGCCCCCGGCTTGACACACTGGCGGTTCCAGCTATGCTTACCGGAAGGAAGCGCGAGAAATCGTGCGCGCGACCATGCATTAACGCTCATCCTCACCGGAGGCAAGACAGACTATGATCACCATGACTTCGGACGCCGTTACGCAGCTGAAGGACTTCCTCTCCGAGCAGGGCACCCCGGAGCATGCGCTCCGCGTGTTTGTTGCCCCCGGTGGCTGCTCCGGCCTCCAGTACGGCATGACGATCGACGAGCTCGCCGATGAAGGCGATGAGGTTATCGAGACCAACGGCGTCAAGGTCCTCATCGACAACTTCAGCGCCATGTACCTCGAAGGCGCCGAGATTGACTTCGTCAACTCGCTGATGGGCGGCGGCTTCACCGTCCGTAACCCGAACGCGGTTGCATCCTGCTCCTGCGGCCACTCGTTCGACACCGGCGAGGACGAAGCGGCCACCTCGCAGGGCTGCGGCTGCGGCGACTAGTCGACATTGCACACCAAAAGCAGAGCCCCGCGACAGCTGGCCGTCGCGGGGCTTGCGCCATTTCAGGTCCCCTTCGTTATCCCCTTCACAATTAGGATGTAATCCTATATAATAGGGAGTCGGGATGGTGTCCCATCCACGCGTTTGCGCTTTTCCCCGGAAGAGACCCGCATACTTGCTGCCCTCGTCGTTCCACGGAGTTCCTCCAGCTGACGAGGCCAGATTTCCGGTGAGCAACAAAACGCGGTACGAACCCTGCGAATCACACAGGATACGAAGATTGCGCATCAGCGCCGACTGATTGCGCCCAGCATTATGCCGTCTTGCCGGCATTGATGACAGAAACGAGTGTGCCGAATGTCGACCTATGATGTTGCCAAGATCGATCAACTGGCAAGGGACAACATCACCGGTGAAGAAAAGCCGGATGTCCCTGAAGAGATTACCACGCAGATGGAGCCGGAGACCGAAGTCGAGCAGGATATCGAGCGCGACCTCGATGTGCTGCAGAAGCTTGACCCGAACTTCATCAACGACCCCGTTCGCCTCTACCTCCGCGAGATTGCCGAGACACCCCTCCTCACCCACGAGCAGGAAATCGACCTCGCGAAGCGCGTCGAGGACGGCGACCTCCAGGCGGTGCAACAGTTCGTTCGCGCCAACCTCCGCCTCGTCGTCTCTATCGCCAAGCGCTACGTCAACCGCGGCCTGACCCTGCTGGACCTTATCCAGGAAGGGAACATCGGGCTCATGCGCGCCGTCCAGAAGTACGACTGGCGCAAGGGCTTCCGCTTCAGCACCTATGCGACCTGGTGGATTCGCCAGGCCATTACCCGCGCCATCGCCGACCAGAGCCGGACCATCCGTCTCCCGGTCCATATGGGCGATTCAATCTCGCGTTACCGCAAGACCCTGAACCAGCTCGCGCAGCAACTCGGTCGCCAGGCGACGCCGGAAGAGGTCGCCGAAGCGATGGAGGTCCCGCCCGAGAAGATCCACCAGATCGTCCAGGCGGCCCAGCGCACGATCTCGCTCGAGACGCCGATCGGCAATGAGGATGACACCAGCCTTGGTGACCTGATCGCCGACGAAGTCTCCGAGACGCCGTACGAGGCGGCCAGCGAGTCGATGCTC
>CAZVAA010000108.1:7988-9121 GCA_964624125.1 uncultured Sphaerobacteraceae bacterium | reverse complement strand
ACCTGCGGGATCATGAAGCCGGAGTTCAGCCCCGGATTCGGCGTCAGGAAGGCCGGCAGGCCGGAGAGGGCCGGATCGATCAGCATCGCGAGTCGTCGCTCGGCCAGCGAGCCGATCTCGCAGATCGCCAGCGCGAGGATATCCGCCGCGAAGGCGACCGGCTCGGCATGGAAGTTCCCGCCGGAGAGCGCCTCGTCCTCACCGGGGAAGATCAGCGGATTGTCGGTCACCCCGTTCGCCTCGGTCTCCAGGGTCGTCGCCACCTGCCGAAGCAGGTCGAGCGCCGCGCCCATCACCTGTGGCTGGCAGCGCAGGCAGTACGGATCCTGGATACGCTCGTCGTTCTCGCGATGCGATTCCCGGATCTCGCTCCCCGCCATCAGCGACCGCAGCGCGAAAGCCGCCTCGATCTGTCCGCCATGCTTGCGCAACTCATGGATTCGCGCATCGAACGGCGTATCGGAGCCCTTCGCCGCCTCGGTGGAGAGCGCGCCGGTGACCAGCGCCGACTGGAAGAGCCGCTCCGCGTCGAAGAGCGCGGCCAGTGCATGGGCGGTCGAGAACTGCGTGCCATTGAGCAGCGCCAGCCCCTCCTTCGGCCCGAGCACCACCGGCTCCAGCCCTGCGGATCGCAACGCCTCCCCGGCCGGCATCCGGCCCCGGGGAGTATCCGCCTCGCCTTCGCCAATCATCGCCGCCGCCATATGGGAAAGCGGCGCGAGATCGCCAGACGCGCCAACCGACCCCTGCGCGGGGATCACCGGCAGGATGTCGTTGGCGAGCATCCCTTCCATCAACCGGACGGTCGCCACCTGCACGCCGGACGCGCCTTGCGAGACATTCGCCAGCTTGAGCGCGAGCATCAGGCGCACGATCTCGCGTTCCACCGGATCACCCGTTCCCGCCGCATGGGAGAGCACGATGTTGCGCTGCAGGGTCGCGAGGTCATCGGCCTCGATACGGACGGATGCGAGCTTGCCGAAGCCGGTGTTGATGCCATAGACCGGCTCTCCCCGCTCGACGATCCGCGCCACCGCCGCCGCGCCCGCCTCGACCTTCGGGATCGCCCGCGAATCCAGCTCCGGCACCGCGCCCCGGTAGATCTCCCGCCATTCGCCAAGCGTCACCGCGCC
>CAZVAA010000108.1:0-7888 GCA_964624125.1 uncultured Sphaerobacteraceae bacterium | reverse complement strand
CGGTAGACGAGCTCCGCCGGTTCGTCGATTTCCCAGATCGCGAGATCGGCCGATTTCCCGATCTCCAGCGTGCCCGCCTCGTCCGCCAGCCCGAGTGCCTGCAAGGCCACCCGGGTGGACCCAAGCAGGCACTCCTCGACCGTCATCCCGAACAGCGTTGCCGCCATGTTCATCGTCAACAACAGTGACGTCAGCGGAGAGGTGCCGGGATTGGAATCGGTCGCGACCGCCATCGGAACCCCGTAGCGCCGGAACAGATCGACCGGTGGCTTCTGCGTCTCCCGCAGGAAGTAGAACGCGCCGGGCAGGAGGGTCGCGACCGTGCCGGCTTCCGCCATCGCGCGGACACTCTCCTCGCTGGTGTACTCCAGATGATCGGCCGACAACGCGCCATAGCTTGCGGCCAGCGCTCCGCCACCGAGGTCGGAGAGCTGGTCGGCATGCAGCTTCACCGGCAGCCCGGCCGCCGATGCGGCATCGAACACCCGGGCGACCTCTTCCGGAGAGAACGCCACGCCCTCGCAGAAGGCATCGACGGCGTCGGCCAGCCCTTCACCCGCAATCGCTGGAAGCATCTCCCGCACGACCGTTTCGATATAGGCGGCCTTGTCGCCTTTCGCCTCGGGCGGCAGCGCATGGGCTCCGAGGAAGGTCGTGCGCACCCTCACCGGACGCTCCCTGCCCAGTCGTCGCGCGACCCGGAGCGATTTCCGCTCGCTCGGCAGGTCCAGCCCGTAGCCGGACTTGACCTCGACTGTCGTCACGCCCTCGGCGAGCAGGGCGTCGAGCCGGGGCAGTGTCTGCTCCAGCAGGTCGGATTCACTCGCCTCGCGCACATGCCGTACCGAAGAGACGATCCCGCCACCGGCGTGGGCGATCTCCTCGTAGGTCGAACCCTCGAGACGCATCTCGAACTCGCGAGCGCGATTCCCGGCATAGACCAGATGCGTGTGACAGTCGACCAGGCCGGGGGTGATCCAGCGGCCCTCGCAATCGGTGACGGGGGCATCGGCAGGCGGCAGGTCGGCGTCCTCGCCGATCCACGCGATCCGCCCGTCGCGCACGGCAACCGCGCCCTGCTCGATCACCCCCAGACCTGGCTGGCCGGAAACCATCGTCGCGATGCGGGCATTTCGCCAGATATGGTCGAACGCTTGTGGTTCTGGTGAGGTCACGACGTTGTGCCCCTTTCATGACATGCCGTCTTCGTGAAGATGCCCTGATCTTACACGATGGTGAAACGCCATTCGTGCACGAGGAAGCCCGGCGCCGTATGCACCGGGCTTCCCGTGGTCATGTGATGGGATCGGGCAATCTCACCTTCGCCGGCGCACTCCTGCGGCGCCCGCCATCAGGACCATGGCTGCCGTCGCCAGCACCAGCCAGGTTGCCCCGGTCTGGCCTTGTGACCCCGCCTGTCCGGTCGACGGCAATCCGGATACCCGGACCGAGCTGGCTGACGGGTCGGCCACCAGGTTCTCCGCGGGCACAGCCGCCTGATCCGTGGCTCCGGCGCCAGTTTCCGACTCGTTGGTGCCGCCGCTTTCCGTGCCGTCATCGGGATCGACCGGCGCAGGTGTCGCATCCTCCCCATCATCAGGATCGACCGGGTCCGGAGTTGTTCCGCCTCCGTCCCCACCGGTATCTCCATCATCCGGATCAGTGGGTGTGGGAATCGGCGTCGGTAGCGCCGGGTCCGTCGGGGTCGGCGCGGGCGTGACGCCGCCATCGTCCGGATCAGCCGCCTGGAGCACGATGGCGAAGCTCACCGACCCCGGCGCCGCCTGGGCGAAGAAGCCTTGCACACCGACCCGGCTCGCCTGCTGGTCACCAACCGTGAATTCCTGGCTGAAGAGGTCGAATACGGGAGTAGCGTCGATCTCGACCAGGTAGGTGCCGGGGAGCAGCGGCTCTGGCAGTTGCACCACGGCGGGCAGGGTCAACTGGTCGCCGGTGAAGGTGCCGCCGTAGGTGATCGTCTGGTCGGCGGTGTTCGTCACGGTCCACGTCGAACCCTCGGGCATCCGGGAGACGGCAGCTGGATCGCTGGAGCTGATTTCCAGCTCGACCGGCACGGCAACTGGCGCTGGCGGACACGTCACCGCCTCGGTCGTGTAGGTCCTCGTCGCCGTGTCTCCGTCGATGGTCCAACCCTCCATATCGGACGGCCAGGCGTAGTCCGGTTCCAGCGTGAGGGTGACGACGAAGATGTGCTCGACCGTGCCGTCTTGCGGACCCGCCGGATCGACCTGGCTCGTGACACCGCTGCCATCGTCACCGACCGTCACCGACGACTCGCCTACCGTGCCGTCCACGCAGGCGGCCTGGTTCACCGTGATCGTCGGGATGATCGGGATCATCGTCTCGCAATTCACCGTGATCGACGCGTCCGCCGAATACCAGGTATCCCCGGTGGTCTGGAGGCTTGATGCGACCTCGAGCGTGCTGCCGCAGGCGCTGGGCGGAACGGGGGTGCTTTCCACCTTCACGAAACGGCTTGCGCCATTGGCAATGACGTAATCGGTATTGCTGCAAGTAACGAAGGACCCGGAGATTACGCAACTGTCGAAATCGTGATCCGTCACCGACCAGGTCATCTCTGGTGCGTCGGGCAGCGTCAGGAACAACTGCGCCGCGCCATCGGATTCGCTCGCGTTCGTCACCGTCGCGGTGAAGACCGCCTCATCGCCGCTCGTGATCGTGGCAGCGCCCGGGACGACCTCAAGTTTCCAGTCCGTCGGGCATTCCATCCGCGTGTGAACCGTACTGCTGCCAGTCCACCCGCCGGTGAGCTCCGCCGTGGCGGTATACCCCTTCGCACAGAGCTCGGCTGATGGGTACGCATGCGCATCCGCACGAACCGACACGGTTACCGTATTTCCTCCTTCGCCCCGGGCAGAGAGGGAAATGCCGGAACAGGTCACCTCATTGCCCGCGACACTGCAGCGATCGTCGCTGGCGCCAATGACCTCAACGACCCAGGAATCGCCCTCGACGTACTGGACCTCAGACGGCAAGTGGATCGTCAGCCCGACCCCTTCGGCGGGCCCGTATCCGGAATTCGTGATGTCGGTGTCAAACACCAGGGGATCATCCGGCTCAACACCCGGCGAGATGCGGTCCGAGCTGATGTCAATCGTGACATCTGCCTCGCACGTCACCATGGTCGTCACGATATTGCTCGTGCCGGTGTCCTCCTCACCCATGTGATACGAGGACGTATTGGTGATTGGCGCACTGCATTCCAGGTCCGTGGCCAGCACCGTATACACGAGCTCGATCGCTATCGACCCGTCCGTTGTGCCATCGCTGGCCGGCACGGTGAGCCCGGAGCATGTCACCACGTTGCCGTCGCTGACCGAGCAACCCGTCGTCGGACTGGTCACCGTCACCGTGCCGGAATCCGGCAAGTCATCGGTCACCGTCACATTCCCGGCATCCGTAAACCCGCTGTTCGTCAGCGTGATGATGTAGTCAATCGGGGTCCCCGCCTCGACCGTCTCCGGACCGTCCTTGGTGATCGAGAGATCAGGCTCGCAATCGATCGTGGTCGTGATTGCGCGGCTCTGGACCGTGAACGTGGTCCATGTGAGCGTCGCGGAGTACGTGATCCCGCTGTCACATGAGATATCGCCTGGCACCGAGTATTCGAACTCGAGCGCTACCGGCCCATCGGGGAACGCTGTGACCGGCACATCAAGATCAGTGCACTCAAGGCGGTTGCCAGCCGTCACCTCACAGCCCTCCGGCACCTGCGTTACGGTGATGCTGTCCGGCAAATCATTGACGACCGTCACGCCGGATCGTTCTACCTCCAGGTTGTAGATTCGGATCAGGCCCCACGCGGTGCCACCAGGCTTAACGGCGCCCTGTCCCGTGAGTGAGAGCATCAGCCCGACATCGCATTCGATGGTGACCCGGGTTGCGTCACTCGAGCCGGATGGTCCGTCCTCCCCGACCTGGAACGACGCGATATTCGCGAATTCGCCGCAGAACGACTGGTCGTCCGGCACCGTATAGAGCAACTCGATCGTGACCACCCCGGGGAAACCATCGTTTCCCGGAACGGTGATTCCCGAGCACGTCACGAGATTGTCTTGAACCTCACACGTCCCGGCCGACTCACGAATCGATACGGTGCCGAGCGCCGGCAGCTGATCTGTCACCGTCACGTTTTCCGCGGGGGAAAGGCCACTGTTGGTCAGGGTGATTATATGGGGCACGCCACTTCCGGGTTCCACGGTCGAACCCTGCACCTCCAGGGCAATGTCGAGATCCGCCGAGCAGTCAACGACCACGTGGATGGTCTGGCTGGAGCCGGTCGCACCCGACGCTTCGACGTAGTTCGCCTGCAGGTCGAACTCCTCGCCACAAAAGACCGTGCTCTGTCCAAGCTCGAACGTGATCGGAATGCTGACGGAGTCCAATGCCGGCACCGTGAGCCCGGTACACGTCACCAAACTCGCGTTGTCCACGCTGCAATTTTCGTTGGTTAAGCTGACATCATCATTCTCAGCAATCTGGTCCGGGAACTGGATCGTCACTGACTCGACCGTCGCGTCGAGGTTCCCAACGTTGGTGAGACGCAGGTTGTACTCATGTTCCGTACCGAGCGTGATCGCCCCGGGCCCGGTCAACGAGGCCCCGAGATCCGTGCAGCCGACAGTCACGGACGCGTGGCGGGTCAGTGAGAGGTTGCCGAGGGAGGCCGTGGCGTTCCCGCCGATCGTGGTCCCACAGTCTTGCGTCGTCACTCGGCGCGACAGGCTGATGCTGCCGCTGTTACCGGGCTGCATTTCGAGATCACAGGTTATCCGCGCCGCGGGACTGTACCGGTCATCGATGTCGCAGCCCGCCTCAAGCCTGCCGCTCGCACTGAACAACCAGTCATCGAAGGAGTTCGCCACCAGCAAGTCCCCGTCAAGCGTGACGGTGCCACCGGTGGCGGTGCTCGGGACCGCTATCGTGTAGACGAACTCCGCCGTCTCTCCGGGGGCAACGACTGTATTCGAGACCCCGCGCGAGAACACGAGATCCTCATCCCCACATGCCACGCTGGTGACGACCGCATTGCTACTGATGCCTCCCGCATAGGCGATGTTCGTGATGCCCTCGCACGCCAGGTTGCTGGTCGTGTCGCTCGTGACGGTGACGGAGAACGACTGGCCCGGTCCGAGCGTCATGGAGGCACAGCTCAGGTCGTTGCCATTCAGGTCGCAGACATCGTCCCGATCCGATCTCCAGGTTTGCCCGGTATCCGGGAGCGCGTCGGTCAGGTCGAAGGTCGCGTCACTGGCGGTTTTCAGGTTCAGGATCGTGATCGTGTAGAGGAGATCAAGCCCCGGCTCGATCACTGTCGGCCCGGACAGGGACACCTCGAGCTCGTCACACGTCACCGATGCGCTTGCCGTATTGCTGGTCCATGCATTCGGAGCGATCCCACCTGATTCGAACAGGACATTCCCGGTGATGGTGCTTCCGCAATCCACCGCGGTGGCAGATCGGGAAACCGTTACGGTCGCTGTTGTCCGGTCCATGAATTGTTGGGGCGATGTGCATTCGAACGTCGAACCAACAAGGCTACACGCGCCGTCAAAAGCCCCGGTGGCGGTGAGCGACCACCCGCTGCCGGGCAACTGTGGCCCCGTCACGGTCCAATTCGAGATCAGGGTGTTCTGGTTCGTGAAGGTGTAGGTAAACGAGATATCCTCGCCTTCCACCACCGGGTCGTTCTCCGCCGCATACCATGCATCCACCCACTCATGGGAGTCGCACCCGCTTGTGGCGACGCCTGACGCCGACACTGGTCGAGTCTGCGGCGACCCGGTGAACTCTGCCGTTGCCACCACCCGGATATCGCCGCAGATATCCCCCCGCGCCGTGGCCTGCACCGAGACGGTCACCCGTTGATTTTCATCGTAGGCAAGATCCGTACAATGCAGTGAGCCGTCTTCGATCGAACACGTGGCGTCTGGAGGCGTCGTGACTCGCCAGTTCTCCGCATATACCGTATCCAGCGTCGCGGTCACGTTGGCTCGATCCGTGAGCGTTGCACGGTACACGGTGATGTCGAACGACACATCGTGACCGGGCATCACGCTGGAGCTCGATGGTGCAACCGTAATCGCGCCTTCGGGACAGAAGACGGACTGGGTGACCGGAGCAGGCCGGGGTGTGGAGTTCCAGACCGGGTTGGTCAGTTGGGCCGTCACCGTGTAACCGCCGCAACTGGTATTCGACGTTGTACCAATCATGTGGACGGCGACCTGGTTGAGCCCCCCCGCATCTTGTGCGGCAGGCACGTAGAGTCCGGTGCATGTCAACATCGAGTACCCGGCATCAGGGTGGTCAGTTATCGAGCATCTGTCCCCCTGAAGGGACTCTAGGCTCCAGTCAACCCCATTGCCATGGGGAAGTTTCGCGCTGAAGCTCACGTCCGTGGAGGTCACAATTCCCGTATTGGTGATTCGTGCCACGAACTCGAGGTCGTCATCGGCGGATATGGCATTCCGGGCGCTCTCCAGGACCAGGATGATCTCCGGATCACCCTCACACATCAAGCGAACGGGCTGGCTCACGCCCAGGGCTTGGATAATCTCCCCGTCCTCCTGCCCGGCATCCGCCAGCGCGAACGCGGCATTCGACACGTAATCGCCACACGAGTTAAGCCCTCCATGGGTCCAGAGAACCATTGAGATCGTGTCGTTGGCGTCTATGCCCCCTTCGCAACGGATATTGAAGAATCCGAGCCTGCCCTCGCAATCCCATCCACCATCGTCATAGACCGTGTAACCCAATGGAAAGGAGAACTGGACGTTGGCAAATGTCGCGGTGGGAGCTCCGCTCGATTCAATCGTGACTGACACAAAGTGAGTTTCGCCGGGGGTGATAAATGGATCCTGGGTGACTGTCAGCGTGTAGTACGCGTACGACGTCCCGGCGGTGATGCAGGCGGATGTTCCCAGAAAAATCGGACAACCACCCACGTCCATTGGCCCGATGGCTGCCGCCGCCATCATCGGCGCGGCAGCCGGGCTCGCCGAAGGCGACGCCAGCGCCTGCACGCCCGCACCCGGGCTGGCGGCGGGCACAACCTCGTCATCGGCGTCCGGCGTGGCACCGGCATCCGGAACATCTGACGTCCCCGGCGTCGCCTCCGGGCTGGCGGGCACAGCTGTCCCGGCATCCTTGGCCGGGTCCGGTGTCCCGGCCACGATCCCGCCAGGATCAGACGCAGGTGGGGTCGCCATGCTGCCGCCATCGCTCGTCGGGGTGGCACCGGCTACACCAGGGTCGGGAGCCTCCGCCGCCGGTGTCGAGTCGAGGACGGTCTCACCTCCGGTCTCGACGAGCAGCGGATCGGACCCGGCCGCGACCTCATCGCCGTCGCCAATGCCATCGTCGTCGGTATCTACCCGGTACGGGTCGGTCCCGAGCGCAGCCTCCCTCTCGTTCGCCAGGCCATCATTGTCGATATCCGGATCGCAGGCATCCCCGAGCCCATCCCCGTCGGTGTCCAGCTGGTCCGCATTCGTCACGGCCTGGCAATTGTCCACGCCATCAAGGACGCTGTCGCCATCCGCATCGATCCGCGCATTGATGAGGTCGACCCGGGTCGTGGTCACGTTCGCCACGACCGTGGCATGCGCCACCACCACACCGGGATCAAAAGCGTATCCGGGCTGCCCGGCCACCTGGTACACCGTCACCGGTCCGTTCAGGATGCCGGAAACACGGATCACACCATCCTGCACACCGTCGGTATCACCCGGGGCCGCACCGTCGGTGACGACAGTCTCCACCCCGTTCGAATCGACGATCCGCAGCGTCGCTCCGCCATCCAGGATGGCGCCATCATCGCCCATCAGGTACATCTCGAGTCCGCCCG
>CAZVAA010000107.1:4651-9289 GCA_964624125.1 uncultured Sphaerobacteraceae bacterium | reverse complement strand
CGGGCATGCAAAAACGGGGAGGCGAGTCATCGCCTCCCCGTTTGCCATGTCTCGCTATCCCGCGTCGGTCATCGTGTAACGGAGGATCGCCCCGACGCCGCCCTTCTTCTCCAGCTGCGCCGCCGCCTCGTTATCCTCCCCGCCGGAGTGGACGACATCGACCCGCGCCTGGCTCGCCAGCGCGAGGCGGATCATCTCATGCCGCAGGTCAACTTCCCGGATCTGCGACACATCGCCGCCGATCGGGTGCTCCGCCGGAGCGTCGCCCGTGCCGAACAGGTGCATCCCGTAATCCGCCCAGCCCGGCTCCCGGAACGTGTCGAGCATCACCAGCTCCATCACCTGGCCGTTCTGCAGCGCCCGCAGCGTGTCGGCCACGCCCGTCGTCGCGCCGGTCCGGGCACCAACCCGGTCCACCAGCTCCGCGACGATCGCCGCTTCCCGGTCGCGCTCCGCCTGGTCGGCGATCGGCAACGTCAACTCGACCTTCTCATGCTCCTCCAGCGGGGTCTTGCTCGCGATCCGGTCGACCATCAGCGCCTTCAGCTGGTCGCTCATCTCGTTTTCGATGGCGTTCATCATCACGTCGCTGCCCGCCATCACGAGAATGTCGACCCCCGTCTCGCGCAACGCCTGGGTGGTCTGCTCCACAATGTCCCGCGCGAACGCCTCGACACGCTCGTTGGCGCGGTTCTGGAGACGCCGCTGGCTGTACCCGCCCGTCTGCTGGTGCCGCGGGTACAGGCTCGAGCTCAGCGACACCGATTGCTCACGCGCCCCGTGGGTGATGAAGCTCAGTTCGCCGTCGCTCTGGTCAACCACCAGCACCGCGTAGGTCGGGTTGTCCTCGATCAGACGCACCAGCCGGTACAGCTGCGGCGTCGGCGCGACCCGCACGCGAGTCTTCAGCGGCAGGGCCATCCCGGTCGCCTCGAACACGCCCTTGCTCGCGTTTGCGACGATGAACACGCCCTGCGCCGAGGGATCGAGCTCCGTCCGGATCCATTCCAGGATCTTCTCGCGATCCTTCGTGAAGCTGTCGAACGTCGCGCCCCGCGGGCCATGCTCGTCGATCAGCCGATTCAGTTCCTGCTCGATCTGCTGCAAGGCCGGGCGGTCGCTCCCCCCGTCAGGCTCGACACTCCCCATCTGGCTGCGCCGGAGGTCGATATCCTCGCGCCGCCCGGGCTGCCCACCCTGGACACGCCAGTCCAGCGTGACCGTGAGATAGGGAACATCCTTCGATGGCTCCAGCGCACTCAGCCGCTCCAGCAGGTCGGACGCCGACATGTTGAAGGCGGACGGGTGGTCATACTTCCGGATTGATTGGGTTGGATCGGTTGCTGCCATGGGTCAACTCCTCTGAAGCGTGCCGGGCGGCGTTGCCCGCCGCGCTTCCCGTATGTCTTAAGTGTGACCCATTGCACAATCGATGCCGATACCCGTTGGGGTGGTTTCTCGCTATTTTTGGTAAATAGCGAGCTACACGCCGTCCAGCTCGATCGACACCGGGCAATGGTCCGACCCCATAATGTCGGCGTGAATGGCGGCGTCCTTCAGCTTCGGCGCCAGCGCCTCACTGATGACGAAGTAGTCGATCCGCCAGCCAGCGTTGCGCGATCGCGCCCGGCTCACCAGGTTCCACCACGTATACGCCTCGGTCGCGTCCGGGTTCAGGTGCCGGAACGTATCGACGAACCCCGCTCCCAGCACATCGCCGAACCGCTCCCGCTCTTCATCTGTGAAGCCGTGATGCCCGCGATTGCGCTTCGGGTCGTGCAGGTCGATCTCGGTATGCGCCACGTTCAGGTCGCCGCAGAACACCACCGGCTTCGCCGTCCCGCTCCCGAACTCGCCCGCCTCAAGCTGCTTCAGGTAGGTCAGGAACGCCGGCTCCCACTTGTGGTAGCGAAGCGGAATACGGGAGAGGTCGCCCTTGCCGTTCGGCGTGTATACCGTCACCAGCCAGAACCCCTCAAACTCCGCGGCAATCACCCGTCCCTCGCGGTTCGGGTCGCCATACGGGTCATCCGCCAGCCCGAACTGCTCCGCGATCGGCTCCGGAATGTCGTTCAGCACCGCCAGTGGCGTCACCTTCGTAAAGATCGCCGTCCCGCTATATCCGCCCTTTTCCGCGGAGTTCCAGTACTCCTCGTACTCCGGCAGGTCCGGCTTCACCTGCTCCTGCTTCGCTTTCGTCTCCTGCAGGCAAAGGATGTCCGGCTGGTGCGTCTCCATGAACGACTGAAAGTCGCCCTTCCGGATCACTGCCCGAATCCCGTTCACGTTCCACGAATAGAGCTTCACGTTTGTCATCCTGTCGAGCGACGGGAGCATTCCCCGTCATGCCAAGCGTTCATAGGCCCTATGGTACTTGCCCGGCTGGACGGGGCGAAACGAAAGCGGGGACGGCCATTTGGCCGTCCCCGGAAGGAGTCTCGTACATTCCGCCATTGGCGGCGAACCTATATGAATGTCGCCAATGCGATCCCCATCGAGAGAAGGATCCCGATTGCCGGGAAGAGGGCGACAAACCGCTGCCCGATCCGGGGATTCGTTTCTATCGTCGTCGTGCCGCCGAAGAGTTGGGAAACCGGAAGCAGCACAACCGCCGCCAGCACGAGGCCGATCGGCGACGCCAGCATCGCGGCGCCGGCCGCCCACCCGATTGTCTCCCAGTCGCCCCAGGCCCGCACAAGCGTGACCATGAGGCCGATCGCGGCGACAAATCCGAAACGAAGTGCAATTATCTCGATAACATCAGGGTTACTATCGGGTGCTGTTCGGTACATATCCGGCCCGCCCCTCTACCACGTAGCTGGTATTCATGTAACAACTATTTATCTGTCTCTGAGTCTCCTTCTTTGATCATACTAATACGTTTTGGAGAAAAATGGAAGAGGGGTGATCGAAATCCGAAATCCGGTCGTCGGTATCGGCGCCTTTATTGGCTCGCTCGGCGGCTGGCCGACTGGAAAGAGCCGGTCATCGATGAACGCCCTCGCATGCATCGTGCGTTGGTTTGCTTCAAAGCAATCAACGAGGAGGGAGCATCATGGCTCACGAACACAACTTGCACGTTATGTCCCACGGGGAGCAATGGAAGATCGTTCGCCCCAACAACGCCACGCCCGTCGCGGTGTGCGAGACACAGGAGGAGGCGTTCGACCTCGCTACCCGGATGCTTTACGAATCCGGGGAAGGCGGCGAGGTATTGCTCCACGGCCGCGATGGCGCTATCCGCGAGCGCAACACCATCAACCGCCACGATCCCTTCCCACCGTCCGGCTGACACCGGCTGTGCGAAGATGGTCACCGGTAATCGCCAGGTCATGTGGAGGAATGGGTGAGCGAATCAGATCGGGATGCGTACTACGCGAGCTTGCCCCGGCGCCGCATGGGGGCCGGGGTACTCATTGTTGACGAGACAGGGCTGCCATTGCTCGTCGAACCGACCTACAAGCCGACCTGGGAGATTCCCGGGGGCGTGGTCGAAACGGGGGAGGACCCGCGCACCTGCGCCTCTCGCGAGGTCCGGGAGGAGCTGGGACTCGATCTCCCGGTTGGCCGCCTGCTCGTCATCGATCACAAGTCCCAGCCGCCACCTCGCGGCGACTCCACCATGCTGGTCTATGAAGGCGGTGTCATGCGTGACCCTTCATCGATCCGCCTCCCGGAATCCGAACTTCGGAGCTTTCGCTTCGTCCCGGACGAAGAGCTGGAGCGGCTCGTCAGCGAACGCTTCGCTTATCGTGTCCGCCAGGCTGTCCGTGCCTTCCGGGAGGGGACCACCGTCGAGATCGTCGACGGGCATGCTGTCTAGCGATCACTGATCTCACGCAGGAAGAGCGAGTTCCCGTCCGGGTCCTCCATATGGCACCCGAGATCGCCCCACGGCAACCTCACCGGCGGGACGGAGAACGGCACGCCCTTCGCCGCCAGCTCCGCATGGAGCGCTCGCAGGTCAGTGACCTCGATCGTCAATCCCAGGTTCCCGCCGATCGCCGATGGCTCCTTGCCGATCGTTCCCGGTTCGACGAGGAAGATCTCGGCGTCGCTTCCCTCGGGCGCGACGGTGAGGAATCGCATCTCCGGGGTGGGCTGGTCCATACGGACCTCCCACCCCAGCACACCACTGTAGAAGGCGAGCGCTGCTTTCTGGTCCCGGACGAGGATCGTCGCAGAGTGAACGCGTTGGAACATGGGTTATTGCGTGTCTTCGGTCAGGAAGAACGTGTTGCCGTCAACATCGGTGAAGTGAGCCCCCTTGGCGCCCCACGGCATGTCCGTCGGCGGCATCGGGAACGCGACGCCCTTGCCGGACAGTTCCTTGTAGGTGGCTTCGACGTCCTTGCACACGAAACTGATCCCAAGGTTCATCCCCGGTTTCAGCTGTCCCGCGCCGGCATCGTCCATCATCCGCGGGTCCGACAGCGACAGCTCTGTATTCGTGCCTCCCGGCGCCACGGTGATGAACCGGAAATCGCCCATCGGGTTGTCGAGACGCTTCTCCCAACCCAGCTTGTTGACGTAGAAATCGACGGCGGCATCCTGGTCCGACACCACGACCGTTGCGGAGTGAATTCGCATATCCACTGGTATGCTTGTCCTTTCCTGAATATGGAACGAGTATCATCC
>CAZVAA010000107.1:0-4551 GCA_964624125.1 uncultured Sphaerobacteraceae bacterium | reverse complement strand
AGCATCCACCGCGACGCCCACGGTGAATGGGAGTTCAATACGGACTGGAAGCCGCTTGCCAGGGTGCCGATTTATGCCGGATGGTTTCGCGCGATTCGTCGTGGACACAGCCGGATCCACAAGGGGCTCGATGTGCGGTGTCCGGTGCTGCTCATGCGTTCCGATACCAGTCGCCTCGAGTTGGATGCCTGGAAGCCGGAAGCGATGACGGCCGACACGGTGCTCGATGTGGCCCAGATGGAGACCTGGGCGCCCGCATTGGGGCAAAACGTCAAGACCATCGCCATACCGGATGGCATGCATGATCTCTTTCTTTCCCCGCAACCGGTTCGCGATCGCGCCTTCGCCGAGATGGATGCCTGGCTGGATTCCACGCCCGCGTGAAACGGGACCTTGCCTTCATTCGTTAGAGTAGGTGTAGGGTTTCCCAAAAGTGAATACGGCTGGAACGCGCGTTAACGATGGAGAGAAAGGAGCATACCGACTCGGCTGGGGGTGTCCGGGTCGAAATCGGGGTTGAGGGACCTCGCACGACTCGACACACGGGACTTCGCTCATCCGCGCCCGCGGATACGTTGAAACCAGTGTGGAGAGACCGAAATGATTACGAAGAACCTGCTGCGCCTGCTCGCCCTCGTTGGCATGCTCGCGCTTACGTCGATCACCGCTCCCCATGCCTCCGCCCAGGAGGAGCCCGGAGCATTCCCGCTCGTCTCCTTTTCCGCTTTTTGTGAACCTGGCTATTTCGGCCCCTTCGACGGCTGCACACCGTGGGAAGGCGTCACCGTCTGGATGACGTCTGCCGACGGCGCGTTCTCCTCGTCCTGCACGACAACCGGTGCTGAGCGTGCCGCGTCGTGCACGCTCGATGTCCCCTTCGGTTCCGTCATCACCGCTTCCATCGATCCGGCAATCATTCCGGCCGGATATGTGCTGGAAGGTGCGGTCACCCAGGAGTTCGTGATCCCCGACGGCCCGCCGGAAGGCGTCTTCTCCGGGCCATCGTTCGTGCTTCTCCCCTCCGAGGCGCCGGCTGAGGAGATACCGGAGGAGCCGATCGACGAGGGGCCATCAGAGCCAATCGAAGAAGATGGCTTTCCGCTCGGAGCGGCGACTGCGTACTGCGATCCCGGGTACATGGGTGTATTCGATGGCTGCACGCCATGGGAGGGCGTGACAGTGACCTTCGTCTCGGCCGATGGCTCATTTGGCGCGAGTTGCGTCACCGCCGGAATCGACCGTGCAGCCGGTTGTGGCGTGGATGTCCCGTTCGGCTCGACGATCACCGCGTCGATCGATCCAACCCTGGTCTCAATAGACTGGGTTCTGGAGGGGTCGTTCGAGCAGACATTCGTGATCCCCGACGGACCGCCGGAAGGTGAGTTCGGTGGACCGGTCTTCGTCCTGCTGCCCTATGAAGGCGGGGAGGATACGCATGACCAACCAGCGGATGACCCTGTCGAAACGTCGGTGACCTCGCCCACGGGCGATGCGCCGGTAGTCCTGTCGCTTCCGAGCACCGGCACCGGTCAGGACGCGGCCTCAACGACACCATACGTCGCGTTTGCTGTTGCAGGCATCCTCACCTGCCTGGCTGGTGTCATACACGTCAATCGAAGGAGCTGATCCGGCACGGAGCGCCCCCGGTGGAGAAGCCCACCGGGGGCGCCAGGATCTCTATGCTGGTCGGGTCGACCGGATGCTCAATGAGAGCAGGAGTGAGATCGCCGCCATGACGACCGTCAGGGCGAAGGCATCAGACCACGGCCCGGCGTCGCCCGAGTAGAACGGATTGAGCGCTCCCGCGTCGGTTCGGAGCCGCGACGAGAGCCAGGCGCCGGTGAGTGCCGTGCCAATCCCTCCACCGAGGAAGTTGGTGCCCGCGAACAATCCCATCCCGACTCCAGTCACGTCGGGAGAAAGCGTCCGGGATGCCGCGCTGTTCAACGGGGCGGAGATCAGCGAGTTGCCTGCCCCGATAAGAAGCATCCCGATCGTGACGACCCATGTGTCCGCGCCAGCCCCGACCGTTGATAGCGCGGCGGATGCGACGAGCAGGATGGTGATCCCGCTGACGATGGGCACCCTTGGTCCAATGCGGTCGGCGAGCCGCCCGGAGTAGCGCGAACCGACCGCCACCGCGATCGCACCCGGCGTCAGCGCCAGGCCGGCCCGGGTGACCGATACGTCGTTGAAATCGACCAGCATGAGGGGCACGAGCACCAGCGTCGACATGTAGACCATGAACGCGAAGAGCCCGGTTGCCATCATCCTCATGTATGCGCTGTTGCGGAAGAGCGAGGGCGGTACGAATGGGCTGGAGGCCGTGTTGATTCGCCACGTGAATCCGATACCGGCGATAACTGCGCCGATGATGCTTGCCAGGGTAGCTGGTGATCCATAGCCGGATGCTTCACCTTGCGTGATCCCGAACAGGAAGAGTCCGATTGCGCCGCCGAGCAGCGCACCTCCCACAAGGTCGAACGCACCCCCGGAGGTGCCCTCGAATGCCGGCATGGCTCGGCGGACGAGCGGAATGATCGCCAGCGACGCGATCATCGGGAGCAGGAAAAGGCCGCGCCAACCGATGGTGTCCCCGATGAACGCCCCGACGAATGGCCCGATGGCCGAACCGGTACCGACAGCCGAGGCCACCAGGCCCATCGCCCCGCCACGTCGGTCCTCTGGCAAGGTGCGGGCGATCATCACCATCGCAAGTGCCGGGATGGCCGCTCCACCCGCGCCCTGAACCAGGCGCCCAACGATCATGAGTGGCAACGACGGCGCCACCGCGCTCATCGCGCTCCCAACCGCGAATCCGGCCAACCCGAACGCGAAGAGACTGCGTGCCCCGATGAGGTCAGACATCCGCCCGATGAGGGGAATGCCGACCGCGTACATCAGGGCGTAGGCCGTCACCACCCAGGTAATGCTGGCTGGCGAGGCGCCGAATGTCGCCTTCATGTCCGGCAGGAGCACGTTCACCATCGACCCGGTAAGTACCGAGTTCAGGACGGCGATGACAATGACGGGGAGGAAGAGGGGATGCGCCTGGACGTCAGGCGCAGTGTCGTCAGCCGCGATCGTTGCGGCTGGAAGCGTGGTACGAGTGGTCATGCAATGGATTCCTCGAGAGCAGCATCAACGGGAATCCGTGCTGCACGTAACGCCGATGCCCACCAGGCGATATCGTCCAGCATGGCCGTCGCACGTTCGGTCAGGAAGTCGTAATCGTCCAGTGAGCGTTCCCTTTGCGACACAGCGAGATACTGCTCCATGCCGATATGCACCGCATCCCGGATCGGCACCATACGGAACTCGCACAGGATGAGACGGAGTTGCTCCACGGCCCGGGCGCTGCCGACGCCGCCATACCCGATGAACGCCGCAGGCTTCCGGTGAAGTTGCTGCCCGAGGTAATCCAGCGCGTTTTTCAGCGGTCCCGAGATGCTGTGGTTGTACTCCGCGGTCACGAAGATATACCCGTCGAACTCGTTCATTTTGCGTACCCACCGACGGACTGCGTCACCGTGCGGCTCGCGCGGATCGGTGTCTTCCGGATCACCGAACAGTGGCATCCGGTAATCTCGCAAGTCGACGATCTCGATGTCGAGATCGGGATATCGTAAGCCATGCTCCCGTATCCACCGGGCGGGGGTATCACCGAAGCGGCCTTCGCGAATGGTGCTGAGGACGATCCCGATCTTGAGGGGCTCCATGGACATTCTGAGTCTCCTTGTTATTTCACTCGGCTGAGGGCGCGGTCGTAGTTGCGGCGAAATGTCTCGATCGCGCTTTCGCGGTCTTCAGTGGTGGCGATGAGCATCTGCACCCATCCTGAATCCGGCATGACCGGGTGTGGCGTCGCCTTGCCGGCGGCGATCATTTCGTCAGGCAGCCGCTTTGGCATCGGAAGGTGAGCGATGTGGTTGCCATGCATATGACCGAGTTCGATCTTGCCGACCCGGAACTCGACACCCATGCGGCCGTTGTCGCCTGTGGTGACTCCTGGCCATGCGCTGACCGTCTCCGCGATGTGTCCCGTCCTTTGTGCGGACATTCCTGTCCTCCTTGAGGCGAGTGCCGGGCATCGGTTGATGGCCCGGCGTCTGGTATCATGTCCGGCACAATAGGGGTTCAAGCGTGGTTGAAGTCAATAACTGGAGAGGAATTCCGAATGGATACGACGCAGCAGCGCATTTCGTCGTGGCTGACGATCGGCGAGCTCGCGAAACGGAGTGGCGTGGCGACGTCTGCGTTGCGGTTCTACGAAGAGCGGGGACTCATCTCATCCGAACGAAACAGCTCCGGACACCGGCGGTTTCCTCGCGCGGTAGCGCGTCGTGTTGCCTTCATCACGTTTGCCCAGCGCGTTGGGTTGTCGCTGGAAGAGATCGGCCAGGAACTGGCAAAGCTCCCCAGCAACCGAATTCCGCGAGAGAAGGATTGGGACCGGCTGACGACGCTTTGGACCCAGCGTATCGAGGAGCGTATCGAGGAGCTACGAAAGCTCCAGTCGGGGTTGACCCGGTGCATCGGCTGCGGATGCCT
>CAZVAA010000106.1:0-9336 GCA_964624125.1 uncultured Sphaerobacteraceae bacterium | reverse complement strand
GCGTACTTGAGCTGGTTACCCATGCCCTTGTTGGTGATGACCGACTGGTCGACACGGAACCCCTCGTCGCGCAGGTGCCGGGCGATTACCGCAGCGTCCGCAAGCGTGTCCTCGCGGTAAACCATGAAGACATCGGCCACGCTCGAGCGAGTCGGCAGGAGATCGAACTCCTGGATGACCTCGAGGATCCGCTCGATCCCGAGCGAGATTCCGGTTGCGGGGATATCGCGCCCCAGGAACGTGCCAACGAGCCCGTCGTAGCGGCCACCGCCTGCGACGGATCCGACCTTCGGCTCTTCCACCACCGCTTCATAGACCGGACCGGTGTAGTAGTCGATACCGCGTGCGAGTGCGAGATCTATTCGGTAGGCGTTCTTCGGGACACCGAGTAGCTCGACATGTTTGACCAGGTCCCTGAGTTCCTGGACGGCCTTCACGCCGTTCTCAAAACCGGCGAGGCGAGCGGCGGCGAGCTCAAGCAGGTCGTCGCTTTCGCCCTTCGTCGTCACGATGTCGAGAACCTGGTTGGCCGCGTCATCGGAAACGCCGTTCTTCGTCAGGTCAGCGAACACGCCGTCGCGCCCGATCTTGTCGAGTTTGTCGATCGAGCGGTAGATCATCGGCGCCTGGTCGGACGCGACGCCAGCCATCTCGGCGAGGGCCTCGAGCAACTTGCGGTGATTGATGAGCACCACGGCCTGTCCCATTCCGAGTGAATGCAAGGCGTCGGTGAGGACGCTGATGGCTTCGGCGTCGGCCATCGCCGAGGCTGGCCCGACGATATCTGCGTCGCACTGCCAGAACTCGCGGAAGCGACCTCGCTGCGGCTTTTCGGCGCGCCATACGGGCGCCATGTGGTAGCGCTTGAACGGCATTGGCAGCTCGTTCTGGTGCATGGCAACCACTCGGGCGAGGGGGACCGTCAGATCGTAGCGCAACCCGATCTCGCGATCACCCTGGTCGCGGAAGTGGTACATCAACTTCTCGTTCTCGCCGGCCTTGCCGGTGAGGATCTCCATGTACTCGAGAGCGGGAGTATCCAGTGGCTCAAAGCCGTGCTTCTCGAACGTCTCGCGGATCCTGCCAAGAACCTGCTGTCGCAGCAGCATGTGCTTCGGCAGGTAGTCGCGGAATCCCTTGAGGACTTGCGGTTTACGTGATGCGGACACGTAGTGCTCCTGTGTCGTGGTTGACAGGCGTCAGTGGAAACCTACTTTGTCATTTCCCGGACGAGATGACCCAGCTCGGGTCCGATGAGCTTCTCCATCGCGAGTCGAACGGCGTTGGAAGAACCGGGAGTGGAGAAGATGGCGGTCCTGTTGGCAACCCCCGCGGTCGCGCGGCTTAACATGGCCGCGGCGCCGATCTCTTCCCAGGAGAGCATGCGGAACAGCTCCCCGAATCCGTCGAGTTGCTTTTCGAACAGGCCGGTAATCGCCTCATAGGTGACATCGCGGCCGGAAACGCCGGTGCCGCCATTGGTCACAATCGCTTTGATGTTCTCGTCGGCGATCCACCCCTCGAGGACCTCGCGGATCTGGTTCGCGTCGTCCGGCACGATCTCGTACGCGGCGATCTCATGGCCGCGCCAATCGAGATTCTGCCGGATCAGTTGTCCGCTGCGGTCATCATCCCTCGTGCGCGTGTCACTGATGGTGAGGACAGCGCAGGTGACGGTTGCCGGCGCTTCCGCCCGGTGCTGGTCTGTCGAGGGAGAGCCGAAGGGTGTTTCGTAGTCTCCAAAGGGGGAGTCCATGGTCGGTCCTTCCGGGATGGATATCGCGAAGGGCGTGGCGTCGCCAGCGCCGGTATTCCGTTCGTTATGGTATCCGATCATGCGATTGGCAGGGGAAAATGGCCTAACCGGTGACGATCGCGTTCTCGTAATGGTTGACGCTGGCGGAACCTGTCCGGGGGTCAATCGAGATCGCAAGGAGGTCGATGCGCCAGATCCGGTCGTGATGCTCTGGATGCTCCGCGACGAACCACTCACCGCTCGCCATCAGGCTGTCGGCCTTGGTGTTGGAGATCGCATCGTCGGCTCGACCGGCACGGTCGCCACGTCGCGCCTTGACCTCGACAAAGACGAGTTCATCGCCATCGAGCATCACGATATCGATCTCGCCGTCCTGGCAGCGCCAGTTCCTCGTGAGGAGCCGGTACCCCTTGCCTTCGAGCAGTCGCATTGCATGGGACTCGGCCGCCTGGCCGAGCGCATCCTTAGGGCGCCTGGCGGGCATCGTGGAGCTCCTGTGCGAGACGAACTGGCGCGAATGACCGGCGGTGGATGTCACATGGACCGTGGAGTTGCAGCGCCGCGATATGCGTCTTGACGCCATACCCCTTGTGCCGGGCAAAGCCATACACCGGCCACGAGTCCTCTGCCTCGATCATCATCGTGTCACGCGCCACCTTGGCCACGATGGAAGCGGCGGCGATCGAGAGACTGAGCGCATCACCGTCGATGATGCCAATCTGCCAGACGCTGCTGTCGATGGTCATGGCATCAATCAGGAGGCATTCCGGTTCGGAGTCAAGCCCGAGGACGGCGCGCTCCATCGCGATCCGGTTCGCGGGGCCAACGCCGAGGTCGTCCACCTCCTCAGGGTCGATTGCGCAGAGCGCGGACGCCGTTGCGCGCTCCAGGATGCCCTCGGCGAGGATAGCGCGGCGGGCGGGGGTTATCGTTTTCGAGTCGCGTACCGTGCTCCAGAAAGCCGCGTCCTGTTCGATCTCGGAAAGGGAGGGGAGGATGACCGCGGCCGAGACCAGCGGTCCCGCGAGTGCCCCGCGGCCAACCTCATCGACCCCGGCGATAGACGTCACGCCGCTGTCATTGAGGCTCCGCTCGTATTCCAGGGTGGTGATTGGTGCTCGCTCTGTAAGCATCTGGTGAACTTTCCCGGCAGTTGTTGTTGAGGGTCGGGCGGCTGCGTTCGAACCCCGTGGCTGTCCTTGATCCAGGCATTGTACGACTGGTTCGCTGTTTCGAACCCGGATGCCGCGGAAACGCGGGTGACCTTGAGTAACGCCAGGGCTTCCAGACAATGTTCCTATCGAGGCCCATTTCGTAGCTAGGTGTGGGGACAGGTGATCAGCAAAACAGGAACGGCCGAAGGCGAAAGTGCCTTCGGCCGTTCCTGTTTTGCTCGTGAGGGAGGACGTTACTTCTGCTCGTCCTCGTTGGTCTCGGCGGCTGGAGCTTCCTCAGCTGCCTCGGCCGGCTGCTCGGCCTGGGCCGCCTCGTCAGCGGCGTCCTGCTCCGCAATGACCTCGGCAGCCTCAGCGGTCGCGGCGGCTTCTTCGGCCTCGAGCTCGGCGGCGATCCGCTCGTCCTCCAGTTGGGCGGCCTTTTCAGCCTGCTTGCGGGCGGCGGCCGAAAGGTCGCGGCGACGCTCGGAGATGCGGGCGGCACGGCCGGTGAGGCCACGCAGGTAGTACAGCTTGGAGCGACGGACCTTACCGAAGCGCGTGACTTCGATCTTGTCGATGCGCGGAGAGTGGACGAGGTACGTCCGCTCGACGCCGATGCCATGGGAGGCGATGCGGCGAACGGTGAAGTTCTCGTTGATCCCGCCACCGCGGCGACGGATCACGACACCCTCGAAGATCTGGATACGCTCGCGGCTACCCTCGACGACCTTCGCGTGAACGCGAACGGTATCACCGGCGCTAAACTGCGGAACGTCTTTGAACTGCTCCGCTTCGATGGAGCGAATAAGCTGGGCAACCATGATGCTGTAATCCTCGTCTGCTACCACTCTTCGGCCGCTCATACGGGGCCGGTCGATGTCATTAGGGCATGGAAAAAGTGCGCACGGTCCCACTCCCGAGACCATCAGGCACCGGGCGATTATAGCAGGAGCCGCGATTTGCTTCCACTCATCGGGAAATATCAGTCATCGAGAACCTGGATGACCTCGGCCGCGACCTCGTATCGTCCGAACGACGGCATCAGGTAGACGCCTTCGGCGTGAGGCTCGAGCGCCTGGAGCAACTCTTGCCCCATCTTGATGCCTTCCTTGCGACCTTCGCTTCCCGCCTTGCGCATGCGCTCGCGCGCATTGTCGGAGAGGGTGATGCCAGGCACTTCGTTGTGGAGGAACTCGGCGTGGCGGGAGCTCTGGAGCGGCAGGATGCCGATCATCACCGGGATTGGCAGCCGGTCAACGCCATACAACTTCAGGAAGTTGGTCCAGACGTCGACATCGAAGATCGGCTGCGTCATCACGAAGTCCGCCCCCGCATCGATTTTCTCGCGAAGCCGGCGGACTTCCTCGTCGAGATCGGGTTTGGTCGGATCGACTGCACATGCGATCGTGAAGTTCGCGTTCCGCCCGATCGAAGAGCCGGAGGTGTCCTCGCCCTGCTTCATCTTGCTGATGACATGGATCAGGCCGACCGAGTCAACATCAAAGACCGGCGTCGAATCCGGATAATCGCCAAGGCTTGGCGGGTCACCGGTCAGCGCGAGGATATTCCTGATGCCGGCGGCATGCGCGCCCAGTAGCTCGGACTGGAGCCCCATGAGTGAACGGTCACGGGTAGTGAAGTGGATGATCGTCTCGATCCCCACCTCATGCTGGATGAGATAGCAGAGCGTCATCGCGCTCATTCGCACGCGCGCCATCGGGGAGTCGGCGACATTGATGGCGTCGACCCCGGCGTCCTTCAGCATGCGGGCGCCGTCGATCGCCTTCTGCGGGTTGAGCCCCTTCGGCGGGTCGATCTCCACGCACTTGAGGAACTTCTTGCCCAGCGCCTGTTTGACCGCGGTGTCGGCTTCGGCGGGATCGACGAAGGTGATTGTCGGAGATTGACCGTTATCCTGCTCTCCATTTGCCGAGTCGGCCGGGGAGGCTACTCCTTCAGGCGTCCACGTATCAATCGCCCCTCGCATCGCATGGACGTGCTCCGGCGTCGTGCCGCAGCATCCTCCGATGAGCGTCGCGCCGGCGTCGATCGCCTCGGCAGCGAAATCGGCGAAGTACTCCGGCGATGACTGGTAGACGACCCGGGCACCGACCCGGGTCGGCCAGCCGGCGTTCGGCATGGCGGCGATCATGGGCTTTTCGCCGTCGATCTCGTCCAGTGTCCGGTGCATTCGCTGGATAACCGGCAGCAGCCGGCGTGGCCCAACAGAGCAGTTGGCGCCGATGACATCGACCTTGCGTTCGACCAGGTGGCGAAGGACGTGCTCCGGTGTGGAGCCGGCCATCGTCCGGCCGTCCTCGGCGAAGGTCATCAGGGCCACGATTGGAAGGTCACTGACGGCCCTCGCCGCGTCGATCGCGGCGTCCATCTCGGTCAGGTCACCCATGGTCTCGATGATCAGGAGATCCACGCCAGCTTCGAGGAGGGCGCCGATCTGCTCACTGAAGACCGAGGTGGCTTCTTCGACAGACACCTGCCCGAATGGCTCAAGCGTTCGACCGGTCGGGCCGATCGAGCCTGCGACGAGGATCGGCTTGCCGCTGATCTCTCGCTCTTCGCGAGCGATCTTGACGCCCCGGAAATTGATGTCCCGAACCTTGTCGGCGAGACCATGGACCTCGAGGCGCATGCGGTTGGCGCCAAACGTGTTGGTTTCGATGATGTCGGCGCCTGCGTTGATGTAGGCGCGGTGGACAGCGGCAACGGTTTGGGGGGAGGAGAGGTTGAGCGCGTCGAGGCAACTCTCAAGCTCGTGGCCGCTTTCATACAACATGGTGCCCATTGCACCGTCGGCAAGGACAACTCCGGCATCCAGTCGTTCAAGAAGGGGATGGGCCATGAGCCTCTTTCATTATGGTTGCGCGACTGCGCGATCGTACCCTAGGGGGTACTCCGGTTATTCGGTAGCGCCAGGCTGGCAATGCCGCCGGGCGCAGTTCCTAAGCTAGCATAGTGAAGCGTTGAGTGGAAATGCATCATAATACGATGGGTACGGAGTTCGTCGATTGACGCCTTCCGTCACAACGCGGTACATTCCACCGCAATTCGCGGCACAATGCAGTGCGTGACGGCCCTGAATCCTCTCGGGGCATTTTGTCCGCACCGTACTTCCAGGATCGTTTTAAATATGTCTGCTGAAATACTGAGTACATCCCGGCGTGACCAGTCCGACCAGCCCCGGCAAGGGCGAGGCATCCTGATGCCGATTGGCGGCGCCGAAGACAAGCTGGATAATAAGGTCATTCTTTCAGAATTCGTTGAATATGCAGGTGGCGACCAGGCCCGGATCGCGATCGTTCCGACCGCGTCGTCCATCGAGGCGGCAGGCCTTCGGTACAAGGCGATTTTCCTGGGCATGGGTGTTGAAAGCGCCGAGGTGGTCTACATCGGCAGTCGTGAGGACGCCAACCACGAGTCGACGCTCGACCTGGTAAACAACGCGACAGGCATCTTTCTCACTGGTGGAAACCAGATGCGCCTCTCATCGATCATTGGCGGGACGAAGTTCGAGCACCTGGTGCGCGAGCGAAATGAGGAGGGTGTCGTCGTTGCCGGCACCAGCGCTGGCGCATCGATTCTCTCCGCCCATATGGTTGCCCTTGGCTCCAACGGGCCGACGCCGAAGCTGCGCATGGCGCAGATGTTCGCCGGGTTCGGCCTGATCAACAACGTCATCATCGACCAGCACTTCCGGCAGCGCGACCGGATTGGTCGGCTGTTGGCGCTCGTCGCCGGGAATCCGGGTCTCCTTGGAATCGGGATCGACGAGGATACGGCCGCCGTCATCGACGAGAACGGCATTCTCAAAGTGAGTGGGCAGCACAGCGTCACGGTCGTGGACGGCTCACATATGAAGTCCGATATCTTCCAGGTGAAGCGCTACGGCGAGATCACTATCAGCGATGCCCGCCTGCATGTGCTCACCGCAGGCCGACAATTCGACATGGGAGAGCGCGTCTTGCTGGACGAGCTGTAGGGACGGCACACATCGTGATCAGACAGAAGCCCTGCCAGGCGACTGGCAGGGCTTTGCTGACCGTGCGGCTGTAGTACATTTCTCTGTATTGAGCGAATCAAACAGGGTGCGAATTCGAGCCCCGGAGGTGCCTATCGTGTTGAACATCCGGCAAACGACCGTGTACCGGGGTGCGAATATCTGGGCGCGTATGCCTGTGATCCATTACGTGCTTGATATTGGCGAGCTCGAGGAACGGCCATCGAACAAGATCCCCGGCTTCTACGAGCACCTGACCGAGGCGATCCCGTCCCTGTATGACCACGGATGCTCCCTGGGCAAGCCCGGCGGATTTCTCCAGCGGTTGCGGCAGGGGACCTGGATGGGGCATATCCTCGAACATGTGGCGCTCGAGCTCCAGAACCTCGCCGGGGCGGAAGTTTCACGTGGCAAGACGCGATCGACTGGCGAACACGGCGTTTACAACGTCATCTTCCAGTATGAGCAAGAGGATGTCGGGCTTGCGGCGGGTCAGCTTGCCCTGCGGCTCCTCAATCACCTGATCTACGATTCCGAGCCGGACTTCGACTTCGTGCGGGAGCACGAGGAAAAGGTCATCAAGCTTGCCGAGCGTTTTGCGTACGGTCCATCGACCGGAGCGATTGTGCACGAGGCCAACCGGCGGGGCATTCCGGTCTTGCGGTTGGACAACCGGCGATCGCTTGTGCAGCTGGGGCACGGTAAGTACCAGCAGCGCATCTGGGCCACAGTGACCTCGGAGACGGCGAACATCGCCGTCGATATCGCCGGAAACAAGGAACTCACCAATCGCCTGCTGCACGAGATCGGGATCCCCGTACCGCGATCGCTGATCGTCCGCACAGTCGACCAGGCGGTGTCCGCCGCATCCCGGCTTGGGTATCCGGTCGTGATCAAGCCGCTGGACGGAAATCACGGTCGCGGAGTCTTCGTCAATCTTACTGACGAGGCTGAGGTGCGGGAGTTCTATCCCTCTGCCGAGGCAGAAGCCCGTAATGGGCAGATCATCGTGGAGACCTTCATCCCCGGTCGGGATTACCGCATCCTCGTCGTCAACAACGAAGTCGTGGCCGTGGCAGAGCGTGTCCCGGCGCATGTCATCGGTGACGGTGAGCACACCATCCAGCAGCTCATCGAGATCACGAACGAGGATCCCAGACGGGGCGTGGGCCACGAGAAGATCCTGACGCGTATCAACGTCGATTCCCAGACGATGGAAGTGCTCGAGCGGGATAACCGGACGCTTGAGGATGTTCCCGCCGATGGTGAGTTCGTTCAGCTCAAGCTCACCGGAAATATGAGCACGGGCGGCACATCGATCGATCGCACCGACGACATCCATATCGACAATATCGAGATCGCACGACAGGCGGCGATGGTCGTCGGCCTTGATATCGCCGGCATCGACCTTATCACCGAAGACATCACCCGGTCGGTGCGGGAGCACGGTGGCGGCATTTGCGAGGTCAATGCCGGACCCGGCTTCCGTATGCACACGCATCCAACCGAAGGGCACCCGCGCCATGTGGGCCGCGCGGTTGTCGACATGTTGTTCCCCCGAGGTGCGCAATCGCGAGTGCCGATCATCGCGGTGACGGGCACGAACGGCAAGACAACGACATCCCGCATGATCGCCCACATCATGAAGAGCTCGGGCAAAACGGTCGGACTCACGACCACCGATGGCATCTACATCGACGGCACCCAGATCATGACCGGGGACATGAGTGGACCCACAAGCGCCCGGATGGTGCTGAAGAACCCGATCATCGACTTCGCGGTGCTGGAAACTGCCCGCGGTGGCATCCTGCGCTCTGGTCTCGGGTACGATCGCTGCAACGTCGGTGTCGTCACCAACATCTCGGGTGATCATCTGGGGTTGAAGGGCATCGACACGCTTGCCGAGCTCGCGCGCGTGAAGGAAGTGGTGCCGGCGAGCGTGCTTCGGGATGGAGCTTCTGTCCTGAACGCCGACAACGAGTGGACCGTCCAGATGACGCGGTCGGCGCGCGGCGAGATCATCTTCTTCAGCATGGATGAAGAGAACCCGGTGATTCGCGACCATATCCGGGAGAAGGGGCGGGCGATCGTCCTCAAGAAGACCCGCCAGGGTGACATGATCACCATGTACGAGAGTCGTCGGGAGACGTCGCTGCTGCTCGCCAGCCAGATTCCAGCGACATTCGATGGCCGGGTGCGCGTCAATATCGAGAACGCGATGGCCGCCGCAGCAGCCGCGATGGCGTATGACGTGCCTTTGGACTACATCCGTCTCGGGTTGCGGACCTTCGACAGCAACTTCTTCCAGACGCCCGGCCGGTTCAACCTGCTCGACCTCGGGAACAAGCGGGTTGTCATGGACTACTGCCATAACCTGGCCGGTCTCGAATCCATCGCGGACTTCGTCA
>CAZVAA010000105.1:1324-9404 GCA_964624125.1 uncultured Sphaerobacteraceae bacterium | reverse complement strand
TGATGGCGTTCACCTCGGACTACCTGCCCGTCGTCGACGCCGCGCCGGACCTTCCACGAACATGGGTGGCCGGCGGCTTCTGCGGCCACGGCATGCCATTCGGTCCGCGCGTTGGCCAACTCCTCGCCGATGCCGTGATCAGCGGCGAGACGCCGGATGCGCTGCAGCCGCTGCGACTTGACCGTCCCTCATTGACGAGGCTCGCCGCCTCCTGAGATCGGGCGCCAGCGCGGCTGGGTTGTCCCGACCCGGGTGGCGTGGCCTGGTGTTGGGGTGTGGTGCGCATGGCACGGGGGCAGCAGGAACAGCACGCGGGGCGGCGGTTGATTACCGCCGCCCCGCGCCCGAACTCACATTAACGATATCAGGCCGATTCACGAATACCGCAGCTCAACGCATGACCATTGGCTTCGGACCATCGTTCAAGTGCGCTGAGCTCTTCCTCGACAAGGATGAACTGGGTCGTGCAGCCAGGACACACGACTGCGTAGGTGCAATCCCCACGGGTCTCGCACCATTCGAGGACATCGCCAAACGTATGGCAATTCCCCTCGCACAAATGCTCGATCACTTGTCGCGCACCGGCGCTCAGCGTGGCGACGCTTTGCTCCGGGATCCGAACGAATCCGCTCATAAGAACCTCCGTGAGGCAACTGAACAGGAAAAACCGGTTCTTCGCGTCGTTGCGGAGACTTGATAGTAGCAACCTGATTAGGAAAATGCAACGACGCTCTTTGCCTTACGGATTGTGATACCTGTCACATATAGCTGAACAAGACGAATATCTTTGCGCGCTTCGCACAAGATGTGAAATGCCTCACGAACCACATCCGGTGCGTGCCGTGGGCGGCCAGTGCGGGAGGAGCGCACCGTTGGGATCCTCCATCACGACTGGGCACCTGCGATGTCAGGCTTGCGGCATCTCGGGGATACGGCGCTGCTCGAGGTCGCTCGCGATCGTGTCGAGCGTCTCGATATACCGGCCCAGCTCGCCGACTCGCATGTCATCCAGGAACGCCATACTCGCGACCATGTCGCGGGTAAACACCGACTGGACGTATTCACTCACCTCCCGGCCCGCCTGCGTGATCGAGATATGCACCCGGCGACGATCCACCGGATCTCCCCGGCGCTCGATGAGACCGGCGGCCTCGAGCTTCGCCAGGCAACGCGTCATCACACTCGGCTGCACATCGAAGTAGTCGGCGAGGCGGGTCGGGGTCAATTCCTCCTTGGGGAGGAGATCGAACCTCAGCAGCCACAACACCGAAAACTGGCGATAACCGACACGACCATGAGGTGTCGATACCTCACGGAATCCATTGGCCCAATGACCGAAGCGCGGTAGCACGACTGCCATGCGCTCGGCCAACCTACGGCGTTCAACATCCGACATGGATGTCACCCCCACATTGGCTATGTGTTAATCCTCTCGGGCATTCCCATGACCATAATACCGGTACTTTAACGATTTGTGAAGCGTTTGGCGAAATTGCTTTATCCGGATTGTCGTTATGCAATTCGCACCGGAAAATATGGCCCCGGATGTTCCCCTATTTACATCTGGTCAAATATTTATCGTTGTGCTGCTTCACATCGGCACATACGGGACTCTCCGGGTTCGCGAGCCACCTATTCCCGCATTCCCGGCCTGCTACACAAAGCCGGCCCTCGCGCATTGCGCGAAGGCCGGTGCATCATCGTGAGGATGTCAGGCGTCGAAGCTCCCGGTTCGTGAGTCAATTGAGGTCGGCAACGCGCACGCGACCGCCTCCGTCGCTACTCTTCGCGGTGCTCCGTTTGCCGGCGGCGCAGCTTGTCCGCGATCTCGTCAAGCATGGCGACGCTCCGCTCCAGCTCCTCGACCTGCTCGTCATCGAGGTCAGCCATGCACACCAGCATCTCCTGGGTGCACCAGTCCTCCACATGCTGGCTGATCTCCAGGCCTTTCTCGGTGATGGTCACGAAGAAGCGACGATGATCCGCGGGGTCAACTTTGCGCTCGATGAATCCGGCGCTTTCCAGGCGCGTGAGCGCCCGCGTGATAACGCTTGGCTGGACCGAGCTGTGCTCGGAGATCCGTGTTGGCGTCACTGGCTCGCCGGAAGGCAACTCGAATCGGAGGAACCAGAGAATGGCCAGCTGGCGGAAGCCGACCTTGCCATAGGGCGTCTCGAACTCCCGGAACCCGTTGGCCCAGGCGCCAAACTTCGGGAGCGACTCAACCATCGTCCGCGCCAGTGTTGTCCGATCCTGGTCTGCCATCACAGCCTCCCTTCTCCACGCCTTGCACGGGGGCCCTCCGGGAGGGTCGTCATGACACCGCGACACCACGCTCCCGGAAACGCGGGCGGCGAGCGCCCAACCATGCCGACATCACACCGGCCGGGATTCCCTTACCAGCGAGCGGTTCCATCCGGACATCACCGCCCCAGGCCGTGAGCGTCGTCACCAGTTCCTCGCCCTGCAGCACGTTCTCAACCGGCTCCTGCTTGGCGTCTTCCAGCACGAGCACCGGCAAACCGTCCAGCGGGGCAAGTGGTGGCGTCCACCCCGGCACGATCGGCAGGCGGCCATCGACCGCGATCACGCCAGAAAGCAGATCCGGCACCGCGGCCGCTGTCGCTAACGCCATAATAGCGCCTTGGCCAACCCCCAGCAGGAACGGGAGCTCGACGCGATCCGATCCCTGCCGGTCGATCTCGTCCCAGAGGAAGCGTTCGATCTCGGCAAGCGCGTCACCGAAGAAGAGCGGCGACGGGCGATCCATCGGCCCGACGAACCAGGTATAGCCGACGATGTTGCGGCCGACATACACGCCCTTGTAGGACTCCAGGCCGATAACCCGCGCATCCGGCGCGGCCGCGAGCGCGTGGTCCTGCACATCACGGGCGAACTGGTTGTGGTCGTGGAGGGTGATGATCCGGGGGGAGCCAGAGCCTTCCTGGATCCGGGCATGGACAAGTTGACTGAGGGGACGTTTCACGTTGGATCTCACGAGCGGGAGGCCCCGACCAGTGCCGGAGCCTCCCATGCAGTATCAGGACTCGGACGTTTCGGGCGCGGCGGTCGCGTGCTGCGCGGCGTTGTAGCCCCAGACCGTCGCGTTGCCGATCGTCATGCCGCCGCCCCAGTAGGCGTTCACGCCCGGGCTGGCGACACAGTTTCCGGCGCCGTAGAGGCCGGTGATCGGGGTGCCGTCCCAGCGGACGATCTGGCCGTCCGGGTTGATCACCGGGCCGCCATTCGTGTCGACCGCGGCGGCCGACATGATGAAGGCGTAGTACGGGCCCTCGTCGGACAGCGGGTACATGGCCACGTTCGGTTGGTCGGCCGACGGATACTCCGTCAGCGTCGCATTCTCGCTCATCGGGCCATACGGGATCGTCACGTCGTACTCGTAGGAGCCACGACCGAAATCGAGATCCTCGCCGGCGCGGGCGAATTCGTTGAACCGGTCGACCTCGGCCACCAGGTTCGGGACGAAATCGTCGGCCAGCTTCAGGTTGCCGGTGACGTCGGCCAGGCTGGCGATACGCTCCTCGAGCGCGGCGCCCAACTCCTCGACGGTGTCGGCCATCACGATGTATGGCGTGGTCGTCGGGTCGGCCGGGATCGGGAACATGCCGCCCCAGTTGTCCTGCATCCGCTGGTCGTAGACGTAGAAGGTCAGCCGGTTGGTCCAGTCACCCTCGTTGGCGTCCCAGTAAAGGTGGGCCATCGGGCGATCCTGGTAGGCGCGCTTCTCGTTCACGTAGCGCTTGCCATGCTTGTTGACCTGCATGAAGGAGTCGCCGTTGAGGAACCAGACGCAGTTGTAGGCGCCGGTGCTGGCGACGGCCTGCTCGAAGATGCCCTCGTTGCGATAGACGTTGTGCAGGTTCCCCAGCTTGGCGCCCAGGCCAGCCGAAATGCGAAGCAGGTCGCCTTCGTTCGTCGGCGCGGAGCAGCCACCGTAGTACGGGGCAGGCATCAGGTGGTGCATCATGTCCGCGTTGCGGGCGAACCCGCCACTGCCGAAGATGACGCCCTTGCGAGCGCGGATCGCCAGCGTCTGCGAGGCGACCGGGGTGGCGCCCTCGCCATCTTCCGGCGTCGCGGCGGCCTCCGGGTCGAGGATGCTGACCTCGACACCGATCACCTCGCCGGCGGCGTTGGTGACCACATTGTCGACGCGGTGATACAGGTGCACCGGCAGGCCATTCTCGTCGGCCCAGGCTTTGTAGCCGTTGATCATGTCGCCACCGCTGCCCGGGCCGCCCTCGGCGTTCGTCGGGTGCAGGGTGCGGTTTGTCGGAGCGACGTTCTCCTCGTACATCTCCATGTAGTCGATCTGGACCTGGTCGAAATGCGGGCCGAAGTTGCGGCCATAGGTCCAGGAGATCGCGCCCTGCTCTTCGAGGAAGGAGGATGCCTCGGCGGCGGAGTCATAGAACGCGCCGAGAAGCGCGTAGTCCTCGTCCGGGAGGCCGTACTGCTCGTCGTTCGGGTTGTAGAGATGCGGGAACGAGTACCGCGCCATGTACTTGATGGCGTCCTCGCGCGGATCGTCGATGCCGTCCTCCTGCATGCGCTGGTTGTTCGGGAACCAGCCACCTCCGCCGGAGACCAGCGTGGTGCCGCCGATGTAGGCGCCCTTCTCGTACATCACGACATCGTTGCCGAGGGCGTGCGCGGTGATCCCGGCTGCGAACGCGGCCGAACCACTACCGACCACGACGATGTCATGCTCCTCATCCCATGATTGCTGGGCCGCCGCTCGAGACGCCGCGAACGGCACCACGCCGACACCGGCGCCGGCGACACCGACGCCGCTCGCCTTGAGGAACCCGCGTCGCGATACGCGCAACCGGGAATCCGTATTTTGAGTCGAAGACACGTCCAGGTTCTCCCTGCTTTTACCCATACCTTATGACCGGTTCCAGACCGACATACGACCCGTTACCGGGTTAATACGCTGGGGCAACTATTACGCTCGGAGGATAATACGCCCGGCGAATTAGTAGCGTCAAGGAGAATGACTGGCAGCCATGCCGGGTTTCCCGACAGCGAAGGTCGGGCTTCCCTCGCATGGCGCGAGAAGGATTCCCGACCCGCTGGCCTACCCGGAGAGGTGGGCGATCATCGCGCGGGGGTCGAACGTCACGCGGATCTGCGTGATGGCTCCGTTCTCGACGTGTGACCAGTTCGCCACCGGGACAGGATCCAATCCGTCAATGATCAACTCGAGCCAGGTCAGCACATCCGGGCCGTCGACGAACCGCTGCACAACCCGGATGTCGTCCAGCGATTCACGCAACCTCCGGATGCTTGCCACACACGCGTCCCGGCCCTGCACCGCGCCCATGGGACCGGAAAACCGCACATCCGGCGCGAGCGTTCCGGCGAACGCCTCGAAATCCCGGTCGCGCCAGCCTCGAAAGTACACCTCGGCGATCGTCCTCGCGGTCGTCTCCATCGTCATCTCCTGCTCATGGGATCGCGCCGCGCGCTCCGCGCGGCCTCCCTATGCTGGAACAACGGAGTCTATACTCCAATGGCAATCGATGTATGCAGGTGATAAGGATTACTTATGGACCTAAGGCAATTCAGATGTCTGGTCGCGATCGTTGACGAGGGCGGGTTCAGCGCCGCCGCGCGTCGGCTCGGCATGACGCAACCAGCCGTCAGCCTCCAGATCCAGCGTCTCGAGCGCGAGGTCGGCGATGCCGTCCTTATGCGTGACCGCCGAACCACGTCGCTCACCGCGACCGGCGAGGCGATCCTGCCGCATGCCCGCAAGGCCATCCGGGCCCTGGATGATGCTCACGCGGCTGCCAGCTCAACGCGGGGCATCATCTCCGGGTCAATCACGATCGGCACGGTGCCTGGCTGCGGCGGTGCAGATCTCCCTACGGTGCTCGGCGTTTTTCGCGAGCAGTACCCTGGCGTGATGCTGCGCGTGATCGAATCCACCGCCGATGACCTCATCCGGCGCGTCCGCCTCGAAGACATCGACATCGCGATCGTCGGCACGGCATCACCCTCGACGCATGGCTTGCCCGCGCGCATCATCACCGAATCCCGCATCGTCGCCGTGGTTGCGAGTGATCATCCCCTGGCGGGGGGGCGCTCGATCACGCTGGAATCCCTGCTGGAGCACGAGCTGATGTGCACGCCGAAGGGATCGGGCATCCGCGCGGCGCTCGACGCTGCGCGCGACGCCCGGTCACCTGGACGTACCGTGCGCTATGAATCCGGGAATCCCGATGTGCTGATTCGCTTCGCCGCTGCCGGCCTGGGTATCGCGATCGTGCCGGATTCACCGTCACTCCACGACCGCGATGACATTGCCGTCATTGAGATCACCGACCCAACCGTCTCGGGGCGGCTCGAGTTGGTCTGGTCGGCATCAGCCGCGGCAAGCCCGGCCGTTCGTGAGCTCATCAGGATCGCCGCCGACCTCCAGGTGCCTAGATCGTGACCCTGAACTGCGGTTGCGGCGCGACGTAGACGATCTCGGTCAGGGCCGTGCCCTCGGGCACGATAAACCAGACCCAGCCGGCCGAGCGCTCGGCCGGGTTCAGGTTGCGCGGGTTGATCATCGGCTCAGCACCGATCGCAGCACCCCCGCGATATTCCTGTCCCGCCTCGTCACGAAGCCGGATATCGACCGGCGTGAAATCCAGCCCCTGGTCCGATTCGTTCGCCACTTCAACCTCGACGGCGACCACCCGGCTCCCCGGGGGCACCTCGGTTGGCACTTGCAGGGCCCCGCCATACGGATCCTGCACCTGGTCGACCAGGAACACCCATGCCGGTGCATCGGCCCGGCCCAGAACCGACTCGTCCGGTATCGGGGTGCCGGATTGCGCCAGCGCGCGGCCTCCCGGCACCGTAGCAGCGGCGGTCGCCATGGCCAGGAACCCTCGCCGGCTGGTTCGCCCGTGTTGCGACATCCCTCTTCCCTCCTGTTGTCCGTGTCTCGATCGTTCCAGACTAGCGCATCCGTGTGAAGCGAACACGCCACGGCCAACCCGGGCCACGGAGCCGGAAACTCGATCACGCGTTGGGGAAACGACGGTGAGTTCCGGTTCACGTGGCGCCTGGGCTGGCCCTCGTGTGGTGCTGGATTCTGGACTTCTATCTGGTGGGCGTTGGACATGACCCCTGGCAGCTGCCGATTTTGGGGAAACGACGGATGCTGTCCTGGTCCATGCCCGTGAGTGCCCGGATATGCGCTGTGGTGTCCTCCTTCTCGATCATTTGCGGCGGTCAACCGGAGCTGTCCGGTGGCCACGTCCGCGGGGTCTGTTCCCGTTTTCCTCGTCTGTGCGTGTACGCCAGGAGATCCGCCAGCCAGGCTCGATCTCCCGCGGCGTTATCCCATCTCACCCATGCGGCGGCGAAGGCCAAGCCCGGCCAGCGCGGTCGCGGCGGAGGTCGCCAGCAGCACCGTCACCGGCGCCTGGGCAACCTGCATCGAGCCGGCGCCCGCCGCCGGAAGGGCCACCACACCGGCGCTGGCCATCGGCTGCGACGGCGCGAAGCCCATGCTCGCCGAGGCGCCCGGCTGCGAGGAGCCCGCAACCTGGTGCAGGCGGTTGATGGTCACGTTCTGCACGCTCGTCGTGTTCGGCCGGTACACCACGTAGTAGGTGGTGTTCATGATGGTGCGGCGCTCGATCACGTAGTGATTGTTTGTCGTGTTCTCGGTCACCGTGGTGTTGTTGACCGTTGTGCCCTCGGCCGGAGCCGGCTGCACGATCACGATCGTGTTGTTGTTCGTATTGGAGTCGGAGTTGTCGCCCGTACCCGTTCCCGGGTCCTGGGGCGCGGCCGGCTCGATAATGATGGTGTCGCCACCGGGGCCAAGGTCGAGGTCAAGACCGATATCGCCGATAAGATCGCCGCCAATCAGCTCGTCGCCGAGGATGTCGCCGCCGATCAGTTCATCGCCGAGGACGTCGCCACCAATGACGGTGTCGATCAGCCCGCCATCGAGAACACCCGTGTCATCGCCGATCACGTCGTTGAGAAGGCTGACGTCGCCCAGGTCGAGGCCAAGCAGGCCGCCGTCCAGCAGGCTCGTCCCGTCGCC
>CAZVAA010000105.1:0-1224 GCA_964624125.1 uncultured Sphaerobacteraceae bacterium | reverse complement strand
AACTCATCGTTGACCACGCCGCCTTCGACGACATCGGTCACGATGCCACCGTCCGCCACGCCGCCCTCGATGACGTCAGTCACGATGCCGCCGTCGGCAACATCGGTAACCAGCTCATCGTTGACCACGCCGCCCTCAACGACCTCGGTGACCGGCAGCACGTCGGTGTCCTCGACGACCGCGAGCGGGTCTTCGATCACGGCCACAGGATCCTCGATGATCGTCTCGACCACCGTGACATTTTCCACCACGTCGGTTACCGGCGCCTCGACCACATCCTGGACGATCGGCTCGACAACGGTGTCCTCAACCACGACATCTACTGTGTCCTGGACGACATCCAGGGGTTCTTCAACGACGACCTCGACGGTGTCCTGCACCGTGGTGTCGAGCACCGGGTCGAGGACCGGCTCGACGACGACCTCTTCGACCACGACGGTCGTATCCTCGACCACCTGCAGCGTGTCATCGACGACGGCGAGCGGGTCGCCCAACAGGGATGTGTCTTGTGCGGCGGCGGTTCCCGCCAGGCCGCTGAAACAGGTAAACGCCACGAGCGCACCTGCAATATGTCGCTTGAATCGCATGAGAAAGGTCCCTCCGGCTGTCCCCGTGATTGCGGGGAGCGCAGCCTGCTGAGATACGGTGTCCGCTGGTATCAGCACACCCGCAATCGGGCGCACTATTCCCTAAGCACACCTATCCCGGAGGGACCGGAACCGTTTGGGCGATGGGTGAAGGTATCTGGAGGGAGAACGAGAGATAGCGGAACCTGGTGGAAACCGCGACCAGCGCGGAGAGCCCCACCAGGGTTGCGGCTACGGTGCCCGGCATCGGAGCAGGGCTGCTCGCCGAGGAGCCCGTTGCCGTCGGTGCAGGCGCCACCACGTGCGTGTCCACGGAAGCCGCTGTCTGGGCCACCACAGGGCCCGCTATCGCAGCATCCTGCGCCGGGACCGGGGCCTGCGCAATGGTGTCGGAAATGATCGTCTCAAATGTTTCCAGGACCGGATTGGCCACGGTTACCGTGACCGGCTGCGCTTCAGGCATGACCGGCCCGGCGATATCCGCCGCAAACGGAGGCGCGGCAACCGTCTGCGAGATCTCCGGAGCAACAGGAGCGACCGGGATCTGGACCTGGTCCCTCGCCACCGGCAGTGCCGGCTCGACAACCGGCACCTGAGGCACGGCCACCACCGGCGACTCCGGCACCGGCAGGACCGG
>CAZVAA010000104.1:4786-9409 GCA_964624125.1 uncultured Sphaerobacteraceae bacterium | reverse complement strand
CGTAGCGGGTCGACACCGTCCGTTATGGGTGGCCGGTACCGATCGGTACCGGCTTTCCATTTGGTGAGGAGATATCCGTGAACCTCATGCCCGATGTTGTTGCGCTTGGTGTCCCGGACGTCGACAACGCGCGTGCGTTCTATACCACCGTCTTCTCCCTTGACCCCGGAGAGGGCGACCCAATTGATTTGCACGGTGCTGGACGGATTGCCCTGATTGACCAGGAGGCGCTGGCCGCGGATGCGGGCGTTCCAGGCCTCACGTCGGGGTTCCGTGGATTCACGATGAACTACACCGTCAACCAGCCGGGCGAGGTGGAGGCAGTGCTCTCCGCCGCCGAGCAAGGTGGAGCGACGGTGATCAAGCCAGTGAAGAAGTCGTTGTTCGCCGGCGTCTCGGGAGTGTTCCGGGCACCGGACGGCGCGATCTGGAAGGTGGCGGCACCGACAAGGAAAGACACCGGGCCGGGTGGGGAATCCTCCGAAGCCTACGGAAACGATCGCGATACTTGGAGTTGACACCCCACAGGCATTGCGGGACTTCTACACCGCCCCCGGGATGCCAGCCGATCGGGACTATGGCAACAAGTTCATCGATTTCCAGCTAACCCCTGGACTCTGCCGGATCGGCCTGATGACGCGCAAAAGCCTCGCGAACGATGCGGGCGTGGATGCGGAGGGCGCTGGATTCCCGGGGGGCGTGTTCCATCACCACGTGGAAACCCGCGAAGAGGTCAATGCCCTCCTGGCGGCGGTGGAGCGGGCCGGTGGCAAGATCATCGAGGTCGCGGGTGAAGCCGGCGAGGGTACCGGTGCCGGACATTTCGCCGATCCGGCTGGCTACCTGTGGAAGGTGCATGCCGGATAGCGGACCCGGTGGCGGCCGATCGGGTATAAATGACCCTCCCCGGGTCCCCACCGATATCGAACCGTACCAGGAAGGACCGCTTTGAATACCAACGTGTTACAAGCCCTGCGAGCTCGCAGGCGATCTCATCTCCGCATGCATGAAGGAGATCATCCCGGATGGGTGTGAGCAATGAGGTCCTGGCCTGGTTGGCGACCGTGCTGCTCGTGGTCGCCATGGCCTACCAGGCCGGGCTTGCGGCCGGGGCGCCATGGGGCGCGGCGGCCTATGGCGGACGCGCGGTGTCTGACGATGGCACGCTGCCGACGCGATTTCGCGTCATGAACGTCATCGGTGCGGTTGTGTTGCTCGGCGCGATCTGGGTCGTGCTCGCCGCCGGCAATGTGATCGGCCGGGGGACGGTTTCGCCGACGGTGTTGACGGTTGTGCTGTGGGTCATGGCCGGGGCCTTCGCGCTAATGACGGTGGGGAACGTGCTTGCCCGGCATCCCGTGGAGCGGTGGGGCGCGGGGTCTATTTCAGCGCTCTTAACCGCTCTTTGCGCGTTTCTCGCCCTTCGATAACCAGCGATACCCATCGAGAGGAGACAAGATGAGCACGGAAACCACGAACCCGAAGGACATGCTGACAGCTGAGGCGCACCCGGCCGACAGTCATGACCTGATTCGCGTGCAAGGCGCGCGGGAGAACAACCTGAAGGACATCAGCGTCGATATCCCGAAGCGCCGGTTGTCGGTGTTTACCGGGGTCTCCGGCTCTGGAAAGAGTTCGCTGGTGTTCGGCACGGTGGCGGCGGAATCGCAGCGGTTGATCAACGAGACGTACAGCGCCTTCGTGCAGGGGTTCATGCCATCGATGTCCCGGCCGGATGTCGACCTGCTTGACGGGTTGACGACCGCGATCATCGTCGACCAGGAGCGGTTGGGGGCGAATCCGCGCTCGACCGTGGGCACGGTGACGGATACCAATGCGATGCTGCGTATCCTGTTCAGCCGCCTCGGCCAGCCGCATATCGGCTCGGCGCAGGCGTTCTCGTTCAATGTGGCATCGATCAGTGGATCGGGCGCGGTCACCTTCGAGAAGGATGGCGAGACGAAGCGCGAGCGCCGCGATTTCAGCATCACTGGCGGGATGTGTCCGCGATGCGAGGGGCGAGGGTCGGTCAGCGATTTCGACCTGACCGCGTTGTACGACGAGAACAAGTCGCTCAGCGAAGGGCCGTTCACGATCCCTGGTTACAGTGCCGATGGGTGGTACGGGCGGATCTACCGGGACAGTGGCTTCTTCGATCCGGAGAAGCCGATCAAGAAGTTCACCAAGAAAGAACTCCACGACCTGCTCTACAAGGAGCCGACGAAGATCAAGGCCGAGGGTATCAATGTCACGTATGAGGGCCTGATCCCGCGGATCCAGAAGTCGTTCCTGTCCAAGGACCGGGAAGCGATGCAGCCGCATATCCGGCGATTCGTCGACCGGGCGATCACCTTCAAGACGTGCCCGGAGTGTGACGGCACCCGGCTGAGCGAGCTGGCGCGCTCCTCGAAGATCCGTGGAATCAGCATCGCCGATGCCTGTGAGATGCAGATCAGCGACCTGGCGGAATGGGTGCGCGAACTCGATGAGCCGTCGGTTGCGCCGTTGCTGACCAACCTGGGGCACACGCTGGACTCGTTCGTGGAAATCGGGCTGGGGTACCTGTCGCTCAACCGGGCGTCGGGCACATTGTCCGGCGGCGAGGCGCAGCGGACGAAACTGATCCGGCATCTTGGTTCGGCACTCACGGATGTCACCTATGTCTTCGATGAGCCGACGATCGGGCTGCATCCACATGACATCCAGCGGATGAATGCCTTGCTGCAGCGGCTGCGTGACAAGGGCAACACGGTCCTCGTGGTCGAGCACAAGCCAGAGGTGATCACGATCGCCGACCATGTCGTCGATCTCGGGCCGGGAGCAGGCTCGGGAGGCGGTGAGGTCTGCTTCGAGGGTGATGTCGCGGGGCTGCGGGCGTCGGATACGCTGACCGGGCGCTATCTCGATCATCGGGCATCGCTGAAGGATTCGGTGCGCAAGGCGACGGGGCAGATCCCGATCCGTGGTGCCGACCTGCACAACCTGAAGGATGTCGATGTGGACATCCCACTCGGCGTGCTGACGGTGGTGACCGGCGTTGCGGGGTCTGGCAAGAGCTCGCTCATCGATGGCTATCTCGCGAAGCAGGACGACGTCGTGGTAGCTGACCAGACGCCGATTCGTGGATCGCGGCGGAGCAATCCGGCGACCTATACCGGTGTGCTGGATCCGATCCGGACGGCCTTCGCGAAGGAAAACGGCGTCAAGGCGTCGCTGTTCAGCGCCAACTCGGCGGGCGCCTGCGAGAACTGCAAGGGCGCCGGGGTGACCTATATCGACCTCGGGATGATGGCGGGGATCGAGTCGGTCTGTGAGGTGTGCGAGGGCAAGCGGTTCAAGCCGGAGGTGCTGGAGTACACGCTGCGTGGCAAGAACATCAGCGATGTGCTCGATATGCCGATCAGCGAGGCGGCGGAGTTCTTCCCGAAGGGCAAGGCGCACACGATCCTGGCTCGCCTGGTCGATGTCGGGCTCGGGTATCTCGTGCTCGGGCAGCCGCTGACCAGCCTATCGGGTGGCGAGCGCCAGCGCATCAAGCTGGCGATCAATATGGCGCAGAAGGGCGCGGTCTACGTCCTTGACGAGCCGACGACCGGGTTGCACCTGGCGGACGTCGACCAGTTGCTGGGGCTGCTGGACAAGCTGGTGGACGACGGAAGCACGGTCGTCGTGATCGAGCATCACCAGGCGGTGATGGCGCATGCCGACTGGATCATCGACCTAGGGCCTGGTGCCGGTCATGACGGGGGCGAGGTGGTGTTCGAGGGGCCGCCGGCGGCGCTGGTGGAACAGGCGAAGACGCTTACCGGGCAGCATCTCAAGGCGTACGTCGGGGCCTAATCAGGTGTCGGATGAATGCTGCGCCTGCAACTTTCGCGTGTGTTCCCGCGTTCTGTCTGTAACAGGGACGGGAACGGGGCACAGCGAAAGGTAATGAAGCATGAATCGACGTGGTTTCCTGATGGCACTGGCGGGGACCGGTGCGATGGCCGCGTTCCCGATGGATTTCCCGTTTTCCCAAAAGATCGTGGCGCAGGGGTACAGGCCGGATGGGTGGGACGATCCGGGGTTTACCTCGATGGAGATCCGGGTTGGCCGGTACGTGAGCGAGCGGGCGGCGGAGCATGCGCGACGGCGCATCCTGGAAGCGCCCATCAATGAGTTCCTCGGCGAGTTTTACCCGAGTAACCCGGTTGAGCAGGACCTGCCCGGGGTGCTGGACGGGGTCGGGCAGGTGATCCACTACCGCGTGGTGGCCGGAGTGGCGGCCGTGAAGAGCTCGATGTTGATGGGCGCATTCCGGATCGGCCCGCTCATGTGGATGATCGACGGGCGCAATGCACGGCTCGACCTCGTGACCGACCTCGCCACGCAGATCGCGGATGCCATTGATGCGGAGGGCACCGATCGTTATCGCACCACGGCGGCGCTGCGACTCCTGTTGCCAACGCCGGAAACGTTCCCGGTCAAGGTGAAACATGCCGATCCGGACGATTTCATGTTCCGGTTCGGGTTGTAGGCAGCCGTCCCCGGCAGCGGGAGAATCCTGGCGAACCATGGGTGGTCGTGCCTATACGGGTCCATGGCTCCGGGGTATGCTTAACCCTCACTGATGTTGCCTGA
>CAZVAA010000104.1:2064-4686 GCA_964624125.1 uncultured Sphaerobacteraceae bacterium | reverse complement strand
GCCTATACGGGTCCATGGCTCCGGGGTATGCTTAACCCTCACTGATGTTGCCTGAATGACGCGGATATTCGCGCGGGGCAGGCGGCGAGGAAGGGGGACCCGGCCATGGAAAGACTGGTGGCGCCATTCCGCTGGTTTGCCGGAACCCGGCTCGCACGCAGCTTCCGCTTCCGCCTCATCCTGATCGTCCTGCTCGCGTCATTGCCGGCGCTCCTCCTGCTCTTCCTGACCGCCAACCAGCAACGTAACGATGCCCTCGCCACGGGGCAGGAAGAAGCGGTGCGGCTCGCGCGGACGGCGGCGAGCGACCAGGGCAGGCAGATGGACCGGGTGCAGCGCGAACTGAACCTGCTGGCGCGGTTGCCCGAGGTGCGCGGCGATAACTCGGACGATTGCTCGACGTTCTTCCAGCGCCTCGTGAATGATCCCGAGAACGCGATCTACGTTGACCTCCGCGTCATCGAGCGGGATGGCGACGTCTTCTGCCGGAGCACGGCATCAAACCCGTTGGGGCCGAACGAGGACCAGGGGTTCATCGAGGACGCGCTGCGTGGCACGCCGTTCACGGTCGGGCCGTATCGCATCAATCCCCTCAATGGCAACACGATCGTCAGCTTCGCCTCGCCGGTTCGGGATGACCAGACGAACGAGATTATACGGGTGGCGGTGGCGACGCTGGACCTCGAGAGCCAAAGCACGTTCGTGACCCAGTCCTCGCTGCCCGAAGGCGCGGTGATCCAGCTTGTCTCGGCGGACGGCACGTTGCTGTTGCAGCGGCCCCCGGAGCGCGAGGTGCCCGTCGGGATCTCGCTGCTCGGCACGCCGGAGGTGGAGGCCGCGCTTGGCCTCTTCGCGACGCCGGTTCCCGATGACGACGATGACGTCGTGACGGACGATGGCTTCCTGATCGCGATCGAGCCGATCCCGATCACCAGCACGACGTCGACCGACGCGCATGCGTCGGTGGTGGTGCGATTGCCGGAGGACGAGATTGTCCGCCGTGCCGACGATACGTTCCGCGACAACCTGGGGAAGCTGGGTGTCGCGACGGCGGTCGTCTTCTTCGCCGCGTGGGTGAGTGCCGACCTGTTTGTGGCACGGGATGCCGAGACGCGGAAGTCGATCGTCGCCGAGCTGTATCACGCGTATTCATCGGGCGCGGTTGAGCACCTGGAGGGCATCGTCTCGCCGGACTTCGTCGATCACAGTCCGGCGCCGGGGCAGTCGCCGGGGCTGGACGGGTTGAAACAGAGCGTGGCGGCGTTCCGGACGGCGTTCCCGGATGGCGATATCGTGCCCCGGGAGATGCTGGCGGACCGGGACAAGGTGGTGGCACGCGTATCGCTCACCGGGACGCATCTCAGCCCGTTCCAGGGGGTGGAGCCGAGTGGCACGCGGATGATCGCGGACGGGATCGATACGTTCCAGTTCCGCGATGGCGTGATCGTTGAAAGCTGGAGCCTGTTCGGGCCGCTGGTTGAGATGGAGCAACTGACGTCGGTCGAATACCGGCCGCAGGAGCCGAAGCAGAAGCGTGGGTTCTTCGCACGACTGTTCCGGCGCGGCAAGGATGAACCGGCTGACGATGAGAGTGACGGTGATGCGTCATGATCAACATCGGGGCCGCATCCCATGCGAAGGTCAAGGGCGAGTTTGACGAGAAGCGTGAGGTTGCGGCGGTCGCGCAGACGATGCCGACGCTGTGGCGTCGCACGCAGCAGTCGTCGTGGTACCGGTTCCTGCGCATCCCGCGGTGGATGTACCGCGGGTATACGCGGGTGAGCGCTGGCGACCTCGCGGCCAGCATCGCCTACCATGCGTTGATCGCGATGGTGCCGATGTTCTTCCTGCTCGTCGGTGTGGGTGGTCTTTTCCTGCGGAACGATGCGGTGATGGCCCAGGCGGTGGAGATCATCCAGATCGTGTTCCCGCCCGGGTCAGGAACGCGCGAGGCGTTCGAGGCGGCGCTTGACGCGCGGCGGAACTCCGGGCTCATCAGTCTGGTGAGCTTCATGGGGTTCGCGTGGGTCGGGACGGGCCTGGTGAGCTCGATGGCGCGCGGGATGAATCGCGTCTATGGCGTCCAGAACGCCAGCTATATCGCGGAGAAGCAGCGCGGTTTCGTCGTGATTTTCCTCTTCCTGGTGTTCTTCTTCGCCTCGACGCTCTCGTCAATCTTGCCGACGTTCCTGCTCTCGCAGGAGTTGCCGGAGCTGCTGGACCGGTTGCTGCTGAATAGCCGGTACAGCCAGATCACCGCGTACCTGTTCGCGTATTTGTCGGCGATGATGCTGTTCCTGGTGATTTACCGGATCGTGCCGAATGCGCGGCAAACGTTGACCGACGTGTTACCAGGGACCGTCGCCGCGAGCCTCCTGTTCGTGTTGCTGACGCAGGCGTTCCCGCTCTATATCGAGCTGGTCGGCGGCGTGAACCGGTACGGGCAGCTGCTTGGCTTGATCACGCTGATCGTGGCGGCGCTGTATATGCTGGCGCACATCATCCTGTTCGGGAGCTACATCAACGTGACGTGGCAGCGTTACCGGGAGCGGGAGGCGCAGGCGAAGCGGCGGAGCAACGGGAGAGGTGAAGCGACCGGCGAGGCCGAGGGGTAGCAAGATA
>CAZVAA010000104.1:0-1964 GCA_964624125.1 uncultured Sphaerobacteraceae bacterium | reverse complement strand
GCGGGGGTGAAGTTGAGCACCTGGGCGTAAAACGAGAGCTCGGCTTCGGTGGCGCGCTTTATGGTTTCGGCGGAGCGGAAGCCGTGGCCTTCTCCCTCGAACTCGACGTGCGCGACTGGCTGGTTGTTCTGGCGGACGGCGTCAGCCATCGCCTGCGCCTGGTTTGGCGGGACAACCTTGTCCTCAAGGCCCTGCAGGAGGATCATCGCGCTGTCGAGGCGGTCGGCGTGATGGATGGGTGACCGGTCGAGGTAGACCTGGCGCTCTTCCGGGTATGGACCGACGAGACCGTCGAGGTAGCGCGACTCGAACTTGTGCGTATCCCGCGCGAGTGCCTCGAGATCGCCGATGCCGTAGTAACTGGTCCCGACCTGGAACGTGCCGTGGAAGGTGAGCGCGGCGAGGGTGGTGAAGCCACCGGCGCTACTGCCACGGATGATCATCCGGGCGGGGTCGACCTTGCCCTGATGGGCGAGCATCTCGGCCCCGCTGACGCAGTCCTCGACATCGACGATGCCCCACTTGCCCCGGAGCCGGTCGCGGTAGGCGCGGCCGTAGCCGGTGCTGCCGCCGTAGTTGACATCGAGGATCGCGAAGCCGCGGCTTGTCCAGAACTGTTTCTTCAGGTTGAACGAAGACGACGTCGCGCCGGTCGGGCCGCCGTGGCTCTCGACAATGAGCGGCGGGAGTTCGTCGTCCGGACCGGTGAAGTCACGGTTGGTCGGTGGGTAGTAGAAGCCGTAGGCGGTCTCGCCATCGGTCGAGGACCAGGACACCGGCTCGGCAACGGAGATGTAGCCGGGGTCGAGGTCGGCGTCGGTGGGAGAGCGGAGCACTCCCCATTCGCCGGTGTTGGCATCGAGCCGGATGATCCCGCCGGGGTCGGTCGGCGAGGATCCCTTGAAGATGACCTGGTCGGTGCTGGTCTGGACGTGGACGTCCGAGATGTCGGTGAAGGGGATGTCGTATGGCTGCAGGGGGCCGTCCTCGACGTCGAGCCGGCCGAGGTGCCAGAGCCCGTCCTGCGTCCATGCGCAGATGACGGAGCCGTTGGCCAGGAAGTCCCACGTCGACATGCCGAAGACCCACTGGGGCTCGGCGAACTCGGCCTCCATGGCGCGCAGCGGAACGATCCCGTGCGGGCGGTCGGCGTAGAGGTTCCACCAGCCGGAGCGGTCGGAGACGAAGACCGGAAGCCCGGTCTCGTTCCAGCGGGGGCGGACGATCGACTCCTCCGGCCCGCCGGTGACGAGGCGGATATCGTCCAGCGTGCCGTCGGTGTGGACATCGGCGTACCAGAGCTCGGTGCCGTCCCAGGGCATAAGCGGGTGGTCCCAGGTGAGCCAGGCGAGGCGGGTGCCGTCTGGCGAGAGGGCGGGGGAGGCGACGAAGTCGGAGCCGGAGATGATGATCTGGCCGCCGTCTTCGTTGGGGCCGTCGAGATCGAGCTGGACGATCGTGTTGACCGGCTCGACGCCTTCAAGGGAGTGGTCCTCGCGGACGGCGATGATGCGGTCGTGATGGGAGTCGATCAGGATGTCGGCGTAGCGATAGGCGGATTCCGGCGTGATCGGCGTTGGATTGGGCTGGTCGGCGGTGATCTTGTAGAGGCGATTATCGACGCCGTTGGAGAAGATCACGATGCTGTCCGCCGCGACCCAGGAACCGCCGCCGTACTCATGCACGCGGGAGCGGACATCGAAGGGGGCGGGCGTCAGCTCGGTGCGGGTGTCGCCCTGGAGGCGAACCAGGGTGGAGCGGCCCTTCTCGTTGGGGCGGCCTTCGAGCCAGTAGATCGCATCGGCATCGGCGCCCGGTTCACGGAGCGGAATGGATTGCCCGGTGAGCATGTCGACGGTGATCGGGGATGTCCAGCTACCGTAGGGCGCGGTGGTTTGGTTTGGCACGAGGGGAGTCCTTTCGCGGGCGATACGTCGTCCCCGCAATGTGTCGTAACCGGTTTG
>CAZVAA010000103.1:7784-9411 GCA_964624125.1 uncultured Sphaerobacteraceae bacterium | reverse complement strand
AGAACCCATGATCGAAGCCCGTAACCTGGAAAAACACTTCACCATCCGGCGGCACCGGGCCGGCGCCTTCGGGGCCGTGCGCGGCCTGCTCGACCGCGGCGGCCGCGTTGTCAGCGCCGTCAACGACGTCTCGGTCACCATCAACCGGGGTGAAATGGTCGGCTACATCGGCCCCAACGGCGCCGGGAAGTCGACCACGATCAAGATGCTGACCGGCATCCTCGTCCCGTCCTCCGGCGAGGCGACCGTCGCCGGGATCACGCCGTGGGAGCAGCGCAAGCAGCTCGCGCAGCAGATCGGGGTCGTCTTCGGCCAGCGCACCCAGCTCTGGTGGGACCTCGCCCTGATCGATTCGCTCGAGCTGCTGCGCCACCTCTACCGCGTGCCGGAGCAGCGCTTCCGGGAGAACCTCGACCGGGCGCGCGAGTTGCTCGACCTCGACGATTTCCTGCGCACGCCGGTGCGACAGCTCTCGCTCGGGCAGCGTATGCGAGGCGATCTCGCCGCGGCGCTGCTCCATGATCCGAAGATCCTCTATCTCGACGAGCCGACGATCGGGCTCGACATCGTCGCGAAGTCGCGCATCCGGGATTTCCTCGCATCGCTCAACGAGGAACGCGACGTCACCGTGCTCCTGACCACACACGACCTGGCGGACATCGAGCATCTCTGCAAGCGCATCATCGTCATCGACCAGGGCCAGGTCATGTACGACGGCCCGCTGGACCGGCTCCGCTCCCGATTCGGCGACCGGCGCCAGATCATCATCGACTTCGAGCAGGATCCGGATGAGGCGATCACCCGGCTTGGGAACGGCGAGCTCGTATTCATGGACGCCACCGGTCCACGCGTACGCCTCGCTTTCGACCGCGACGCGATCACCGCGCCCGAGGTCATCACCCGTGCCAGCGCCTTCGGCACCGTGCGCGACATCTCCATCGAGGAGCCGGCGATCGAGTCGGTCATCCGGCAGATGTACGAGGGCCAGACCGCATGAAACGGCGAATCGACGCCGGTTTCTTCCACTTTGGAAGGCCGGCGTCGATTACACTTGTGGGGATACAAGACGATCGTTTTTCATCGGACCCTGCAATGACTTCTTCGACCGACATTATTTGCCACAACTGCGATACGGCGTTTGCCTATACCGACGCCGAACGCGATTTCCGCGAAACCCGGGGCCTCGAGCGCCCCACCCTCTGTCCCGACTGCCGCGCCCGTGAGCGCAGCCACCGCAACAATGAGCTCATCGCCATGTACCAGCGGGCGGACTCCTTCGACCCGTTCATCGTCCATGGCGAACCACGGCCGGACAACCGCAACAAGGGTCGCGATCGCGGCGCCCGCCAGCAATACAGCGCGATCTGCGCCGCCTGCAACAGCGAAACCCGCGTGCCCTTCATCCCCCGCGGAGACCGCCCGGTCTACTGCCGCTCCTGCTACAACGCCCGCAAGGGCCGCTAAACCATCAGGATTCCTCGGCTTCCACGATGACCGTCCCGACCATCCCTTCCGTCTGGTGATGCCGGCAGGCATACACGTAGGTGCCCGGCACATCGAACGTATGGGTCCATTGCCGGCCCGCCGGGATATCGCCGGAATCGAAGGTCCCGGCGCCATCCGGGAC
>CAZVAA010000103.1:0-7684 GCA_964624125.1 uncultured Sphaerobacteraceae bacterium | reverse complement strand
GCCGGTCGGGTTCATTCCCGGATTCTGCGGGTAGAGCGCGGCGCCGGTCACGAAGACGTTCGGCGTATCCCAGACCTGCCCATACTTGTTCGTCACGGAATTGTCCGGGGTATCACCCATGATCGCGCCACCGGTATTGTGGGTGCTCTGGTAGTCGTAGATGTTGTATGGATCGAGCTCGTCAGTCGTCGTCATGCTCGTCGGCCCCATCGCTTCCATGATCTCCTTCGCCCGCTGGGCCACATAGGCATACAGCCGCTTGTCGTTCTCATGGAAGTCATAGGTAATGCGAAGCAGCGGTTGGCCCCATGCATCCGTGTACGTTGGGTCAAGGTCGAGGAACTGGTCCTCATAGGGAAGGCTCTCGCCCTGGATGCTGATGCCGGCCGTGTTGTCCCAGTTGTTTTTCAACCGGCGCTTCCATCCCTCGCCCCACTCCACACCGGACCCCTTGAGATCGTCGATCTCGGTATAGAGAAGCGGGCTCTTTGCCATATCCGCCGAGACATCCTCGTAGTCGCCGAACCTCTCCGAATCCTGGAGGGGGAGGCCCAGTGTCGATGTAATCGGCTCCCGCTGGCCGCCGCCAAACACCATGGACGCGCCACCGATGAAGTCCAGGTCCGAGTGGTCGAAGTTGTCGGCGTTGAAGTCATGGATGACGCCCGCAACGACCCCGTTGCCCATGTAGGTGTTGAACCGGCGATCTTCGAAGATTCCCGTCACCGGTGTCTGCGAGAGCTGGTAGGTGTAGTTCTTGCCAACACGCCCGCGATCGTTCCCTACACCGTCGGGATGCTGGTCGCTCCGCGAGAGCAAGAGCATGCGGACGTTGGTCAGCGTGTACCCCGAGAGGATGACCGTGTCGGCAGGTTGCTCGTGTTCTTCACCGGTCTCCGTGTCGATGTACCTGAGGCCACGCGCGAGGCCATCATCCCCGATGATGATGCCGGAAACTTTCGCGTTATAGCGGATATCGTAATTCCCTGTCTCCAGCGCAACCGGAAGATGGTCCGTGATCGCGCTTGATTTGGCGTCGACCTCACATCCATGCCGCGTACAGAAACCGCAATAGATACATCCGGAACGGGGTCGCCCCGATAGCCCGGTATAGCCCTGCGAGAGAATCCCTGTCGGTTGGGAGAAGGGGTGATAGCCCATCTCCGCCGTCGCCTCCATGAACATCCGCCCCGGGATGCTGGTCGCGAGCGGCGGCAATGGGTATGGCGCCGAGCGCGCCCCCTCGAATGGATTCCCGCCCGGAATGATGGTGCCGTTCAGGTTGCCCTCATGGCCTGACGCGCCGATGTCATATTCGAACGCGGTGTAGTACGGCTCCATCTCCTCATACTTCACCGGCCAGTCCTGGACCATCGAGCCTTCGGGAAGTCGATCCTTACCGTAGCGTTCGATGTGATGGGTTCGGTACTTGTAGTCGGTCGGATAGAACCGCCAGAGCTCCGCTGTCCAGTGAACGCTGGAGCCGCCGGTTCCCGAACCGGGATGGAAACTGGCATTCCGCCGAAACGGGAGGGACGGCAGCTTCGGGTTCGGACGCCAGGTCCAAGTCTCCTTGTTGAGATCGGTCATGAGTGCCTTCCGCACGCTATAGCGCAAGGCGTCGTGATTGTGCTGGAAATCCGTCGAGGTCCAGCGCTCGGCACCCTGCTCCAGCGAGCGCACTTTCACACCGGCGCTTCCGAGCTTCCACGCGAGGATCGCCGCGGTCCATCCCGCGCCAACCGTCACGACCTCAACCTTGTCCTGTACTGCCATTCCCTTGCTCCTTGATCGTTGTGTCCCTGTCTCGTCGATGACAGCCAGGCCTGCTATTGGCCATCCGAATCGTCAGGATCCGTCCCGCGCACGGGGAGAACGGGCCCATCCTCCGTCCGGCCCGGATTGAATTCGGGCAGGTCGTGCATGGATTGCGGCTCGCGTGGCTCAGCCTCGGTCACCAGTTCTTCGGGCGAGTACGAGCGCTGCGCGCCGGGAAACCCGACCAGTTGCCAACCGATCAGGTCACGGTTGCCGCCGTATCCGGGATCGCTGAACATACCTTCCGCCGTGTGCATCCGGAGCGTCTTGAAAAACGAGATGCTCGAAAACGCCTCGAACTGGTCGATCTCCTCGTCCAGCATGTCCCAGATGATCTGGTCCTGGTCGTCTTCGGAAAGATCGGGAATGCTGCTGCCATAGGTCTCGTTGGCGTAGGTGTCCAGCGCCGCAAGCCCGATCTGGTAAATCTCCAGTGGCGTCAGCGGCGATTGCCATCCATACCGCTCGAGTTCGTCGACTGGCACCCAGACGACGCCTTCCTCTGGCTCCGGCTCCTCGTCGCCTTCATAAGCACGCGCCCAGGGACCGACGCGATACGTGTGCTCCTGGATCCCGTCGTTCTGAGACAGCAGGTAGTCGATGTAATAGACGACGCCGGCCTCCCGCGCACCGGGATCCTCCGGCGAGCCGGGCAGGATGCGCGCGGTAAGCGCCTCGACCGTCGCGGCTTCAAGCGCCGTCAGGGCAACGAAGTTGTCCGACATCACCGGTGAGTGCGGCGTTTCCGGCACGCCCTCGAACATCGGCCACGGCTCTTCGGGCGTCGGCGTCGCGGTATCCTGCGATGCGACCACCGCCACACCCCCGGCCAGTGCGACGCTGCCCGCCGCGGCGACCGGCAGGCCACCGGAGCGTTGCAGGAACGAGCGGCGCGACATCTGCGCCTGGCGCATGGCCCGCTGCTGGCGAGCGGTCATCGGGATGAGCGGTCGTTCATCGTGGTTGCTGGGCATAATGTCTGACCCCTTAATCGTCGAGCGTGTACAGGAAGGCGGCGATATCGCGCGCCTCCTCTTCGGTCAGACCGACAACCGGCATTGCCGAGCGTTCATCGACCGACTTCGGATCCATCAGGAAATACACAAGCGTTTCCGGCTCGTTCGGCTCGCGGCCCGCGATATACGCCCGGTCGGACCAGCTATCGAGCGGCGGACCAACATGTGCGTCGGCCCCGGCGATTCCAGGGATGGTATGGCAGGCGATACAGCCGTTTTGCTGCACCAGGTCCCGCCCGACCATCGCATCGCCACCTTCCACCTCGACCCGGGGCTCGCCAACCCGGTCGACAAGCGTGCAGGCGGATACCGCCAGCACGGCAACGAGCGAGAACGCGAGCATGATGGCTTTGTGCGGGAGCCTCAAAGCGTGCATGGATGTCATCTCCCTTCAGCCGACGCCGGCTCGGCGTCTTCCCATTGCCGGACACTGCGCTCGGCGTCACGCAGCCAGGCGATGAAGACGTAGACGGTCGTCGCGGTGAGCCACAGCCCCATGGGGATCCACATCAGGAGCCCGGCAAGCTGCTGGTCTTCGATCGGCGTCAGGCTCCAGGCGGCGGTAAACGGCAGGTGCCCCTCGTACATCGGCTCCCGGGCGAAGGTCAGCAACGCCCCGAGCACACCGCTCTGCATGACCGACGTGAAGATGAAGAGCACCGCCAGGCCACGGCGAGATTCCCGGCCCGCTGACGGCGCGAGCAGCCACGACCAGAACATGAACGCCGCGACGAGGAAGGTCATGTGCTCCAGCGCGTGGACGAGATCGCTGCGCAGCGCCGCGTCATACAGCGCCGGTACGTGCCAGATCCAGAGCGCGAACGTGAACGTCACCCAGATCACGACCGGATGCGACCATGCCGACTGGACGCCACGAAGCATCGACTGGCGATGCATGGCGACCAGGACACGCTTCCGCGCTCGCTCCGGCAACGCCCATGACATCGCGACCAGTGGCCGCCCCAGCGCCAGGAGCATCGGCGCGACGAGGAACAACAACAGGTGCTGCACCATATGCGCACTGAAAAGCGCCGCCCCAAGCGCATCCAGCGGCGAGAACAGCGCGACGACGAGAACAGCGACTCCCGCCAGATAGCTCCACCGCGACGAATGCGAGATCACCCGCCCGTCTCCGGACGCGCGCCACATCGCGGCGACGCCTCGCAGGTAGAGCCAGGTCGTCAGCAACAGGCCGATCGCAATCACCGGGTCCACATGCCACGCCGACCAGATCGAATCCGGCGTCGGCCGTTCCCGCGTATGCGCGGACGCCGCAAGCGGGGCGATTGCGGCCAGACCGGCGGCAAGACCGGTAAGCCAGCGCGCGTTTCGGGATGGAGCGAGAAACGTGTTGCTCATAGGCCCAGCGTCCCCGTGCAGGCGTCCATCCTGAAGACTGGCGTCCACTGGTAGATGATCGCGTACCCGAAGAGCGCGGCACTCGCGACGCCGTAGAGGCGAATAAACCCGCGCCAGTCGCCCTTGCCCTCGAGCGCCTCCGAGAAATCGCCACCGTACTTCCGGCCCGTCCTCCACGCCACGACCGCGGCGGCAGCGACAACCAGCAAGGCAATCACCCCGGCGATGTGGAAGAGGACTTCTCCCCCCAGACGGCAAACCGGCTGGACGAGGAAGTAGACGACGTTGAAATGGATTGCCCAGGCGACCGGCGCGCCGAGCATCGCGAAGCCAAGGGCCAGGATTCCGCCCAGGCGACCCGGCTGGTTGGAGATGTCGTGCTGTGAGTTCGAAGTCATGCCGGTCCCTCCTCAGGCGTACCGCGGGAAGAAATAAACCGTCGCGAACAGCGGCAGCCACATCAGCACCACGAACACCCAGTAGAGCGTGGCCGCCTCGATCGCTCCCCGCCGCTGCTGGGTAAAGAAGCCCTTCCACGCCAGCACCTGAATCACGATCTCTTTCAGGAACACCGTGATCACATGGGCGGTGTGGAACCCGGCGATGAGCCAGAGGATCGAGGTGTACGCCGACTCGTCCCAGAGATAGTCGAGAGTTGCGTATTCGTAGACTTTCATCGCGATAAATGCCGCCAGCGCGATGACACCGACGCCACGCCACAGGCGCATCTTCGACACGTCGCCCCGCGTCAGCGCGCGATCGCCGATCCACGCAGCCAGGCCGCTGAAGAGCAGTACCGGCGTATAGATGAGCGGCAATGTGAGCTCGGGAGCGCTCGTTCCGTCCGGCGGCCAGACCGTCGCGTTCGCGAAGAGGTAGAAGTAGCTCCCGATCAACCCGGCGAAGACGGCGGACTCGATGAGCACCAGCATGAAGATGCCCCACCACCCGGCCGATTTCGTTCCGGTGACGAGCAGCGGATATTCGTTTGTCGATGTCGAAGATGCGCTCATATCGCCCACTCCTTCTTCCGAGGCCACAGCCATCCGATGAGGGAGGCGTAGGCGAGGACGATCCCGACCGGCACGGCCCAGAACGTGAACATGATCCCGATCACGATGACCGCGACGGAAAACGCGGCGAACATCGGCCAGATCGAGGGGGAGGCCACGACCGCGACGCGTTCCAGCCGGCTATCCAGCATCCGCGTACCCGGCGATTCCCGGCGACTGGTGTTCTCCACCATCACCTCGTCGGTAATCTCGCGAACCGCGTTGTTTTCGGGGTCGGCGGGGCCAATCTCCCCGTCCTTCCACAGGGGATACCGGGCCCGGACCATCGGCAAGCGCTCGAAGTTGTAGGGAGGAGCGGGCGATTCGGTCGCCCACTCGAGGGTGCCGGCGCCCCACGGATTCTTCCCGGCAGATTCCCCCCTCCGGGCGCTGGTGATCATGTTCACCAGCGTCATCAGGAAGCCGAGGCCGAGGAGATAGGCGCCGACCGTCGACGCCATATTCCACTCCCCCCACCCGAGGCCATCCCGGTAGGTGTAGATCTGTCGCGGCATCCCGAAGAAGCCGAGGATGTGCTGGGGGAAGAACGCGAGGTTGAACCCGATAAACGTGGTCCAGAAGGAGATCTTCCCGAGCCCCTCGTGCATCATCTTTCCGGTGATTTTCGGGTACCAGAAATACGCCGCCCCAACCATCGGGAAGACGCCACTGCCGATCAGCACATAGTGAAAGTGCGCAACGATGAAATAGGTGTCGTGGACGGCGAGGTTGAACGGAATTGACGCGATCATCACGCCGGTCATGCCGCCCATGATGAAGATGAAGAAGAAGCCGAGGATATAGAGGAATGGCGTCTGGAGTTTCGGTCGCGTGCCCCATAATGTCGCGATCCAGCTGAAGATCGCGATCCCGCTCGGGATGGCGATCGCCATGCTCGCCGCCTCGAAGAAGCTCAGGCTCATCCACGGCAACCCTGCGGCGAACATGTGGTGCACCCAGAGCCCGAAGCTGAGAAAGCCGACGCCAACGAAAGACGCCGTCAAGAGCGAATAGGCGGCGTTTGGCCGCCGCGCGAATGCGGCCACGATCGCCGACACCATGCCCAGGCCCGGGATGAGGATGATGTAGACCTCAGGGTGACCGAAAATCCAGAAAAGATGCTGCCACAACAGCGGATCCCCACCCATTGCGACATCGAAGAACCCGGTCCCGATCATCCGGTCAAGCATCAGCATCACGCTGGCGAGCATGACCGGTGGCATCGCGAAGGTGATCATGAAGGCCATGACGAGGATTGCCCAGACGAAGACCGGCATCCGGTTCAATGACATGCCGGGCGCCCGCATCTTGAAGATGGTGACAATCAACTCGACCGCCGCGACGAGCGCCGCGATCTCGATAAAGGTGATCGCCGTTGTCCAGACGTCGACACCCATGCCCGGCGACGCGTCCGGTCCCGAGAGCGGCACGTAGTTGAACCAACCGGCATCGGGCGCGTTCCCGGTGAACAACGACACCCAGAGCGTCGTCCCGGCGATCAGGAAGATCCAGTACCCAAACGCGTTCAGCCGGGGAAACGCCATATCGCGCGCGCCGATCATCAGCGGCACGATATACATCCCGATGGCTTCCATCATCGGCACCGCGAACAGGAACATCATGGTGGTGCCATGGGTGGTGAACAACTGGTTATAGGTGTCGGCATTAACGATCCGGAGCTCCGGCATCGACAACTGCAGCCGCATGATGAGCGCCGAGATACCCGCCAGCGCAAAGAACACGAACGACGTGACGAAATAGCGAACGCCGATCGCCTTGTGGTTTACCTGGCTCAACCAGCCGATGATGCCGGGAGGCCGATCCCATGTCTGGGACAGTTCCTCTGCCCGGGTCGATACTGTAGCCATGTGCAGTCTCCTCCTCCAGGCAGTGGCTAATCCAGGCTGTTCAGGTAATCGAGCAGGGCCTGGAGCTCTTCACCGGTCAGGCTCACTCCCGGCATCTCGTTCCCCGGCTTGAGATGCTGTGGATCGATAATCCAGCCGGCGAGGTTCCCCGGGTTGTTCTCCAGCGTCCCGGCGGCGAGCGTTTCCCGGCTCGCGAGGTGTGTCAGGTCAGGGCCAAGCTTGCCCTGTGAGGCGGTGCCCGCGATCGTGTGGCAATACACGCAGGCGGAGCTCATGTAGACCTCATGGCCCCGCTCGACGAGCGATCCCTCCGCCGGCTCGGCCGCCGGTTGGGCCTGGTGTTCCAGCCAGGCGTCGAAGTCGCCCGACTCTTGCACGACCACCAGGAACGCCATATTCGCGTGCTGCGCGCCGCAGAACTGCGCGCATTGCCCGCGGAACGTCCCGGCCTCCTCCGGCTTGATGGAGACGCTCGTCGTCTTGCCGGGCATCATGTCGATCTTGCCGTGCAGTGAGGGGACAGAGAACGAGTGGATCACATCGCTTGAGGTGAGGCGCAGCTCGACATTCT
>CAZVAA010000102.1:0-9574 GCA_964624125.1 uncultured Sphaerobacteraceae bacterium | reverse complement strand
TGCAGAAACGCATGATCATGATCGCCTTGCCCGTCCGTGGCCAGTTTCTCCCGATAACCACGCCAAAAACCCAAGGCGATCATCCCTCTCACTCACATGATCACGGTGTCCACATCGCAGCCAACAGCTTGCCCGCCACGATCACCGTCCCCCATCGCGTCCCCGCTCCCCACTCACGCGCCGGACCACCGCGTACGCCTCCTCACCGGCGATCTCGGCGATCCGCGCAAGCTCCCGCGCGGCCTTGCTCGGCTTCAATCCGTCCGCGAGCAATTGCCCCGCGATCGCGTCCACATCCGACTCGGCCGGGTGCGAGTCCCGGGAGGGACCGACGACCACAACGATCTCCCCTCGCGGCGCGTCTTCGCCGTACCGACTCGCAATCTCCGGCAGCGTGCCGCGTACGATCTCCTCGTGCATCTTCGTGAGCTCCCGCGCCACGACGACCTCCCGGTCCGGCATCCGTACCGCGAGTTCGGAGAGGGTCTCCCCAAGCCGGATCGGGGACTCGAACAGCACGATCGGCCAACCGGTCGCCCCGGCCCGCACCAGCGCTTCCCGTCGGCCGTCACCCTTTCGATCGATAAACCCGAGGAACACGAATGGACCATCCACCAGCCCCGAGGCGCTCACCGCCGCCACCATCGCCGACGCGCCCGGCACCGGCACCACCGCATACCCGGCCCGCTGGGCCGCCTCCGCGATCTCCCTCCCGGGATCGGCGATACCCGGCGTACCGGCGTCGCTCACCAGCGCCACATCACCCGACGCAAGCGCTTCCAGCAGCCGTTCTTCCCGTTGCTTCCGGTTGTGATGGTGATACGAGATCATCGGCGTCGAAATGTCGAAGTGACGCAGCAATCCCCCGGTATGCCGGGTATCTTCCGCCGCGATCAGGTCCACCGACTGCAGCGTCTCAACTGCCCGGGGCGACATGTCGCCGAGATTGCCAATCGGGGTCGCGACGAGATACAGGGTGCCCATGCTGAGGTCCGTTTCCGGTTGGGGCAGCCACTGCCCGGCGGGTATACTGGACCCCTATCACACCACACGGCGGCACCATATGTCATGCCCCGTGTTGCCCGCACGTTCCCCGAACGATTCGCATAGCGGAGACACTTCAGCCCGATGACGGACGGCTCCCTCTTCAACCTGGACGAAATCGAAACCCGGCCCGAGCCGGAGTCAACGCCGGACGCCCCGGCGACTGCCGTGGCGACGCCTGCCGCGCGCGACGCTGCGGCGCCAAAGTCGCTCTATCGCAAGTACCGACCGCAGAGCTTCGACGCCGATGAGCTCTACGGCCAGGAACACATCGTCAACACCCTCCGGAACGCCATCGCGCTCGACCGCATCGCCCACGCCTATCTCTTCTGCGGGCCGCGAGGCACCGGCAAGACAACAACCGCTCGCCTGCTCGCAAAGGCAGTGAACTGCCAGGACCCCGAGCCACAGAACCGGCCCTGCAACCAGTGCGAGTCCTGCATCGCCATCAACACCGGCGCGACAACCGATGTCATCGAGATCGACGCCGCGAGCAACCGCGGCATCGACGACATCCGTGACCTCCGCGAGCGAGTGAAGTACGCGCCCAGCCAACTAACGACGAAGTTCTACATCATCGACGAGGCGCACCAGATTACCGGCGCGGCGGCCAACGCATTCCTCAAGACACTGGAAGAGCCGCCGGCCCACACCAAATTCGTCCTCGCCACCACCGATCCCGAAGAGCTCCTCCAGACGATCGTTTCCCGCTGCCAGCGGTTCGACTTCCGTCGCATCAACCTCGAATCGATGACCGCGAACCTGACGCGGGTCGCCGCCGCGGAGCACATCGAAATCGAGGAAGAGGCGAAGGTCGCAATCGCTCGCCACGCAACCGGGTCCATGCGCGATGCGCTGGGCCTGCTCGACCAGGTCGCCGTCTACCGGGAGCGCGTCGACGACGAGGGCACAACGGTCACCGCCGACCTCGTCCGCAACGTCCTCGGCGTCAGCAAGAACGAACGCGTCGAGGAGATCGCCACCGCCCTTGCCGACAAGGACGCCGGCGCGGGCCTTCGCGCCGTCACGCAAGCCGTGGAGGCGGGCGATGACATCCGACAGCTTGCCCGCCAGCTCCTCGCCTACATGAGACAGCTCCTTCTCGAACGCGCCGGTGGCGCCTCCGAACTGGACGAGACGGGCAAGGCCCTCGCGAAGCGGTTCGAGATGCCCGAGCTCGCCGAGCTGGCACGCCTGATGGGCGACATCGACTTCAAGGTCAAGCACGCCACCATCTCCCAGCTCCCGCTCGAGATCGCGATCGTCGAGGGAGCCCTGCGTGACCAGCGTCCGCAGCAACCGGTGAGCACGCCGGCGCCCGCGCCCCAACCGCAACAGCAGATGCCGCAGCAGGGTGCCCCGCAGCCGCGTCAGGAGCAGCCTCGCCCGCAGGGCAATCGCTGGACCGGCAAGGTACGCGAGACGAATCGGGGTGGTTCATCGACCCCGTCCGAACCATCCCGGCCGCCACAGCAGCCCCGGCCCGCGCCGGCCCGCCAGATCCGGGAAACCGCACCCGAGCCGACGAGCCCGACGCCTACTCCGGCTCCGCCTCCGACGCCATCAAGCAACGGCGGTGTCTTCGCCATCGAGGCACTGGTCGATGGATGGGCAAACGTCAAGGCGGATGTGAAGGCGGTAAACCGGCGGATCGAGGCGCTGCTCCAGCAGATCGATCCAGTCCACATCACGGGCTCCACGGTGACCCTTGTCTCCCCGTACGAGTTCCACCGGAACCGGGTGAATACCGACGAGGTTCGCCAGGTCATCGAGGACGTGATCTCGCGCCGCTTCGGCCAACGGGTCACCATTACCTGCGTTACCCGGAACGAGCTTCCAGATACGCAATCAACAGCGCCCGCCACTCCAGAGCCCGCGGCACAACCGGCTCCAACACCGAAGGCGCAAACGACCCGGTCCACGCCGCAGCCGTCGAATGACCCGGCTCCGGAATCGACGACCGATCCACCACCGGCTTTCGACGCGAACAAGCAGATCGAGGCCGTCAAGAACATCTTCGACGCGGAAGAGATAGACGACGACCTGAATTAGCGCGATTCAGGGATCATGAAACGAGACGGGGGCCGGCGAATGCGGGCCCCCGTTCCTGTCAATGGTGAGGTGTCGCCCCTGGCGTCGCATCGGGACTCGCCACCGGAGACGCGCCGGGTGTCGCCCGCGCTTGCTGCGGCTCGACCAGCACAACCGGCTCCTCGCCCGCGCGCGCGAAGACATACCGTCCGGGAGCATCCTGTGCCGGGCGCTGCTCCCACGCGAGCCCACCAGCGAACCATTGCGGATGGAGCACCACGCCCCGGGCACCGATCGGCACTGAATAGCTCAGGGAACCGTCAAGCTCCCGAACCCACATGCTGTGATACGCCCATGTGTCCCCGTCCAACACGGAGATCACATACGCGACCTTCCGGCCATCAGGTGAGACCACCGCATCGGTGATCGTCGCCGCTGGCCCGCCCTGGCCGGATGTCGCGACCAGCTTGGGAACTTCGTGGCCAAGCGTATAAGAGAATACCTGGCCATTCATGACCACGCCGCGCAACATCTCGCCCCGGACAAAGAGGAGGCCCGAGCCGTCCGGCAGCCACTGCACATTGGTCAAGCCGGTCTGGGTGCCCCGCGTCAGGCCGGAGACTTCCCGTAGCCGCCCGTCCGCGAGATCCTGGACGAACACCCGGTGCGCCCCGTCTCCATCCACCACATGCAGCAGCATGCGTGTGCCTTGCGGTGAGATGGCCGCATTCAGGATCCGGGCGTCGACCTCCGAGAGGTCAACCGGGCTAACTTCGCCGTCTGTCGCGACCCGGGAGAGTGAATTTCCATATAACACGAGGACTTCGCGGCCCTGCGGTGACCAGGAAACGCTGGTTGTCCCAGCGGCGTCTTCAGCTACTGGTGTGGCGCCATTCGCCTCACCAATGGACACTTCTTCGACGATCGGGGTTCCATCGGCCTCGTACATTGTCAGCACGGGACCGGCATCTCCATCAGCACGCAGCACCGCTACTCGGTCACCCGCCGGTGCCCCGGCAATGTCCAGGATCGCGCCGTCGGCGGCACTCGTGACCAACTGTGAATCGCCATCCGGCGCAATCGCAAACAGGTCACCGTCTATGAGGGTGTAGAGTGTATCGGGAGTTCCGCGCGAGTGGAGGAGCGTCTCGGGAGATGCGCTCGCGACCGGTTCATCAGTCACCGGGGTCGCCGCAACCGGTTGTGGCGATGCTGCGCTCGTCGCCGTGACCTCGCGCGTTGGCACCGGATCGTTGGCGAACTGGCGATCTTCCGGGACATCGCCCGACTCCTCACCACAGGCAATAAGCACGATCGCGCAACCCAACACGAGAATTGCAAGGCGCGCGCGGACGTCATTGAAGTATGGGATCCGGCCACTTTGCCCGGTGGGACGCATCATGTCAGGGAACACTGCTCACTCGGTCATGGGGAAACAGGAAAACGAGCCCCTCGCCATCCGTCTGGCCCGTTCTCGGGTTGAACCCGAATATACCATGGGGGCCCTGACAGAACGGACCGGCACCCGTCCTGAAACCGTCCGCTCGTGGGAACGCCGCTATGGCTTCCCGCAGCCTTCCCGCACACCGACCAACATCCGCATGTACACCGAGCGCGATATAGAGGCGATCCATTGGTTGAACGAGCAGACGGCAAGTGGCCAGAGCATCAGCGCCGCAATCGATATGCTCCGGCGTCGCCTGGATGAGGCAGAAGAAGCGCCCGATACGCGACCAGTCGCGAGTGAGCATTTCCAGCCGCCGATCGATGCCTTGACCGCCGCGCTTGCGTCCAACCGGTTGGCAGGCGCCCAGCAGGAATGGGATAGCCTCGCCATCGCCACCTCCCCTGTTGCGATGGCTACCCGGGTCCTTTTGCCGGCAAGCCAGGCGCTCGACGCGACGAACCACCGGGCACTCGCGTTCCTGCTACGGAAGGCGACAGTGCTCCTCGACCATGCGATGCCGGACGACGGCGATCCGGCTGTCGGGATCCTCGCGCCGAACGACACCGTCGCACAAGTCGCTGCCACCGTTCTCGCGACCTCGCTTGCCCGTGCGGGCGCCCGAGTCATTTCGCCGTTTGCCGATCCGTCGTCGATGGATGCGCTCTCCCGCCTGCGCGCGGCCGGACCGGACCATGCTGTTCTCCTCATTACAGGCGGCACATCGGCCGATACCTCTGTCCTCACGACCCTGCTTGGCATCGATGCCATCGAGACGTGGGACCCGGTGAACGATGATCCTGGCGACCTCGTTGCCCGCACCTCCCGTCCCTGATTGCAACGCATCCGCCTTCGGGGCACACTCATGCCATAACTGAATTCGCGCTCAACACGAGGCAGATCGCGTCCATGAAACCCCCTCCCGAAAACATTGACCTCTCCGGCATCGCTACGGAGCAACGGAATCCGCGTACTGCGGAGATCGACCGGGTCGGCACCGAAGAGATGCTGCGCATCATCAATGCAGAAGATGCTCGCGTCGCGCCGGCGGTCGCCGAGGAGATCCCGGCCATTGCCCGGGCCGTCGACGGCATCGTCGAACGCATTCGCGACGGTGGCCGGCTCATCTACATTGGCGCCGGGACATCCGGCCGCCTTGGCGTGCTGGATGCGTCCGAGTGCCCGCCGACCTTCAACACCCCTCCCGGCCTCGTCGTGGGGCTGATCGCGGGTGGAGATCACGCGTTGCGCCACGCCGTGGAACACGTGGAGGACCAGCCCGACGCCGGTGCCGACGCGCTTCGCGAGGTGGATGTATCCGATAAGGACACGGTCGTCGGTATCGCCGCGTCGGGGCGCACCCCGTTTGTGCTTGGCGCGATTGACTATGCGAACGAGGTTGGCGCCCTGACGGTCGGTGTCTGCAACACACCGAATGCGAAGCTCAGCGAGCGTGTCGATATCCCGATCCCGGTTCTCGCCGGCCCGGAAGTCATCACCGGCTCGACGCGGCTCAAGGCCGGTACCGGACAGAAGCTGGTGCTGAACATGCTGACCACCGGCGCCATGATCCGGCTCGGCAAGACGTTCGGGAACCTGATGGTGGACGTGCAGCCGACTAACCAGAAACTGCGCGTCCGCTCGATCGGGATCGTACGGGATGCCGCCGGCATCAGTGAGGACGATGCCAAAGCGGCGCTGGAGCGCGCCGGGGGCGACGTGAAGACGGCGATCGTCAGCTCGCTGCTGAACATCCCGCCGGAACAGGCGCGTGAACGGCTCGCCGACGCGGAAGGGCGCGTGCGTGACGCGATCGATGGAGGTGCCAGATGACCGCACCACTGTACGCCGGGATCGATGGCGGCGGGACCAAAACCGCGATCGTGGTTGTTGACCAACACGGCGAGGTGCTTACCCGCCTGCAGACAACGACCTCGAACGCCGCCGTGATCGGTCACGAGAAGGCAACCGAGACGCTGCGTCAACTGCTCATCGATGCCGCCGCAGCCTGCGACACCGAGCTGCCCTTTGCCGCAGCGTGGTTCGGCCTTTCTGGCAATGACCGCCCTGAAGACCACCGCTACCTGCGGCCCCGGCTCGAGGAGCTGGTCGATGAAGTTCGCCTCACCAACGATGCCGAGCTCGCGCTCGGCGGTTTGCCGAACCAGGTCGGGGTGGCGATCGTTGCCGGGACCGGCTCGATCTCGTTCGGGCAGAACGCCAACGGCGACCACGAACGGTCCGGTGGCTGGGGGCATATCTTCAGCGACGAAGGAAGCGGTTATGGCGTCGCCGTCGGCGCGCTGCGTGCATTCGCCGCGGAGCGGGACGGTCGCGGACAGGCGACCAGCCTCACCCCTCGCCTGATGGAGCACTGGCAGATCGAGGACCCGTTCAGCATCATCAATCGCGTCTACGACCCAAAGACGACCAAGGGCGACATCGCCCGGATGAGCCAAATCGTGGTGGACGAGGCGCTTGCTGGTGACGAGGTGGCGCGCTCGATTCTCGAGGAGGGCGCGGAGCACCTTGCGGCGATGGCCGCTTCCGTCGCCCGGCGCCTGGACCTCGGGCCGGAGCTTGCGGTCGCCTGTGTCGGCGGCATGCTCGTGCATGTTGAGCCGTACCGCGAGCGGGTCCTGCATCTTCTCCGGGAGCACTGGATCATCCCGGACGTCTCGTTGATCGAGGAACCGGCCCTCACTGCCGCGCAGGCGCTCGCCGCCGAACATCATGGAGCCACAACATGACCCATCAGGGATCTTTCGCCGTTCGCGGCAATCTCCTCTTCGGAACACATCTCGAACCCGGCACGCTCGTCGTCGAGAACGGCACGATCGCCAGCATCCATCGCGGTCACGCCAACGACGGCAACCTTCCGGCCGAGGTGATCGATGCCCCGATCGTCGCGCCGGGGCTGATCGACCTGCAGGTGAATGGCGCGGTTGGCCGCGAGGTTTCGGCGAACCCGGACGACATCGATACGATCTCGGCGTTCCTGGCCAGCACCGGCACGACCGCCTGGCTACCGACCGTCGTGACCAACACCGCCGATTTTTATCCGCCGGTGTTCGAGGGCTGGCTCAGGAAGAACGACGATGCCGGTGCCGTCCCGGTCGGCTTCCATCTCGAGGGCCCCTTCATCTCGCCGATTAAGAAGGGGGCGCATCGCATCGAGTGCATTGAGGCGGCCAGCGATGAGCTGTTCGATCTCTGGCTGGAACAGGATTCGATCGCCCTCGTCACGCTGGCATCGGAGCGCGATGGGGCGCATGAGCGCATCCGCCGGCTGACCGAGCGCGGCATCCTGGTCAGCCTGGGGCACACGAACGCCACTTACGAGGAGTTCGTGGCCGGAGTGGACGCCGGAGCACGGAAGGCGACCCACCTCTTCAACACGATGCCGCAGATCCACCACCGCGACCCGGGCGCGATGGTCGCAACGCTGGTAGACGACCGCGTGACCGCCGGACTGATCCCGGATGGCATCCATTCCCACCCGGCAACGGTACGGCTGGCGATCAGGAGCAAGGGATACGACGGCATCGCGATCGTCTCGGACATGATGGCGGCCTGCGGACTTGGACCCGGGACGTACTCCCTCGCGACCAAGGAAGTGACGGTGGATGAAACGTCCGCCCGGATCGCAGACGGGACCCTGGCCGGGAGCATCCTGACGATGGACCAGGCGTTCCGGAACCTGGTCGACTGGTCGGACGCGACACCCGGCGAGGCGCTGCACATGATGAGCGCGGTGCCGGCAAGCCTCCTCAACGATGAGACGCGGGGCCGGTTGGTGGCTGGCGCCCGCGCTGATCTCGCATTGTTCGATGAGCACCTCAAGCCGTCCCGCACTATCGTGGGTGGTCGCGTAGCATGGGATCATGCCGAGGGATAGTGCCGGCGAAGGCGATCACTGATCGTGTGGGAACAGCGGCGTACGTTCGCAAAGGCGATCCAGACGATCAAGGCGATCATGTGTTGCGCCCATTTGGTCGATTTTCCCGACGATCTTACAAATTTCGAACAGGCGACAACGGGGACCCTGGTGATTCCCACCGCATGGCCGCGCACATATCGAGCTTCGCTCGCAGGGGCCGACACCGCCTCCGAGGGCGAGATACGACGTCGCCGATCGTGCCCCTGAGACGAGGTCCGTGGCGATAAACGAGGCCCGCCGGTGGGCAGCTCATTCGAGAATGACATGGGGTCCCTACCCTATATACGCATTCAGGAACGAAAAGTGCGCCACCCGGGCCGGGAATACCCGTCATTCTGCTACTATTCCGGACGGAAACACTGGCGCCCTGGCGCCGCCCGCAGACCTATCTGGAGTACGCATGAGCCTTTCGCTTGAAGACGTCAAACACGTCGCGTCGCTGGCCCGCCTGGGCATGACCGACGAGGAGCTCTCCACCTTCCAGGAGCAGCTCTCCTCCATCCTCGATCACATCGAGGTCCTGAACGAGCTCGACACCGACAACATCCCGCCCACGGCGCAGGTTGGCCAGCTGGAGAACGTCGTGCGCGCGGACGAGGTGCGCGAGTCGTTCCCGCAAGAGGTCATCACCCGTCTCGCACCGCATACGCACGACGGCTTTATCGCCGTGCCTGCCGTGATGGGCGGGACCGATGAGGGAGGGTCGGCATGAGCCTCCCCACCGACCTGACCCTGATGACCGCCTCCGAGGCCCGGAAGGCGCTCGATAATCGCGAGATCTCCTCCGTCGAGTTGACCCGGGCGTACCTGGGGCGCATTGAAGAGGTCGAGCCGGCGATCAACGCCTACGTCCATGTCATGGACGATGTCGCATTGTCGCAAGCCGCCGAGGCAGACCGCCGCATCGAGCAGGGCGAAACCTCCGAGATGACCGGGATCCCGGTCGCGCTCAAGGACATCCTCGCCACGACCGACGCGCCAACCACCGCTTCCTCGAAGATGCTCGAAGGATATATCTCCCCCTACGACGCCTCGGTAGTCGCCAGGCTCCGCGAGCAAGGAGCCGTCTTCCTCGGAAAGACCAACACCGACGAGTTCGCGATGGGCTCCTCGAC
>CAZVAA010000101.1:0-9575 GCA_964624125.1 uncultured Sphaerobacteraceae bacterium | reverse complement strand
ATCACGCCGACCGTGGCGGCTTCCGGGATGGCGATGTCGTGCTCGTCGATGTACTGCTTGTAGTTGGTGATGTGGACGTTACTGATGATCACGACAGCGCGTCCTCCTCGGGCGCCACGCTTTCCTGCGCGATCATCGCATCGGAGAGCGCGCGGTCGCCCCGCTCAAGGAAGTTCGCGGCGAACTCGTCGTTGAAGTGCGTGCCCTTGCGTTGGTCGACGAACGTCCGGAAGAGCTGGCGCAGGTCGGGGAACTCCTCGGAGCGCTCGGATTCCTCGGCCGCGATCTCGAACGCCGAGCGTTCGGCGGCGAAGGCGAGGTTCCAGACGAACTCACCCGATTCACGGCGCAGGATCGACTCCGCTTCCCGTCGATCCGCGCGCTCGGTGTTGCGGATGGCCACGCGGGTCATCGCCTCCGGTTCATCGAGGGCGGAGAGCTGCTCCAGCACCTTGTCGGCGATGTCGCGACCGCGCAGTCCGTCGCCATAGACCGGCTTCAGGTCGATCATCGGGCGGACGGGCAGGGGGATGTGCTCGATGCGGGGCGGGTCACCGGGCGCGTCCAGCTCGACGATGGCGTAGCCGGGGGTGGCCTCACGGTCGCCCCATCCGGTGCGCTCGGTGGATCCGGCATACCACGCCTTCTGGGAGGCGTTCATGTGCAGGTGATAGTGCCCGAGGGCGATGTAGTCGAAGTCCGGGTTGAGGAGGCTGGTGTCGAGCTCCTGCTCACCGGGTTCGGTCGTGATGCCTGGGTCGAGAATGCCGCGCACCATGCCGTGACAGACGAGGACGTTGCGCATGTTGGGGTAGAGCAGCGGCATGGCTGGATCGTCGTTGGTCAACGCCCCATGCGGGATGGCCTGCACATGCAGGTTGAGGCCGTTGAAGAGGTCGACCTCGTGGATGTCCTCGTATTCGGCGACGAAGCGAATCTTCGGTAGCGCCAGATCCAGTACGGAAAAGGCGGAGCCGCCGGTTCGGATGCGCGGCGTGTCATGGTTGCCGGCGATCACGAGCGTAGGGATGCCGGCTTCCTCGATGCGGCGGAATTGCTGGATGAAATGGCGCAGCGTCTGCCACGTCGGGCGGGTGTGATGGAATACATCCCCGGCGTGGAGGATGACATCGACATCCCGTTCCAGGATGTCGTCGATGGCCTGCTCCAGGGCGCGTTCGAAATCGACGGTGCGCTGGTTGCGCCCGGTCTCCGGGTCGCTCTTGCGCAGGCCGCGATAGCCGAGGTGGGTATCGGTGATATGGGCGATGCGGATCGTGTTGCTCATGAGAAGCGTTTCCTGTCCTGGGCGTTCCGCAACTGGCGCTGGGTGGCGCGCCAGGCATTGCTGCGGGCATTGGTCTCCCGCTCGAACATGCGACTGATGGTCAGCCGGACGTCCTCGATATCATCCCAGTCCAGCCCTTCGCAGACCTCGACGACCTGTGCCTTTGTCGGGCCGCGGTCGCCCATCAGTTTCTCCATCAGGCGGAAAATCGCGTCGGCAGGCTGCGAGTTCCCCCGGGCGTTACCGGGCTTGCCGAAAACGCGCTGCCCGATGATGCCGGGAACCGTCGGTGGGAGCGGGAAGGTGCCGAAGAGCGGGGCGCGGAAATGCGCGTGGCGAACCAGCAGGCGTCCCTTGGCGAGGCCGAGCAACTCCTGCTTCGAGGTGTCGGAGATGGAGCGATAGGCGGAGTTGATAATCTCCTCGTCGCCGACGCGTCCGTAGAATGACGTGCCGCAGTTGCCGAGGATCTCGCCGTCGACCTTGGAGCGGAACTGCTGCGCACCGAGGAGGACCACATTGAGGTGGCGGCCCCGGGCGGCGATGTCGACCAGCGTGTCGCGAAGGCCACCTTCCCCACCAGCGGGAGCGTATTTGTTGAGCTCGTCCACAAAGACGATGAGCTTGTCGACACCCATATCGCTTTTTTCGGCGAGTTTCCAGACGGCGTTGATGGTGGAGGTGACGATCAGCTCCTGGACATTGGTGTTGCAGGCGCTGATATCGACGACGCGAATCTCCTGGTCGCTGAAGCCGTAATCGACCTGGGGCGTGTCGCCGTAGTCGACGGTGCCGTCCGCGAGGAGGCCGCCGAACTTGTCGTCCATGCTCCGGAAGCGGTTCTTGGCCTTGCGGATTGTGGCCTTGTGATGACCGTACCAGGAATCTTCGCCGGTTTCGGCCAGTTCGTTCTCGATCTGGGCGAAGAGCTTGTTGAGCTCGGCGAGCGAGCCGACCTTCCTCTCACGAAGCTCATAGATGAAACCCATCAACTTGTCGTCGAGGTCGCTGAAATCGAAGATGCGGTGCGGATACCAGAGTGCGCGGTCGAGGGACCAGGCGATCGGGAAGACCCGATCGGACTCGCCCTTGATGTTGCGCTCGGTGTTGAGATCCTCATGCTTGTTGAAGCCGCTGAGGTCGACACGATTGGTGCCGGCGGCCTGGGGCGTCAGGCCCGGCTTGAAGGGCGCGAAGATGTTGAGGTTTTCGAACGGTTTGGGCTTGAGTCCCAGCGAGGCGTAGGCGTCCAGCTGATCATCGTCGAGTCCCTTCCAGCCGGCGGCGGCGTAGGCCTCCTCCATACCGGGATCGGGATTGGCCGGCTTGTCCAGCCAAAGGAGGTCGGGGCCCTTGACGTTGAACATGAGGGCCGCCACGGTCTTGCCTTCTTCCTGCATCGTCTGGAAGACGGAGCTAGTCAGGAAGAGCGCATGGCTGGTCTTGGTGGCGAGACCGGATTGTCCGGTCCAGTTCGCGTGTCCGGCCTCGGGGCCGAGCAGGTAGTCCTCGTCGAGGAAGAGCGGCGTTTTCTGGAAACGATCGCGACCGTGGGTGTCCTGCACGATATCGCCGTCGGCGTCGCGGACGTAGTTCCCGTTGGTGTGCATGAGGGCGGGGATGGGCGTGCCGCTGAACTGGTGCACGCCGAGCGCGTACTCGATCGCGTCCTCGGACGCGAAGAAGACCGGGCCGTTGACGGCCGGCCGGTTCGAGGCGACATCGTCCCGGACGTGGCGGGTCGCGAGGACCTTGACGGTGAAGACGAGGATTTCCGGGCGCAACGTCGGGCCATTGTCGGGCAGGGCGAGCTCCATCCGCCGGTCGAAGTAGTCGTCGAGGAAGGAGACGAGGTCGGAGTAGCGGCGTGGCTCGTCGACGACACCGATAACGGCAGCTTCTTCCGAGAAGGTGACCACGATATGGCCGACATCGAGCGAGAGCGCATCCTCGGACGCCCAGAAGAAGAACTCGTGGGAGCCGGCCGGCTCGCGCTCGCTGCTGACGACGCGGCCGATGGCGCCGGTCTCGTGGTCGGTGAGGTCGAAGAAGCGCTCGCGCTCCCAGATCGGGACGTCGGTTGCGGATTGGATTGGAGTATCGAGTGCCATGGTATCTCCGGAGTGTGCGATCAGGACGGCCAGCCGCTGGTCAGCGCGCTGATTCGTCGTTTCAGCATGAGCTCGAGGTGGTGCACCGGGTAAAGGAGGGTCGGCCAGCGGCCGTCCTTTGTTGGTCGCGGGATGCGCTCGGCGAAGAGCCATGTCGCGATCTCGTCAATCTCCTCGGTGTCGGTGATGTCGTTGTTCGCCTCAACGCGGATCAGCGCGTGCCGGGCGTCGAGCCCTTGCGCGGGCCACATGCGCTGGTACCACATGGTGAAAACCTGGTTGCGTAACTCGCCGTCGTCCTGGCCCTCCGCATCGCGACGCGGCAGGAGCTGGTAGGCGGTGGTGCGGTGCCCTTGCGGGAGCGAGTAGAGCGAGGTCGCCTCGTCGCCGAACAGATGCTGCGAGGCGGGGTCCTTGACGAAGCCGACGGCCTGGGAGAACTGACCGGAGAGGCGGCCATCGACGACGAGCCAGCCTTCGCGGTCGCTGTCGCGGATCTCGCTATCCCACCAGCGGACGAGCTCTTCCTCGAGCTTGCCGCGGACATGCCCGGCGGTCTGGTGGGCCTGGAGCAGCAGCCGGTTGTAGTTGCCGGCCAGCGCGTGATACATGCCCATGTCGTCGGAGTTGCGGGCGAAGCCCTCCAGCGGATCGCGGACATCCTCACCGGCTTCGTTGAGGACATCGACGAGGCTGTTGAGATCGTGGGATTGCGTGTGGGTGGGGACGAACCAGGTGACCTGCTCGGAGACGGAACTGCCAAGCAGCATGCACTCGCCCTCGTCGTCGCGCTCGACGATGCCGGCCACGGCAACACCGGCGATGATCGGCACCACGCCGATGCGCCAGACGGGAAGGGTCTTCTGGGTGCCATCGAGGAACCAGCGGAACCGTGATGTGTTCTCGCGGTGAATCTCCCGCGCGGCGATCTCGCCTTCGAGGCGGTCGATTGACTGCACCTCGGTGTCCTGCTGACCGTTGTCCATCGGTTGCGGGAGGTTGAAATCGGTCTCCAGCGAGCCGGCACGGGTCATGTCGACGGCGTTTACGCCGGCGGCCTGCAGCCGGTCCTGGATGGCCTGGACGCGCTCCCGCAAGGTGCTTGTTCGGATGTCAGGTGGGGCATCGATCACGTCGATCCTGCTTTCCCGGTTTTTGACGTATCACCCACCATGGCGTGGGCGTACGTATACGCGAACAGGTGTGCTATTTACCAGTATACGCCACGTGTGCACGTGCGCGTCACCATTCTCTCCCGGTGGTACCTTAATGCGGTCAGACGTGGCCATGTATCGATGGCCGATGCGGTGGTTTTTCGGAAGGGAACGCAGGGCATGGCGGAGCAATCAGGATCGCGAAAGGCATGGGGCGGCAGGTTCGCCGAGATCCCGGACGCGCGGCTGGAGGAGTACAACGCCTCGGTCGGATTCGATGTGCGGTTGATCCGAGAGGATATCCGCGGCTCGATCGCGCATGTCCGCATGCTGGGCCGGCAGGGAATTATCCCGGTCGAGGAGGCCGGGCAGATCGAGACCGGCCTGTGGCGGGTGTTCTCCGAGGTGGAGTCGGGTGACTTCACGCTCACGGTGGCGGATGAGGATGTCCACACCGGCGTTGAGCGACGCTTGCGCGAACTGGTTGGTCCGCTGGCGGGGAAGCTGCATACCGGACGCTCACGGAACGACCAGGTCGGGACCGATTTCCGGCTATGGACGAAGGGTCGGCTGGTCGACATCGCCGAGGGGCTGGTGCGGCTCGGGGACGCGTTGGTGACGCTGGGTGAGCGATACGCGGATGTCGTGATGCCGGGGTACACGCACCTTCAACGGGCCCAGCCGGTCCTCTTCGCGCATCACATGCATGCGTACGGGCAGATGGTGCTACGCGATCTTGACCGGGTGCGCGACGCGCACCGCCGGGTCGATGTGCTGGTGCTGGGGTCGGCGGCGCTGGCGGGGGCGACGTACCCGCTGGATCGTGAATCGGTGGCGGAGGATCTCGGGTTCGCGCGGATCTCCGCGAACAGCCTCGATGCCGTGTCGGATCGGGATTATGTGCTCGACGCGCTGTATGCCTGCTCGCTGATCGCGATGCATATCTCGCGGTTGAGCGAAGAGCTGATCCTGTGGTCGTCGGGCGAGTTCCGCTTCATCGAGATCGCCGACCGGTTCTCCACCGGCAGCTCGATCATGCCGCAGAAGAAGAACGCCGATATCGCGGAGCTGGGGCGTGGCAAGACGGGCCGGGTGATCGGTGACCTCGTTGGCCTGCTCGTCACGATGAAGGGGTTGCCGCTGGCGTACAACAAGGACCAGCAGGAGGACAAGGAGCCGCTGATCGACGCGGTGGATACGGTGCTGGCGACGCTGGAGGTCTTCCCGCCGATGCTGGAATCGATCACCGTCAACGGCGAGCGCACGGCTGCCGCCGCGATCGAGGACTTCACGCTGGCGACCGACGCCGCCGATGAGCTGGCGAAGGCGGGCGTGCCGTTCCGCGAGGCGCATGAGATCGTGGGGGCGCTGGTGGGGCGCTGTATCGCCGAAGGCAAGACGTTTGCCGACCTCACCGATGCGGAGTGGGCGGAGATCCACCCGGTGTTCGCGGAACGACGTCCGCCACTGGACGGACTCGGCAGCACGAAGCTGCGGGATGTGCCGGGCGGGACCGCACCGAACCGGGTTGCGTCAGCGGGCAAGCAACTTGCATCCGACATTGCGGGACACCGCGAATGGGTGACGTCGCAGCGCGAGCTGATGGACGGCCTGTTCACGCCTCCAACCGTTTAATCCCGTCCAGTGCTGCCTGTTGGTGGATGGACGGATGCAAGTGACAACCGATCCGGGAGTACGTTCGTGAGTTCATCCACCGTCCCAGATACCCGCCTTCGCGACCTGGTCGCAGAGGCCGTTCGGGAGCGCCGGGCGATGCCCGCGCCGCGGGCGACCTATCGCCTGCAGTTCAATCACACCTTCACCTTCGGGGACGCGACGGCGATCGTGCCCTATCTCGCCGACCTTGGCGTCAGCCACGTGTACGCGTCGCCGATTTTCCGGGCGGCGCCGGGGTCGATGCACGGGTATGACGTCGTCGACTACGGCGAGATCAACCCGGAGATCGGGACGCGCGAGGAGTTCGACCGGCTCGTCTCCGAGCTGCACCAGCACGGGTTGGGGCTGATCGTCGACTTTGTGCCCAACCACATGGGGATCGAGGGTGGCGCGAACGCATGGTGGCAGGATGTGCTCGAGAACGGGCGGATGTCGCGGTTCGCGGAATATTTCGATATCGACTGGACGCCGCTGAAGCGGGAGTTGCACGGCAAGGTGTTGCTCCCGTTCCTCGGCGACCAGTATGGCGCGGTGCTGGAGCGGGGCGAGCTTGCGCTGGTAATGGAAGAGGGCGGCTTCCTCGTCCGGTATTACGAGACGCCGTTTCCGCTCGATCCGCGTACGTGGCCGGTGATCCTGCGACGGGCGCAGCAGGAGATGGAAGGGCTGCTCGCGCCGGACGACCTCGACCTGCTCGAGTTCGAGAGCGTGATTGCGGCGCTGGAGAACCTGCCGCAGGCGACGTACGAGGAGCCGTCGCCGGAGGAGGTCGAATCGCGATATCGCGAGCACCTGGTCTCGCGGCGACGGCTGGAAGCGCTGGTCGATCGAAGCGAGGTGATCGCGGAGGCGATCGGGCGCGTGGTTGAGGCATTGAACGGCGATGCGGAGGATCCGCGCTCGTTTGACGAGCTTGACCGGTTGCTGGCGACGCAGCCTTACCGGCTGGCGTACTGGCGGACGGCGGCCGAGGAGATCAACTACCGTCGATTCTTCGCGATCAATACGCTGGCGGCGATCCGGCAGGAGGAGCCAGAGGTTTTCGCACATGCGCACCAGCTGCTGATCGACCTGCTGGCTGATGGCGCGGTCGACGGGGTGAGGTTCGACCACCCGGACGGGTTGTGGGATCCGGACGGGTACTTCCGGAGCGTGCAGGAGGCGTATCTCCGGGAGGCGGTGCGGCGGAAGCTCGCACCGGGAAGCGACGAGGCGTGGCAGGAGCAGCTTCCCGATGTGGATCGGGCGATCGGGGAGGCGCTGGACATCATCCGCGATGGTGACCGGCAGTGGCCCGTCTATGTCGTGGCGGAGAAGATCCTCGAGCATGGCGAGGCGTTGCCCGAGACGTGGGCGATCGCCGGGACGGTGGGCTACGAGTTCGCGCAGGCGACGACGGGGCTATTCGTCGATGCGGAGTCGCGGGCGGCGTTCGACACGCTGTACCAGCGGTTCACCGGCGACAAGATCCGGTTCCCGGAGCTGGTCTACGAGATGAAGCAACGGATGATGCGGGAGGCGTTCCCGAGCGAGGTGAACGTCCTCGCGAACGTGCTGAACCGCATCTCCGAGCGGGACCGGCGATCCCGGGATTTCACGCTGAACAATCTTCGCATCGCGCTACGGGAGGTGATGGCGTGCTTCTCCGTGTATCGCACCTATACGACCTGCGACGAGGAGGGCGTGGCCGAGCGCGACCGGAAGTACATCGAGGCGGCGATCTCGCAGGCGAGGAAGCGCAATCCGCAGATGGAGCCCTCGGTCTTCGAGTTCCTGCAGTCTGTCCTGCTGTTGCATTCCACGGACAACCCGCGCGAGCGCATGGACCAGCGGTGCCACTTCGCAATGAAAACGCAGCAGCTCACCGGGCCGGTGATGGCCAAGGGGCTGGAGGATACGGCGTTCTACCGGTTCAATCGCCTTGTGTCGCTGAACGAGGTCGGGGGCGACCCGGCGACATTTGGGACAGGCGTGGACGCATTTCACCGGCAGAACCGGGTGCGGCTGCGCGACTCGCCGCGGGCGATGATCAATTCCTCGACGCACGACACGAAGCGTTCGGAAGATGTCCGCGCCCGGATCAGTGTGCTCAGCGAGAAGCCGGCGGAATGGCGGGCAGCGCTGAACCGATGGAGCCGGCTCAACCGGAAATTGAAGCGGAAGATCGAGGGGGCGCTTGCGCCGCACCGGGCCGATGAGTACGTGATCTACCAGACGTTCGTCGGGACGTGGCCGCAATCGGGTGCCGAGGGAATCACCGACACGTATCGCGAGCGGTTGCAGGAGTACATCATCAAGGTCGCGCGTGAGGCAAGCCGGTTCACGAACTGGGTGAACCCCAACGAGGAGTACGAAACGGCGCTGCGGGAGTTCGTGGGCGGGGCGCTGGATCGTGGTCGGTCAGCGGCGTTCCTGGAGGACTTCCAGGGGTTTGTCGATGCCCGGCGGGACGCGGGGCTGCTCAACGCGCTGGCGCAGCAGGTGCTGAAGCTCACTTCACCCGGCGTGCCCGATATCTACCAGGGCACGGAGTTCATGGACGACAGCCTGGTGGATCCGGACAACCGGCGGCCGGTCGATTTCGAATCCCGTTCGAGCGCATTGGCGGGATTGGACTCCGTTTCCATCGATGAACTCGTGGACGACCGGGATGGCGACCGGATGAAGCTGGCGGTCACGGCGCGAATCCTGAATCACAGGCGCGAGCATCGCGACCTGTATGCGGAGGGGGAGTACCAGCAGCTGCGGGTCGACGGGCCGGCGGCGGAGCACGTCGTCGCATACCTGAGACGGCGAGGCGATGAGGCGATGGTCGTGATCGTGCCGCGGTTGATGTACCGGCTCGCGGGGAGCGGAGATGCCCTGGCGCCGGAGACCTGGCAGGGAACGACGGTCGCTGTTTCGGACGGGACGTGGCGAGATGTGCTTACCGGCGCGACGGTCGATGGGCCAGAGCTCGCGCTTCCGGAGGTGTTCGCGACCTGCCCCATCGCCGTCCTTGCCCGTAACCCGCAGGAGATTTCGACATGATGACGACCTGGAGACCCGCTTTCGGGGCGAATATCGAGCCGGACGGCGTGCGTTTCGCCGTGTGGGCGCCGAACGCCCAGCAGGTAGAGCTGGAGCTGGTTGGGGAGGGCGAGGCCCGTCGCGTGCCGATGGCGGGCGATGCCGAAAGCCGGTTCGAGGTGTTCGTGCCGGGGGTCGGCGCGGGCACGCGGTACGTCTACCGGGTCGATGGAGGAGATGGCAGGCCCGATCCCTATTCGCGGTATCAACCCGAGGGCGTGCATGGTCCGTCGGAGGTGATCGATCCGGCATACCCGTGGACCGATTCCGCGTGGA
>CAZVAA010000100.1:1269-9634 GCA_964624125.1 uncultured Sphaerobacteraceae bacterium | reverse complement strand
ATCCCGTCACCCTAAAAGGCCGGACACAGGAAGCGCCCCCATCATTGAGGGCGGATGTCAGCTTCCCTCCTCTCGGAGGGCGGTTTGTGCAAGCTCCTGGCTTTCACGTCACCGCGCTGTGACATCCCCGCCCTGTTCGGGCGGCGGATACTCATTATCGAGTATCCAGATGGACATTGTCAAGGAACTCCTCAAAGGCATTTCCTGACCTGTCCTCGGCGCCAGTCTCCCGGCACCGGACACGGATTCTACCGCGTCCCCCGGACGTTTGCAAGGACCTGTTTCCAGCTCCTTTTCGTCCGGCTCCGGAAGCGATTTCTCGTTTCCGGCCGCCCCCGTTTCCGAAGGCTCAGGAACTATACAGGTGCCCTCACGGAGTGTCAAGGAAAAGTGAAAGGAATTCCCGAAGTCCTCAAAAAGGCCGCCTGTTCTGGCGTTTTCACGGGTCCGTCCTCTTTACCAGCCCTCTTCCATTCGCTTCCTCGTATACTTCCGGGAGAACGACCCCTTGGTCCCAGGAATAAAGGAGCATTCCGTGAAACCCCTAATCGGCATCTCGCCGACACCCAGCGAAAAGACATTCGACCACGGACACTTCCGTCGCTACGCGCTCGCCAACACGTACACCGCGGCAGTCATTGCCGCCGGCGGCATCCCGGTCATCCTTCCGGCCCACCCCCAGATGATCGACGACGTGCTCGATTCGCTCGACGGCATCATCTTCAGTGGCGGTGGCGATATCGACGCCAAACGCCTGGGCGAGGAGAAGCACCCGGAAGCCGATGGCTTCGACGAGGAGCGAGATGAGTTCGAGCTGGGCGCCATACCGAAAGTCGTTGAGCGCGATATGCCGCTCCTCGGCATCTGCCGTGGCATCCAGACGATCAACGTCGCGCTCGGAGGGTCGATCTACCAGGACATCCCGGACCAGATCCCCGGCGCCATCCAGCATCGGCAACACAAGGATGGCAAGATGCGGGACGACCGGTGGCACGACGTCACGATCAAGGACGGCGACAACCTGTTGCGCCAGATCCATGGGCTACCGACGATGACGGTGAACTCGTTTCATCATCAGTCGATCAGGGAGATCGCCCCGGGGATGGAAGTGATCGCGACCGCCGAGGATGGCGTGGTCGAGGCAGCCTGGCTTCCGGACATGACGTTCGGGCTCGCCGTCCAGTGGCACCCCGAGATGCTGGCAGCCGAGTACCCTGACCAGGCCGCGATCTTCACCGCGTTCGTTGATGCCGCCGCGAAGAAGAAGGCTGGACGAGAGCAAGCCGCCGTGACGGCCTAGCTCGCCGCACACACAAAGGGCGCCTCCCGGTATGGGAGGCGCCCTTTTTCATGCCCGGTTCCTGTCGAGTCTAGCTCGCGATGGCAACCGGCTCGGAGGCCGCGCGCACATCGTGGAACTCCTCAGGCATGGAGACCGCGAGCGCATCGTCCAGCGTGTCCGCCAGGACGAAGGTCATTTCTTCCTTCAGGTCCTCCGGCAGGTCATCGAGGTCCACCTCGTTCCGGCGCGGCAGGATGAAGGTTTCGATGCCGGCGCGCTTCGCACCCAGCGCCTTCTCCTTGATGCCGCCAACCGGCAGCACCTGTCCGCGAAGGGTGAACTCGCCCGTCATCGCGACGTCATCGCGCACGCTGACGCCGGAGAGCAGCGAGATCAGCGCGGTGGTAAGCGCCACGCCAGCCGACGGACCATCCTTCGGGATCGCCCCGGCCGGAACGTGGATGTGGATGTCCGACTCCTTGTAGAAGTCGGGATCGACGCCCAACTCCTTGGCCCGCGAGCGGACGAACGAGAACGCGGCGGAAGCCGATTCCTTCATCACATCGCCCAACTGGCCCGTCACGGTCAGGTTGCCCTTACCCGGCATCCTGGTCGCCTCGATGAACATGATGTCGCCGCCGAAGCTGTTGACGCCGACGCCGATCGCCACGCCTGGCTGGGCCGTTCGCTGCTCGCGCTCTTCGTAGAAGTACCGCGGGCGACCGAGATATTCGCGAATCTCGGACTTGCCGACCGTGTCGGGCGCCTCCTCCCCAGCCGCGACCTTCGTCGCGATCTTCCGGGCGGCGGTCCCGATCTCGCGCTCCAGGTTCCGGACGCCCGACTCACGCGTGTAATGCTGGATGATCGCCATCAGCGCCTCATCCTGCCATTCGATCTCGTGCTTGCCGAGTCCGTTTGCCTTCATCTGCTTCGGCACGAGGTACCGCTTCGCGATCTGCAGCTTGTCCTCATCGGTGTAGCTGCTCAGTTCCACGATCTCCATACGGTCCCGCAGCGGAGCCGGAATCGTATCCAGCATGTTCGCGGTCGCGATGAACATCACCTTCGAGAGATCGAAGGGGACGTCCAGGTAGTGGTCCCGGAAGTCGCTGTTCTGTTCGGGGTCAAGCACCTCGAGCAGCGCCGACGAGGGATCGCCCCGCCAGTCGTTGCCGACCTTGTCGACCTCGTCCAGCACGAAGACTGGATCGTTGCTGCCCGCGCGGCGGATCGCCTGGATGATGCGGCCCGGCATCGCGCCGACGTAGGTGCGCCGGTGACCGCGAATCTCGGACTCGTCCCGCACGCCGCCAAGCGACATGCGCGTCATCTCGCGACCAAGCGCATGAGCGATGCTCTGCGCAAGGCTGGTCTTGCCGACGCCCGGCGGTCCGACGAAGCAGAGGATCGGCTCCCGATGGAGCGACTCTTCGTCCTTGTCGTCCATCTCGTCGCCGGCTTCCTCGATCTGCGACAGCTTCAGCTTCCGCACCGCGAGGTACTCAAGGATGCGGTCCTTGATCTTGTCCAGGCCGTAGTGATCTGCATCGAGCGTCTCTCGCGTCTTCTGGATGTCGATCTCGCTCTCGGTGGAGACATTCCACGGCAGGGCCGTCATCCAGTCGAGGTACGTCTTGATCACACCGTACTCTGCGGCGGCAGGCGGCAGCTTGCTCAGGCGATCGAGCTCGCGCTTCGCTTCGCGCTCGGCCTCCTCCGGCATGCCAGCATTCTCGATTTTCTCGCGCAGCTCGTTGACCTCGGCTTCGGCTTCGTCGCCCTCGCCAAGCTCCTTCTGGATCGCCTTCATCTGCTCGCGCAGGAAGTACTCCCGCTGCGACTTGCTCATCTCTTCCTGGACGTCGGTCTGGATCTTCTTGCCCAGCTCGAGGACGTCCAGTTCCTTGGTCAGGAAGGCGTTCAGCGTCTGCAGCTTCTCGACGACCGAGTTCAGCTCCAGGAGCTCCTGCCGCTCTTCCGGCTCCATGCGGAGGTTGGAAGCGACAAGGTAAACCAGGTGCTTGGCATCGTCGTCAACATTGAGCGCCGCGGTCACCAACTCATCCGGCAGGTGCGGGACAAGCGAGACGAGCCGCTGGAAGAGGTCCAGCGTATTGCGCATCAGCGCCTGGACTTCGACCGAGTCCTCGGCCTCTTCCGGCAGTCGCCGGACACGGGCCTTGAGGTACGGCTCCTCCTGGATAACCTCGACGACCTCCATGCGCTCGACGCCTTGCACGGCAAGCCGCACAGAGCCATCGGGCACACGCATCATCTGGTGGATCGTGGTAATCGTCCCGATCTCCAGGATGTCGTCCGGCCCGGCGCCCTCGATCTCGGCGTCGGTCTGCATGACCATCGCGACCGTTCGGTCGCCGGCCATGACATCGTCGATCAGGCGAAGCGAGCGCTCCTGCGCCGCGGCAAGCGGCACGAGCGTCATCGGCAATACAACGGTGCCCCGCAGCGGCAGCAGCGGAAGCACTTCCTCTTCCGGAGGCTGCTGCGTGGATTCGTCATCAGCGTCGGTTTCGGCGAAGCCGATCTCGACGTCATCTGCCTCGCTCACACCGCTTCGCACGTTCTCCGGGGCTTGCGGATCCTCGCTCGCTTGTTCGTTGACAGGAGTTTCAACCTCATTCGCCTGGTCGTCTTCCGGTGTCTGGTCCAGCTCCTGGTTTTCGTTCTGGTTCTTTTCATTCTTCGTCATAGTCATATCCAGGTTGGCTAGGCGTCCTCGGGTTCGTCAATCGCGTCTCGCTGGACTTCGACCCGGTTCGGGACGATCGTCCGGCCCTTGGTACGCGGCAACGTGATCCGAAGGAAGCCGTTCTCGTACGACGCTGTCGCGGATTCTGTTTCGACCGCGAACGGGATGCGAAGCTCCACCTCGAACGCCCCATACTCGATGTGGGCGATGTGATAACTCCGGTTTTCGCAATCGGATGAGTCCGGCCGCGAGCCCTGGATGGTCAGGACATCCCCTTCCAGCACGATATCGATGTCGTCAGCATCCATGCCGGCAATCTCGGCGACGACCTCAAGGGTGTCGCCCGTTTCATACACCTCGACTGCCGGACGCCAAACGCTGCGCCGCCCGCTTCCTACCGCGCGCTGTCCGGCAAGAAGGGAGCGATACATGGCGTCGAAATCGGATTGGCGACGCGTTTGCCCGCGTGGCCGCACCCGTCGAACTACAATCATGGATTCTCCTCGTGTTCACATACTTCAGCGGTTCCGGGTCGATCCTGTCGATCGTGCGTGTCGGAACCGGATGACTCCATTATACAGGCTCATGCAACAACTTGCTACGACCCGTGTAAACGATCAAAAGGGAAGTATCAGGGCGTGCACCTCAGCGATCTCCACGCAAATTGCACTCCAGCAAAATGTCAGTTGAACAGGAAAATGAGCCCGATCGTCGCAGCCCAAAGGACGATCGACAGGAGCAATGGCTGGTCCCTGAAGAGCAGGATTTCCGGCGCGCCACCGAGATACCGTCGATAGACGAGGTGCAGGTACCGAAAGATTGCGAAGACCACGAACGGGATCGTCAGCATCATCGACGCGTTCTCCGGAACTGATTCCGCCGTGAAGGTGTAAATCGAGTACGCCACGACCGCTGCTCCGGCAGTGATCCATATGTACTGGTCCAGGACGCGCGGATCATACCCCTGCAGCGCCCGCCGGTGGCCGGCGGCCGAAGCACCGAGGCTCACCAGTTCGTGGCGGCGCTTGGAGAACCCGAGGAAGAGCGCAAGCAGGAACGAGCAGAGCACCAACCACGCGGAGATGCGCACCTCGATCGCGACACCTCCTGCTACCGCGCGCAGCAGGAACCCGGTCGCGATGGCCAGCACGTCCACGATCGGAATGCGTTTCAGCCAGGCGCTGTAGCCGAGGGTGAGGAACGCATAGCCGGCAAGCACCAGGGCGAGCCAGGGCGTGATAAGGACCGCGATGGCAAACCCGGCAGCCGCGAGCACCACAGCCAGCGCCAACGCAGGTCCGGACGAAATCGCTCCGGACGCGAGAGGGCGGGTTCGCTTCACCGGATGCAACCGGTCGCTCTCGATATCCATCCAGTCGTTGAGGATATATCCGGCGCTGCTGACAAGACAGAACGAGATCATCGCGCCGATCGCAGCGGCGACCTTCACCGGATCGTCGTAGACCCTGCCGAAGACGAGCGCCGCCAAAACGACCGCATTCTTCGTCCACTGCATCGGCCGCACCAGCCGAATCCAGTCGTTCCGAAGCACGCTTGTTCCGGATCCGCCACGAGAGCCAGGCACGTCAGTCGTTTCCGTCACCCGGCTTCAGCGCATCGACGGTGACATTGTGCGGATCACCCCACAGCATCCATCCGGTGGCCCCGAAATCCTCTGCGGCGTCGATCTGCGCCCGGACGTCGCTGGCATCATACGGCCGAAGGTTCCAGTAGGAGAAGTCCTGCAGCCACGGACGGAATTTCTTCTCCGAGCCAGGAACGATCTGGGCCGCCCGCTCGAGGCTTTCGTAGATCGTCTCGTAGGGATAGTCGTTTGGATGCCCCGGCGCGCTCGCGATGTTGCCCTCGGAGAAGTGCGACGGATAGATCATCATGTTCACGTAGTCGATATACGGTTCCAGGCGGCTGAACCGCTGGCCGATGTACTGCTCGTCGTCGACGATCGTGATGAACCCGAAGAGGTCCGCCGCGAGCAGGCCACCCGCGGCATGCACCGACTCATAGCTGCGTCGCATGAACTCGGTAATCGCATCTTCCCGCGCCTGCGCGGTGTACTCGCGCCCGAAATCGGCGGTGCTCAGGTCCCCGTCTGAAGGGAATCGCACATAGTCGTACTGGATCTCCCTGAACCCCAGCCCGACCGCCTCCTCGGCCAGCGCGATATTCGCATCCCAGAGTTCTTCGTTGAAGGCGCTCACCCACGCCACACCCATCTCGTTTCGCCAGAGATCGCCACCGGTGTCGTGCACGGCGAGATGTGGCATCGCCTCCGCGACCAGCGGATCCTGGAACACGACCAGCCGCGCGATCGGGTAGATGTTGTTCTCCTCGAGCCGGGCGATGACATCGTGGACGTCGTAGATCGGCGCGACCACACCAGCATCGTGGAAGAACTGCACCTGGCTGTCGTAGTAGATAGTGTCCTGCTTGATGTCGATGACGATCGCATTGATCTCGGTCGTATTCGCGATCTCGATCAGGGAGTCCAGGCCGCCAGGCGTGGCGAGCAATGACCAGTTCGCATAGACACCGCGAATGATCTGCGGCTCCAGCCGAAGCCCTTCCAGGGTGCCGGATTCCGCCACCTGAGTATGTGGCTTGAACCCGGCGGCGGTCACGCGAATCTCCGCGCCCGGCGAGACGCCATCCAGCGAGAAGAGTCCATCGGCCCCGGTCACGACGCGGGTTTCCCCCGCCTGCACGAGTGCCCCCCGCACCGGTTCGCCGGCATCGTCAAGGATTGATCCAGACACCTGCTTGAGCTCAAGTCGCAGGTTCACGACCTCCCGGTCGTCAACCGCTTCCTCAACGACGCCATACGCGCCGCCATCGACCCGAAGCAGGGGGTCGGCAGGGAGGTTCTTGAACATGTAGGACCCGGCGGCATCGGTTCGCGACTCGTGAACGACCGTCCCGGAGGCGTCGAGGATCGCCACCTGTACCCCCTCGATCGCATCCCCCGTCGCCGCATCCAGCACTTCGCCACGCACCACGGACGGCGTGACCTGCAGAACCTGCTCGGGTGCGGAGCCTTCCCGCGTTTCGGCGCGAACGGATTGGTACCCATCTATGGCGGCGATGATCGGCGTCCCCGGCTCGGGCCGCTCGATCGTGATCGTTCCATCCTCACCGGTTCGATAGGACACCTCGCCCACCGAAACCGTCGCGCCGGCGACGGGCTCGCCGGTCACCGACGACATGACCGTGTAGGCGATGACATCCTTGCGGCCATCCGCGAACACCAGCGTCGCAACAATGAGGATCAGCGCGAGGGGCAGGAGCAGGCTGTACTCCCACCGGACGTTAGGCCAGGGGCGGCCGTCGAGCGACGCGGCAACGCGCCTCCGGGCGGCAGGGAACGGTTGACGTGGATGGCTCAAGAAGTCGCTCCGCGAAGGTAGGTAATCTCGGCAAATTCGCTCTCTGGATGGTAAAGGATTGAAGCCCCGCCGGCACCGGTACACCATGCTCAGGAAGGGTTCTGGTTCAGTATACGGTGTCGTTCGTTGACACTCTCTCGGCGAAACAGGGATACTCCCTTCAACTGTGTGCCCGTTTTCAGCAACGGGCGGTCAACATCGCCGCATCGCGACGATATGGGAGTCCCTGTGAAAGTACACGCGCCTGACGTCTTTGAAACCATGAAGCCTGATCTCGACCTGGTCGAGAAACAGCTGTTGGAATCGGCCCGGGTCGAGCACCCGATCGTCGAGAAGATGCTGCAGGACATGGTGAAAAGTGGCGGCAAGCGGCTCAGGCCGCTCCTCCTCCTGCTGGTTTCCCGCGCCCTCGGCGGCGACAGGGAAAAGGCGATCACCGCGGCCGCCGGCGTCGAACTCCTCCACACCGCCTCCCTTATCCACGATGACAGCATCGATCGGGCAGCGCTCCGGCGCGGCACGCCGACCCTGAACAGCGAATTCAGCACCGGCGCGGTGATCCTCATCGGCGACTACCTCTTCGCCCAAAGCGCGATCCTGGCCGCGGCCACCGGACATCCCCGCGTGGTGATGATCTTCGCGACATCGCTCGCGGAGATCTGCGACGGCCAGCTCAAGGAAACCCTCGAAGCGCACCAGCTGAACCAGACCCGCGAGTCCTATGAGAAGCGCATTTTCGGCAAGACCGCGGCGCTCTTCGCGGGCGCGGCCGAGATGGGCGCGGTCATTGGCGGAGCCGACGAGGATACGGTGCAGGACATGCGCGGCTTTGGAGCAGACCTCGGCATGGCCTTCCAGGTGATCGACGACATCCTCGATCTCCGCGAAGGAACAGGGACAATCGGGAAGCCGGCTGGCAACGACCTCCGCCAGGGAGTTGTCACGATCCCGGTCATGCTCTTTGCCGAG
>CAZVAA010000100.1:0-1169 GCA_964624125.1 uncultured Sphaerobacteraceae bacterium | reverse complement strand
TGCGTCTCAGGGTCCGTGTCAACGGTGACCGAGAACATGTCGCCTGATACAAGCGATGGGTCGACCGCGACGGCCAGCGCCAGCGGATCATGCAGGAAGAACCCGGATCGCACCCGCTCGACGAAGGTCCGCTCGGATATGGCGCGAATCAACCATGCCGCGCCGGTCGCATCTTCCGGGATCGCGTCCCACATCTTCTGCGTGATCGCGGTCTGGTGGGTCACGTCCAGCCCAACGGCGGTAATGTCTTTCCAGGGCGCGGCGAATACCTGGATGGCCGCGTCCGGATCCACGTAGATGTTGTACTCGGCATGGGGCGTGACGTTCCCGGGATTGAAGTAGGCTCCACCCATGATCACGAGCCGGCTCACCTGCTCCGTGATCTGCGGCCGAAGCGACAGGGCGATGGCGAGATTCGTCAGCGGGCCGACGGTCACCAGCGTGAAATCGCCGGCATAGGTCTCTGCCAGTGTGGTAATCGCCTCGGGACCGGACATCTCCGCTTCCTCGATGACCGGTGCAGGAACCTCGGCATTGCCCAAACCATTCCCGCCATGCACATGCGATGCGTCCTGGTACGGCACCACCAGCGGACGGCTCGCGCCACGGAAAACGGGGATATCCTCCCCTCCCAGCAGGGACAGCACCCGTAGCGAGTTGTCGACGGCCAGGTCGACCGGAACGTTTCCGGCCACCGCTGACACTCCGACCAGATTGACGCCCAAGCCGAGGGCAAGGGCGATCGCCGCGGCGTCATCGACGCCGGTATCGACATCCAGCATTACTGGTGACGAGGTCATGTTCATTCCCCTTCCTCTCGCGTGAGGCGCACGGCAATATACACGTCATTCACATTCGTACCCGTGGGTCCGGTCTCGACCAGTCCACCGGCCTTGCGGAAAAAGGTCGCGCTGTCGTTGTCCGCCAACGCCGCATCAGCGTCGACACCGGCGCGAGCACCACTGGACACCGTGTCAGGGCCAGCGATCGCGCCGGCGGCGTCGGCCGCGCCGTCATCACCGTCAGATGCGAGACTCGCGAACACCCATGCGTCCTCCGGCGTCATCGACACCGCGGCGGCAAGGGCCGCTTCGGTGTTCCGGCCTCCCTTGCCCTCGCCACGCACCTCAACCGTCGCTTCTCCCCCGCCGACCAAGACATCGACTCCG
>CAZVAA010000099.1:0-9679 GCA_964624125.1 uncultured Sphaerobacteraceae bacterium | reverse complement strand
CACTCTCGGCGATGAGCGCATAGAACCAGTTGCGGAACTGGCCCGGGAAGCTCTCCGAGATCATGTCGGCCGGATACCACTTTTCCCAGTACTCGCGGTCGTGCCGGTAATCAAGCGTGGACAACGCGACAATGCCGGCGTCCAGCCACGGGTTGCCAACGTCCTTGATCCGGTTGACCGGCTTCCCGCAGCCGTTGCATTCGATCTGTATCGAATCGAGATAGGGCCGGTGCGGGGAGTGGCCCTCAAATTCATCCCATCCGGAGATCGCGCGGTCCTTCAGTTCGTGTTCGGAACCGATGACCTCGAACGTGCCGCATTCCTCGCAATCGAAGATCGGCAGCGCCAGACCCCAGTACCGCTTCTTGGAGATCATCCAGTCGTGCATGTTCTCCAGCCAGTCGAGCTCTCGCTCGAGGCCGAACGACGGATGCCAGGTCGTCTTCTTCGTCTCTTCCTTGAGCTGCTCGCGCAACTCGTCCATGGCGATGAACCACTCGTCGACCAGGCGGAACAGCAGGTCGGTGCCGCAGCGCCAGCAGACCGGGTACCGGTGCGTGTACTGCTCGGAGCGATACCAGATGCCCTTGTCCTTGAGGTCTTTCTCGATCGCCTTGCCGGCATCGTGGGCATATTCACCGGTGAGCCAGCCGAAGCCGTCGACGAAGATGCCCGATTCGTTGATCGGTGCGATCACCGGCAGGTCGTGCTCCTTGCCGAGCGCATAGTCTTCCTTACCGGCGCCAGGCGCGGTGTGGACGATACCGGTACCTTCCTCGGCCCCGACATCCTTCCATGCGATGACGCGATGCTCGATACCTTGCTGGCTCGGGAGTTCATCGAAGGGACCGCGATATTGCTTGCCGACCAGGTCGGAGCCCATCATCTCGCCCACGATCGCATGCTCGCCACGGATCGCGTTCTTCACCGCGTCCTTCGCGACGATGTAGGTCTTGCCATTCTGGCTGACCTTCACGTAGGAGATCTCCGGGTTGACGGACGCGGCGACGTTGGCCGCGAGCGTCCACGGAGTGGTGGTCCAGACCATCAGCGATGCGTCCTCGTCGACCAGCGGGTACTCGACGAAGAGGGCGAGATGCGTGCGCTCCTTGTAGCCCTCGGTGACGATCTCGTGTTCGGAGAGGCCGGTGCCACAACGCGGGCACCAGGGCATTACGTCGTCTCCCTTGTAGATCCAGCCCCGCTCATGACACGTCTTCAGGAAATGCCAGATGGTGTAGTTGTTCTCATCCGACATCGTGTAATAGCTGTTGTCCCAGTCCATAAAATAGCCGAGACGCTTGGATTGCTCCGTGATGCGCCCGGAGTACTTCCAGACCCGTTCCTTGCAGCGCTCGACGAAGTTGGCGATGCCGAATTCCTCGATATCGCGCTTGTTCGTGAGCCCGAGCTCCTTCTCAACCTCGACCTCGACCCAGAGGCCCTGTGCATCGAAGCCGTTCTGGAACCGCTGCTCCTTGCCAAGCATGTTGTGGTAACGCTGGAAGAAGTCCTTGTAGGAGCGTCCCCAGGCGTGGTGCACGCCCATCGGGTTGTTCGCGGTGATGGGGCCGTCGATGAAGGAGAAGATCTCATCCGAACCATTGTTGCGGTTCAGGTACTTCTCGACGACCTGTTCCTTGTTCCACCAGTCAATGAGGTCGCGTTCCATCTTCGGAAAATCGACCTTGGTGGGGACATCCTGGAATGTCTTGCGCGTCTTGGTTTCGACCATGGTGTTGCTGGCTCCGGATTGAGTAGGGCCCGGGTAATCGGGTTCTCCTGGTGAACGGTGACTGGGTAACGGAATTGTGGCGAGTCAGTCGCTGACCCTGATGATGAGCGTGCCGGCAACAAAAAAGCCCATCCTCGCAATGAGGACGAGCTGCGCCGCGGTACCACCTCAGTTGACCACGATCATCGTGGCCCCCTTGCTCCGTGGTATCGGACGGATTCCGGTCGCGCCTACTGGCCCAATTGGCGTTCGGGTGACGGCTCTGGAACGATGTCCCGACTCGTGCTGGATGACCCGGCTTCCATCATCCCGGGTTTGCTGGACGGCACGAAACGGGCGCGGTTTCCTTCAGCGCCTCATTCGCTCTTCATTTGGCCCCAATTGTACCAAATTCGCGCCTCCTGCTGGCGTTCAATCCGTCGAATCCCGTTGCAACGTCAGTTCGGCGTGACGGACTGCTCACGGGGTGGTCGGCTCACGTGTCCGGAAGCCATGCACCTGGTAAGTGAGTAGTCACACACTTAACGAACCCTAAAGGATGAAAACTTGATCGCCTTCGTCATCTTCGTCATCTTCGAGGCAATCGGGACGGCTGCCTCGTCAGTTCCCGGACAACGTCCACCGCTTGACGCGCCGGTAGAGCGCGGTAAGCCCAACCAGGTAGGTTGTGCCAAGCAGGTAGGAGGCGATGGTGTCGGTGAACCAGTGATGGCCAAGATAGACGCGACTGGTCCCAACGAGGGTAACCATGCCGGTCAGGAGCCCGACGACGGTGCGGCGAATGGCGTTCGACTTGATCCACGTATGGGAAAGGAACGCGAGGAAGCCATACACGCCGGTATAGATGATGACGTGACCGCTCGGGAAGCTGGAACCGCCGATGTTGGCGACGGCGATCTTGATCCCCGTGTCCTCACCATGGGGTCGCTTGCGCTGCATGATGCGCTTGAACACGGACGAGATACCGCCCGTGCCCCACGCCGCGAGTTGGAAGATCGCCTCCAGCCGCATACCCCGGAGCCAGAGCGCGGCGGCGATCCCCGGCGGCAGGATCCGGCTCTGGGGAGGGAATCCGGGCCACGAGACGATGCGCATCAGGCGATCGAACCATGGGTGGTCGCGCTTCTGGACCCGGAGCGTGATCGCGGCATCCGTCGAGGCGGTGCGGTTGCTCCGGACCAGCACAAAGAGCACGGAGAAGACGCCGAGCGCGATGATCGAGAAGATCAGCCCGCCGGTTCCCCGGCGCGCGGCGACGCGCTCCGGCGCAAGGGCGCTGGAGCGTGGCGTGTTCAGGAATGTCCGAATGCGATTCACCCTGGCAACCTCGAATCCTCGTCATCATCGATACACCGTCAATACCGATGCTAACGGTACACTAGGGACGACGAATCATCCTGCCCAACCAGGGCGGAGTTCCCGAGAGACAGTGCATGAACAGGCTCCTCACCAACATCCAGCAGTATTTCCTCTGGTACGCGACCGGCATCGCGGGCGTGCTTTCGTTCCTGGTCCTGCCGGGCGGTATCGCCGCAAAGTCACGCACGCTGCTTCACGGTCTTTGCGCGCAGACTCCCACGCACACCTTCAGCTTCGGCGGCCAGTTGCTGCCCTTCGATGCTCGCATGACCGGCATCTATGGAGGCGTGCTGGCGGCGCTCGTCTACCTCGCGGTGCGGGGGCGGTTGCTGGGCCGTGGGTTGCCCCGGCCCGCCTCGATCGTCGTGCTTGCGCTGTTCGTGGTCGTGATGGCGGCCGATGGCTTCAACTCGCTCTTCACCGATCTCGGCATCTGGCACCCCTGGACGCCGCGAAACGAATTGCGGTTGGTGACCGGGTATCTCACTGGCGTGTCGCTCGGTGTGTTGCTGTCGTGGCTGCTGGCGTCGTCCGTCTATCGAATGAGCACCCCGAAGCCGGGTGTCCGGTCCGGCCTCGATATCGTGTTGATGGTCGCGCCACTCGTGCCATTCGGCGCACTGGTCCTCTCGGGTGAGGCATGGCTCTACGCGCCCCTGTCGCTGCTGCTGGTCGTCTCGGCGTGGCTGACCATGACCTTGCTGGCGCTCTCGATCGTCGTGCTGGCGTTCCGGCTGGATGATCGGGTCACCAGTGGCTTGCACCTGCATCTGCCCGGCACGGCGGCCGCCATCATCGGCCTGGGTGTCATGCTCGTGCTTGCACTTGGCCGCGTCTGGCTGGAGCAGACGCTTGGGATACCGTCGACGCTCGATATCTAGGGTCCGATTTCGGTGCGCGCCTTCCGGAATCGCGCCGAATTCGCGCCGATCACTTTGGTACACTCCCCGTAGCACAGGAGTGCCGCCAGTTCGTGCGGAAATCACTCCATTTTCACCCTCGTAATGGTGCGCGTGGCTCGCCGCTCTTGATCGATTCTCCGGGAATTTCCGGATGACTCGGTTCTTCGGGAGGCGAGGGCCCGCGCGAATCGTGCGCCCGGGTGCGGGCGGTCAGGACAAATTCCCCCGAAATGCGTATCGTTCGACATAATAGCTATGTGTCCAGCAGGAAAAAGCGCGCGCGGATATTCTCCGTGGTCGGCTTCCTCATGCTGACCGCGTCTCTCTTCGTCGCGTGGTACCCGAGCATGCTGCTGTTCGCGTATATCGCGATGCTGGCCGGATTCATCATGTTCAACATGGGGATGCAGCAACTCGGCAAATGGACGCGAAACCCGCGTAACGACCAGCTTCTCGACCATCGCATGAACTCGATGAGCGACCGTTACACGCTGGTGCACTACGCCCAGTACGGTAACCCGGTGATTGAGCACGTTGTCGTGCATCCGGCTGGTGTCACGGTCCTCACCGCGCGTGAGGTCGACGGCACCATCGAGAAGCGCGGTGGTCGGTGGCGTCGCAAGGGCGGTTTGTTCCGACGGTTGTTCTCGTTCAGCGGTCCGCAGGTCGGTAATCCAAGCTTCGAGACCGACGAGAGCATCAAGCGAGTTGAGAAGTTCCTGGAGGAGCAGGGCGTCGACGCCGAAGTCGATGGCGCGGTCGTCTTCCTGCATCCCAAGGTGGAGCTGGATATCGAGGATCCCGATTTCCCGGTGCTTCACGCCGACGAAGTCGATGACTACCTTGAAGACCATGAACCCGATCCGGACTTCACCCAGGAAGAACGGGAGAGCCTGATTGAGATCCTCGCGTCCGGTGAGGAGATTGAGTCCGCGCGTGCGAACAAGCAGGGGTCCCGGCGCCCGCGGCCGGTGAAGCGTGTCGCCGCGCCGAAGGTGAAGGAAAAGGCCCAGTAGGCCGGGCATGACGACGACTTCGATCCAAGCAGCACGATCGTCAAACGGATGGCGGGTCTGGGGACATGACCAGGCGGTCACAACGCTCCAGTCCGCCGTTCGCGAAGGCGTGCGCCACGCCTACATCCTGAGCGGGTTTCACCATCTCGGAAAATATGCGCTTGCACAGGAGTTCTCTCGCTCGCTGATGTGCCAGCAGCCGGAATCGCCCGGAATCCCCTGTGGGGATTGCCCGGCATGCCGGCGCGTCACCCGGGGGACCCATCCCGATGTCACGCTGTACGACCTGGAGCGCCAGCAGCAGGAAGCGGGCAAGAGTAGCACCAGCAAGAACCTGAGCCTCAACATCGAGACGGTGCGGGCGATCACGTCGAGCGTCTCCCTGCGACCGATGGAGGCGTCACACCGGGTTGTCATCGTCGATGATGTCGAGACGATGCAGGAGACCGCGCAGGAGGCATTCCTCAAGACGCTCGAAGAGCCTCCGCCATACGCCACCATCCTGCTGCTGACGACGGACGCGGAGCTGATGCTGGAGACGATTCGCAGCCGCGCGACGACCATCCAGCTCCAGACGGTTCTACCGGCCACGATCGAGGAGATGCTGCGCGCGTCGGGTGTCGATGATGAATCCGCCACGACGATCGCCTTGGCAGCGACCGGTCGACCCGGATGGGCCATCGAGGCTGCCGGCAATCCGGCATTGCTCGAGCAACGCCTGGAACTCCAGTCGACCGTGGTATCGTGGATCCAGAGTAACCAGTATCAGCGAATGACCGAAGCGACCCGGCTGGGTGATGCATTCAGCAAGGATCGCGCTTCCGTCTACGCACGACTTTCCGTCGCTCAGACGATCTGGAGGGCTGCCGTACTGCAAAGCCTCGGCGTGCAGGAGTCGGACGAAACGTCATCTCCACTGGAAACGTCAATGCCGGTTCCGCCGCGAGACGCGATTTCCGCGTTGCGAAGCGTTGAGCGTTGCATGAACGACCTGGACGCGAATGTGCGTCCGCGCCTTGCCCTGCAATCGATGGTGCTTCAATGGCCGACCCTCGAAACCTGACCCCGGCAGGCGGAGAAACGCCTGCTTCCCAGCCATGGCGTGTCCCGGTCGAGCAGGCACGCGAGTTGGCGAAGCAGCGCTTCCGGGATCGGCTCGCGAATGGCGAGCAGGTCGGAGGATGCTCGTGCTCGGAAGACGAGCCGGTCCGTGATGAGGAAACCGCGCCGGTTGTCGGCGTCCGGTTCCGGGATTCAGGCCGTGTTTTCTTCTTCCATGCGCCGGATGTTGACGTCGATACGGGCACCTGGGTGGTTGCCCAAACGTCGCGCGGGGAAGAAGCCGGCCGGGTGGTGATCACGCCGCGCCAAATGATGCTCTCGCAGCTTGATGGCGACCTGAAGCCGATCAACCGCATCCTCGATGAGGATGATGTTGCCCTTATTGACCAACGGAGACAGGATGCCGCGCGCGTGGTTCGGTTTGGCGGCCAGGTTTCCCGAGCGGAAGACATGGCGATCAAGGTCGTGGCGGCCGAGTTTTCGCTCGATGGATCGCGGCTGACCGTGTCCTACTCCGCGCAGGACCACGAGTGGGTCGACGAGCTGCGCGACGCAATCGAGCTCGAGTTCAATACCGATGTCGAGATGCGGTCGGTGAATGCGCGCGAAGAGGCACGGCTGATCGGTGGGTTGGGCAAGTGCGGTCGCACGCTTTGCTGTTCCTCGTGGCTTCCGATCTACCCCGAAGTGTCGACGGGGATGGCCAGGAACCAGGACCTTTCCCTGAACCCGGGCAAGGTGACGGGGCTTTGTGGTCGGTTACTCTGCTGCCTTTCCTATGAAAACGAGCAGTACAAGAAGGCCAGGCAAATCCTGCCGCGACTTGGTCAGAAGGTGGCAACGCCACAGGGTGATGGCATCGTCGTTTCGATGCAGATCCTGAAGGAGCTGGTAACGGTGCGCCTCGATGCGTCGGGGAACGATGTCACCCTGCCGGCCTCCGATCTTCCCGGAGTCGGGGCTGGCCAGCAACAACGGGAGCGGGACACCCGATCGACGGAAGATGGACGATCGGATCAACCACCCCGGAGGCGTCGACGCAGGCGGAACCGGAATCGGCCGAAGCAGGAATCGTAAGCACGCAAGGGAAGAACATGGCGCTTTATCTCGTAATTCACACGCCTCGCAAGGATGCCGAGGAAGAGGTGTTCCCGGCCACGAAGATGGCCGATATGGCTCGCGATCATGGTGGCGACGACGCCCGCACGCGTTGGATCAAGACGTGGTCCGGCGACCTGCACGATGATCGGCACTTCACCCTGTGGCAGGCTAACTCCGCCGAGGACATCAGGGAGGTGATGGACCGCTATCACTTCCTGAGCGAAACGGAGAGTGATATCGTCGGTGTCCAGGAGTGGACGCCGTCGGATGTCGCCAGCGCGTCCGCTGAAACCGAGGACGACTGACTTTCCCAACCGCGGCGAATGTGAGAACCTGAGAATATCTTCCGGCCGTACGCGAATTCCCGTCGTGCGGCCGGTTTTGTCACCGACATACCGTTCCCGTACAGGAGCGCAAACTATGGCCACCGCGTACAAGACCATTGGCAAGCGAAACAAAAGGTCCGACTCTCCACCGAAACTGACCGGCGCCGAGCGCTTTACAGGTGATCTCCAGATCGCCGGCCGGCTGCATGCGGCGATCGTCGGCAGCGACGTCGCGCATGGGAAGATTCTCTCCGTCGACAAGAGCGCAGCGCTGGCGATGCCCGGTGTGGTTGCCGTCCTCACCAATGCCGAATTGCCGATCGCGAAGACGGAAAGCGGCGATCCGATCGCCGAGCTCCTCGCTGGAGAGGAAGCGCTCCATGTCGGTCATCCGATCGCGCTCGTGCTCGCGGAAACTGCGGTCCAGGCGCAGGATGCTGCCGAGCATGTTGTGGTCGAGATGGAAGAGCTGCCGGTCGTCAGCGATATCCGGGAGGCGGTGAAGGAGGACGCCCCTCGCGTCAGCGCGGACAAGGCCGGTGCGTTCGAGGACGAGGCGGCGATGCACAACGCTGATGCCGCGGCAGCATCGGTCGGGGAAGAGAACCTGCCCCCGAACGTGTCGAACTCGGCGAACTTCGAGCGTGGAGATGTCGAGAAGGGCCTTGCCGAAGCCGATGAGGTCGTGGAGTTGACTCTGACCTCGAATGCGGTCCACCAGGGCTATATCGAGACCCAGGTGGCGCTTGCGGTTCCCGAGCTCTTTGACAAGTTGACGGTGTACACGAGCACCCAGGGCGCGTTCCATGGCCGGCAGAAGGTGGCCGATACGCTTGGCGTGTCGCTCAACTCCGTCAACATCGTCCAGATGCCGGTCGGTGGTGGGTTCGGCGGCAAGTTCGTGCTGATCGAGCCCCTGGTCGCGGCGGCGGCGAAGGCCGTCGGGCGGCCGGTGCTGCTGCAGTACACGCGCACGGATGACTTCCTCGCTGGAAACCCGGCCCCGGAGTGCACGATCACCATCCGGCTGGGCGCGAAGAAGGACGGCTCCATTACCGCACTGGATGTCGACATGATTTTCGACTCCGGGGCGGCATCCGGCTCGCCGCTCGGGATCGCTGCCATCCTCGTCGGTGGGTACTACCGGTTCCCGAATCTCCGCGTGAAGGGGTATGAGACGCGGACGCATCGCCCAAGCTCCGGGTCGTATCGTGCGCCAGGCGCCCAGCAGGCGTCGTTTGCGATCGAATCCGCCGTCGGTGAGATGTGCGCCAGGCTCGATCTCGATCCCATCGAGATGCGCCTGAAGAACTGCGCCGTCGAAGGTGACCTGCGACCGAACGGCATGGAGTGGCCCCGTATCGGACTGAAGGAGACGATCGAGGCGCTCAAGGCGCACCCGATGTGGCAGGAGCGCGACGCGATCCGTGCGAAAGGGCACGGAATCGGGATCGCGGTAGGCGGTTGGCCAGGCGGTATCGAGCCGGCATCCGCCGCGTGTCGCATGGACGCCGATGGCAAGCTCACGGTCATGCTGGGGTCGGTGGACCTGAACGGGACGAACACGACCTTCCAGCAAATCGCGGCCGAGGCGCTCGGGACGGACATGGATGATGTTCGTGTCGAGACGCTCGATACCGATGCCGCGCCATACGCGGGCGGCACGGGTGGCTCGAAGATCACCTACACGGTTGGCCCCGCCGTCAAGAAGGCCGTTGACGACGCCGTCGAGCAGATCAAGCAGATCGCTGCAGAGCATCTCGAGGCCGCGATCGACGACCTCGAGGTCGCGGACGGGATGGTGCGCGTGAAGGGCGTGCCCGACGCCAGCGTCACCCTCAAGGAGATCGCGAAGCTCAGCATGTCGACTGGCCCCGGCCAGATGCCGATCCTTGGTCGTGGTGGCTCCGGCATCACCCAGATCGCTCCTGGCTTTGCCGCGCATATGGTGGAAGCATCGGTCGATGACCTGACCGGCGTGGTGACGCTCCATCGCTACGTTGCCGCGCAGGATGTCGGGTTCGCCATCAACCCGGCAACAGTCGAAGGGCAGATTCACGGAGGCGTGGCACAAGGCATCGGATGGGCATTGTATGAAGGCATGCCGTACGACGATGATGGCGAGCCGATGGCCGCGAGCCTGATGGAGTACACGCTGCCGAGAGCGCGCATGATTCC
>CAZVAA010000098.1:6169-9697 GCA_964624125.1 uncultured Sphaerobacteraceae bacterium | reverse complement strand
GCTCGGGGTGCCGATGGTATGGACCGGGTTCAGCGAGGTCATCGGCTCCTGGAAGATCATCGAGAGTTCCGTGCCGCGGCTGGAGCGGATCTCCTTGCCACGGGGGTCTAGCTTCGCGATGTCGACCGTCCCCGCCTGGCCCGGCTCCGGGTTGGCCCGGTGCAACTCGATCTCTCCGTCGACGATGCGGCCGGGCGGATCGATGAGCTGCAGGATCGACCGGGCGGAGACGCTCTTGCCGCAGCCGCTCTCGCCGACCACGCAGAGGGTCTTGCCGCGCTCGACGGAGAAGGAGACATCGTCGACGGAGCGGACGGTTCCTTCTTCCAGGAAGAAGTGTGTTTTCAGGTTGCGAACGTCGAGGACGTTGGAATTCTGGGTCATTGCGATCTCCGGATCGGGTTACCTGTATGGATCAGCGGCGTCGCGCAGACCATCACCCATGAAGTTCAGTGCGAGCACGGCGATGACGATCGCCACGCCGGGCGCAAAGAGCCAGGGGGCCGTGGCCACTGTACGGATATTTTGTGCTTCCTGCAGCAACACGCCCCAACTGACTGTTGGCGGGCGGAGACCAAGCCCAAGGAAGCTCAGGGACGTCTCTGCCAGGATCATGGCCGGGATCGAAAGCGTCACCGACGCGATGATGTGGCTCATGAACGACGGCACCATATGCCGGAAGATGATGCGGCGCTCGCTGGTGCCATCCAGTTTGGCGGCGGTGACGAAATCTTCCTCACGCATGGCGATGAACCGCCCGCGCACCACGCGGGCCAGCCCGGTCCACCCGATAAACGAGAGGATGACCGTGATTCCGAAATAGACACGTAACCCGGACCATCCAGGGGGTAATGCCGCTGCAAGGCCCATCCACAACGGAATGGTCGGGATCGAGCGGATCACCTCGATCACGCGCTGGATCAGGTTGTCGACGCGACCGCCATAGAATCCCGAGGCACCGCCAAGCGCGATGCCGAGCACGACGCTGAGCGCGACACCGACGAGGCCGATCGACATGGAGATGCGGGCGCCATAGATGACGCGGCTGAGCATGTCGCGACCGAGGCGGTCGGTTCCCAGCATGAAGGCCTGGTCCTCCGGGTTCTTCGGCCCGAAGAGGTGGCGGTTCATGGGGATGAAGCCCCACATCTCGTAGGGCTCGCCCTCGACAAAGAAGCCCATCGGGATCTTGACGTCCTTGTCGACGGTGAACACGCGCTGGAAGGATTCAGTGTCCACTTCCGACTGGTATCCGTGGACGAAGAACCCGAAGTCGATGCCGTCAGACGTGTCCACGATGCGCGGGAACTGTGGCGGCGTGTACGTGTATTGGCTGAAGTTCGTCGACGGGCTGTAGGGCGCGATGAACTCGGCGAACAGGGCGATGATGTAGATGATGATCGTCACCACCGTCCCGGCCATCGCCAGCTTGTGCTTGCGGAACTTCCACCACATCAGCTTCCACTGGCCGGCGACCGCGGCCTCGGATGCCGTCTGCGTGGCGAATTCCTCATCGCTGGGCTCGAACGTGCCGCCGGGCCGCTCGAGGTTGGGGTCGACCTTGGGTTGTTTCCCGGGCGCCCCGATCTCCGGATTGAATTTGCTTTGGGCGTCAGCGTGACTCATCGGCCGAATCTCCTATTGGTAGCGGATGCGAGGGTCGTTCCAGGCAAGCAGGATGTCGGATATCAGGGTGCCGATGACGGTGAGCACACTGAGGATGAGGATGATGCTGCCTGCGAGATACATGTCCTGCATCTGTAATGCATTGAGCAGGAGTGGCCCGATGGTTGGAAGGCTGAGGACCACGCCGACGATGGTGTCACCCGAGAAGATCGCCGGAAGGGTCCAGCCAACGGTGCTGATAAAGGGGTTCATGGCGATCCTGACCGGATATTTCAGGATCAGGTCTCGCTCCTTCAGTCCCTTGGACCGTGCGGTGATCACATAGGGCTTGAACATCTCGTCGAGCAGGTTGGCGCGAAGGATACGGATCAGGCCCGCCGTGCCCGCGAGGCCGACGATGACCATCGGGATCCAGAGGTGCGCGGCGAGGTCAACGACCTTGTCGAAGCTCCATGGTGCCCCGACGTATTGCTCGCTGAAGAGCCCGCCGACGCTTTGCCCGAAGTACTTGTAGGCGACGTACATCATGACCAGCGCGAGCAGGAAGTCCGGGATCGCGAGGCCAAGGAAGCCGAAGATGGTGAAGGTGTAGTCACCGATCGAGTACTTGCGAACCGCGGAGTAGATGCCGATCGGGAAGGCGATCGCCCAGGTCATGAGGAGCGCGGCAAAGGAGATCAGCAGCGTGAACCCGAGCCGCCCCATGATGAGCGAGTTGGCCGGCTCATTAAAGGAATAGGAATACCCCAGGTCGCCCTGGAAGAAGCCGCCGATCCACTTCAGGTACTGGACGTGGATCGCGTCGCCGAGCCCGTAGCGCTGGCGCAACGCCTGGATCTCGGACTCGTCGAGGTTCTGCCCCTGCGAGGCGGCATTCGCCACCAGCGTGCTGACGTAGTCGCCCGGCGGGAGCTGGATGATGATGAACGTCAGGATCGAGATCACGAAGATCGTCGGGATCATGAACAATATGCGTTTGAAGATGTATTGAGCCATGCAAACCCCCCAGCGCTATTCCGGCAACGTTTCGGTCACCGGCTCCCGGCGCGTATCGAGCTGGTCCAGCGGCGTGTCGTGGATGCGCGGCATGCTGCCGAGCTCCAGGAAGTCACCGGCCTGGAGCCGCGTCGCCATCGGTGGGTCGCCCGGAGTGGTGGACCGGACAGTGCTTACGAGATCGTAGGGCGGTTCGATAAAGAACGGCTGGATCTCCCTGATCCGCTCGACGGCCCGTCGGGCCCCCTCGCGAATCATCTCGCGTGCCCGCTCCGGTGGCCTATGAATCGCCGCCGCATTGTGCAGGCGGTTCTGGTCGCCCGTCAATCCGGTTGCGGCACCATTCCGGATGCCCCGCTTCACGGCGACTGTCTCGACGTTGTCGACCAGTTGCCTGGCTTCGTCGCACACCGCCTGGTCGCCCGAGACGAAGATGGTCGGCTTGCCGAAATACCCGGCCAGCTGGAAGTACCATCCGAGCTCGCCCACGGAGAGACCGTTCAGGAGGAGGTCGTCCTGGTCCATGCTGAACGTATGGCTGAGATGGCCGCCGTCCGTGTTGGACTTTGCATGCTGTCCGACGAACATCAGGGCGTCGAACGAGGCGTCGAACTCGAACGGGAAGCGGATTGGCCGTCCGGCGAGCACTTCGACACCCGGATGCAGCTGCTCGACATCGATCGAGCCACTCCCGTGGCCATCGAGAACAAAGATGTCCGTGGCGCCGCCTTCCAGCGCGCCGGTGATCGCCGCGTTGACCTCGGCGGTCAGCAGGCGGCGACCCACCTCGTAGTAGGCCCCGGCAGGACTTGCATAGTCCACGGAGTTGACGACGCCCGCCACGCCCTCCTGGTCGGTGAGGATATAGATCTTCATGAATCGCGAACCTTGTGGCAGCCGTCGCGA
>CAZVAA010000098.1:0-6069 GCA_964624125.1 uncultured Sphaerobacteraceae bacterium | reverse complement strand
CTGGCCTTCCGGCTCCTCGCCGCTTTCGCCCCCGGACCCGTACCAGATGCCAAACAGTGGCGCCCAGTAGGTGACATCCGCGGTCGGGATGTACCAGTTCGGGTAGACGTCCCAGAAGAGGCCATGGGCCGAGTAGCCGGCGATGTCGTGCTCGTTGGCCTGCACCCGCTCGAACCAGAGCGTGAGGTCGATCACATCGATATTGAGTCGTACGCCAACGGCTTCCCAGTACGCCTTCACCAGTTCGTAGGCGTCGATCGGGTTCATGCCCGGGTTGTACTGGTGCGTGGTGATCGTGAGGGTGAGCGCCTCCCCATCGGGCCGCAGGCGGAACCCATCGCCGTCCCGCTCGGTGAGTCCGGCGGCGTCGAGCAGCTCGTTGGCCGTGTCGACGTCGTACTCGGTGAAGCGATAGCCAAAGCCGTCCACGTAGTAGGGATCGCCGGGCATACCGCAGGGATGCTGGGTGCCGCCGAGCCCGAAGAAGAGGATCTCGTTCATCTCTTCGCGGTTGATCGCGTGGGAGAGACCGCCGCGGAAGTTGACGTCCTGCATCAACTCGCGCATGACCGGGTCCTTGTGGCTCTGGTTCATATGCAGGCCACACCAGGGCTGGTCGATCGGCCACTGGAGGATGCGGAAGTTGCCTTCTTCCTGCGCTTCGGTAAGGACCGGCATGTCCTGGAAGCCGACAAACTTGTACTGGAGATCGATCTCGCCATTTGCGGCGCGCAGGGCGATGGCCGTCTGATCGAGGATATCGAACGACGCGGTATCGACATACGGGAGCTGGTTGCCCTCGGTGTCGACCTTCCAGTAGTAGGGGTTGCGCTCCAGCGAGGCTCGCGTGGAGCTGCCGGTGACGGCCTGGGTCAGCTTCCACGCGCCCATCGTCGGTCGGTCAGGGTTGGACCACCCCGAGTTGCGCGAGCTGAAGAACTCCATCCAGTCCGCGAAATCGGCATCCGCGGCCTGTTGCTCGACCGTCTCCTGGTCCGTATAGGTGGGGTGGAATTGCGACAGATAGTGCTTCGGCATGGTGAGACCCATGCCCTGGAAGGCGAGGAAGCGCGGGAAGAGCCCGTTCGGCTGGGCAAAGGTGAACGAGATGGTGAGGTCGTCGATCTTCTCGACCGTCGAAGGCTGGCCGCCGACGCCGAGGTAGGTCGGCGGGACCGGGAAGAGATCCTTGTTGTAGTAGACGTCCTCGATCGCGAACATGATGTCGTCCGCGGTGAACGGCTCGCCATCCGACCACCGGAGTCCGTCGCGCAGGGTGAAGGTGTAGACCGTGGCGTCGTCGTTGACCTCCCATGATTCGGCGAGACCGGGGATCGCTTCCGGCTGGCTGCTAAGGCTCCACTCAACAATAGATGCGCGGGTCATCAGCGTGTAGTCGACGGTGCCTTCCGGGCTGGTCTGGGCGCGGCGGAAGGTGCCGCCGTACTGGCCGATCTGGTCGACCGGCTCCACGACAAGCGGGTTCGCGGGCAGGCGCTCGGCCAGGGGCGGCAGCTCGCCGGCTTCCACCATGGCGGCGAGATCCGGCGCTTCGCCGGTAGGCTCGACGACCGGTGTCTGGCGCGCGGAGGCGGGCATGCGGCCGAGGGCCGCAGCGGCGGCACCGAGGGAGGCCGCCTGGAGTAGTGTGCGACGGGAAAGTCCGGTTGACGTCTGTTGGTCAAAGAACGACATCCTTGAAAACCTCCATGCGATGACGCTCGTCATTGCGAAAAGCGGATTGAGCAACCTGATTCATGTGCGATTGGCTGGGCGCATTCGCAGAGGCCCCAAGGCCAATATGCAGCGCAGCTTTGTTCACTTCACGAACCAATATGACGATTATGGCACCCGTGTTTTGCTTGTCAATACCCATCTGGCATCAGGGACGGATTGCACGAAACGGGCGTGCGTTTACCGGGTGTCCTGGCGCCAGCGCTGGTACACGGTTTCCAGGATCTTCTGGGTTTCGACGCCATCATGCGCACTCGCGCGCGGGGTCGACTCGCCTCGCCAGCACGAAAGGAAATGCGTGTTCTGGAGCGCGATAAGGGAGGAGGTCATGGGTGCGACGTCGATCTTCCGGGAGGAGCCGTCCAGTTCCGTGACCTGCAGCCCACCGTCCTCGTAATCGATGTGGACCGTGCGTTTGGTGCCGTAGACCGAAAGCGCCCAGTGATGCGGAGCGAACCAACTGGTATCGACGATGCCGATCGCTCCCCCGGACGTCTGGAGCGTCAGCACGGCGGTGTGCTCGACCTCCAATTCGGGCGCATGGTCGGTTGGCTGGTTGCCGAGGAAGGCGTGCACCTCTGCCGCGTCACCGACCAGGTGCCGGAAAAGATCGATGGAGTGGGAGCTCATGGTGCCGAGCACGCCGCCGCCGGCGATCTTCCGATCCGAGAGCCAGATCTTCGTGGCCCGTCCGCCATACCCGGCAAACCGGTTGCGGAACGTGAGGACCTGACCGACCTCGCCAGCCTCGATCATGTCCCTGAGGATCTCCACTTCCGGCCGGAAGCGATGGCAGAAACCGACCGTGAACAGCGTGCCCGTGCGCTCGACCGCGTCGGCAATTGCCCGTGCGTCGGCCAGGGATGCGGCGAGGGGTTTCTCGCAGATGGTGGCGATTCCGTGCTCCACCGCGGCGATCGCCTGCTCCTTGTGGAACAGGGGCGGAGAGCAGATGCAGACGATGTCAACATCGCCATGCTGAATCAGCTCCATCGGGTCCGTGAACCCGTCGCCGCCGTAGGCTTCTACTGTGGCATTGACCACGTCGGCGGAGATATCAGCGAAGGCAAACGACGTGACGCCATTCGCCTTCCAGGCTTCGATGTGGGGTTTGCTGACGCGACCCAGCCCGATGATGCCGACACGCGGTGTGGCGCTCGTTGTCTCTGACATGCAGTGCTACTTTCTGGCGAACGTGGGGAATGGGAATGGTGATGCAGGGGTCGTGAACGCAGCAGGGGCGGGCATCCACATTGGCGCCCACCCCGGTGGAGATGATGCCTACGCGTCCGCGAAGTACATCTGCTCGTGCCACGAGATGCCGTCGTGGCTGGTGACATAGCTCGCGATGGTGTCTTCCATCACGTTCCGGAGGTTGTTCTTTACCACCACCGGACGGAAGGGCGTTGTCACGGTTCCCATCATAAAGACGTTCTCGTCATGGATCTTCAGGATCTCCTGGCCGATCGAGATGCGCGTTTCGTCATCGGCCGCGGCAACCATCTCCTCGTAGAGCGATTGCAACTGGCTGAGAATTTCGGTTGGCTCCTCACCCGCTTCGCCGCCGCTGGCGTACCAGTTGCCGAATGCCGTCGCCCAGTAGGTGGTGACGTTTGTCGGGATGTACCAGCTGGGATAGATGTCCAGGAACGTGCCGTGCGCCGTGTAGCCCGCGATATCGTGCATGTTGCCCCGGACCCGCTCGGACCAGAGATTGATGTCGACTTCCTGGACGTTGGCGCGAACGCCGACCCCGGCCCAGTACTCGGCGACGAGCTGGTAGGCGTCGACCGGGCTCAGGCCCGGCGTGTAGGCATGGGTGAGGATCGTCATCTCGAGCGGCTCGCCGTCCGGGCGCAGGCGGAAGCCCTCGCCATCCCGCTCGGTCAGGCCGGCGGCATCGAGGCGGGCGTTGGCCTCGTCCACGTCAAACCCGGTAAAGCGATAGCCATACCCCTCGACATAGTAGGGGCTGCCCGGCTGGTCACAGGGATGCTGGATATCGCCGAGTCCGAGGAAGAAGGTCTCGTTCATCTCCTCCCGGTTGATCGCGTGGGAGAGCCCGGCGCGGAAGTCGAGGTTCTGCATCAACTCGCGCATGACCGGATCTTCGTGGCTCAGGTTCAGGTGCATGGAGGTCCATGGCGCGTCGGTTGCCCACTGGAGGATCCGGAAGTCGCCGCTTTCCTGCGCGTCGGTCAGGATCGGCATGTTCTGGAAATCGATGCCCACATAGGCGATGTCGAGATCCCCGTTCGCGGCGCGCAGCGCGATCGCATTCAGCTCCAGCACACCCCACGACCAGTGATCGATATACGGCAGCTGGTTCCCTGCCGTGTCGACCTTCCAGTAGTAGGGGTTACGGACCAGCGTCGCGTTGGTCGAGCTGCCCTCATACGGGGTCTCGACGACCCATGCGCCGAGCGTCGGGCGCGCGTTGTTGCGGAACGCATCGTCCATGGCGCCCCAATACTCAACCCAGTCGTTGAAGCCCGCGTCCGATGCCAGCTTCTGGACCTCTTCAGCGCCGGCGTACTCCGGATGGAACTGGGACAGGTAGTGCTTCGGCATCGTGAGGCCGGCGCCCTGGAACGCGATGAAGCGCGGGAAAAGGCCGTTCGGCTCCGAGAAGGTGAAGGTCACCGTGTAGTCATCGACCTTCTCGACGGTTGCGGCCTCTCCATTGGTCACCAGCATGGTCGGGGGAGAGGGGTTGATCTCTTCGTTGTAGAAGACGTCCTTGACCGCGAACAAGATGTCATCGGCGGTGAGCGGTTCGCCATCCGACCACTTCAGCCCTTCGCGGAGGTGGAAGGTGTAGACCGTAGCGTCGTCGTTGATGTCCCAGGATTCGGCGAGGCCGGGAACGGCCTCCGGGGAGCTTGCCAGGTCCCACTCCACCAACGTCTCCTTGAAGAGTGTATGGAAGTGGGTCGAGTTGGTGTTGTTCACCATGCGACGCAGGGTGCCACCGTAGGTCCCGATCTGCTCGACGGGCTCCACGACGCGTGGATTGGCCGGGATGCGCTCGGCCAGGGGAAGCAGCTCGCCCGCGTCCACCATCTCGGTAAGCATGGGGGCTTCGCCGGCCGGCTCGACGACCGGGGTCTGCCGTGCCGAGGCGGGCATGCGGCCCAAGGCTGCGGCCGCTGCACCAAGGGATGCTCCCTGCAGCAAGGTGCGGCGGGAAAGACCGGTCGGTATCTGCTGATCGGAAATCGTCACGAGTGAATACTCCCTGGTTATGACGGGACGGTACGCTTCCGCATGGCTCGCCGAGCGAGACCCTGAGTCCCCGAGCGACCGCCCATGTCCGGCGGCTGGTAGGGCGCACTATTGTTCACTTCACGAACCAATGGGGCAAGTATGCCATCCGATTTCCGGATGTCAACCGGTCCCTTCTGCACTTAACAAAGCCCGGGCCGGGACGCCATCATGACGTCCCGGCCCGGGCATCGACGTGCTTCCCCTGTGGCGGGGGCATCGCCGGTTACTGGTTCCGGTAGAAGACCTGCTCGAAGCCGGTCGCCCCCTCGTTGTGTGCGCGGTAGCTGGCGACGGTCTCCTCGAAGACGTTGCCGAGATTCGCATTGACGACGGTGGCATTGAACGGCGACATCACCGCGCCGATCATGAAGACATTCTCATCGTGGATCGCGAGGATGTCCTGACCCAACTGGAGCCGGGTTTCGTCGTCCGCTGAGGCCACCATTTGCTCATAGAGATCCTGGAGTTGCGTGATGACTTCGGGCGGCTCACCGCTGCCATCGCCGCCGGTGGCGTAGTCCGTCCCGAAGCCCGGCGCCCAGTAGGTGGCCTGGCTGACCGGGATGTACCAGAGCGGATCGATATCCCAGAGGAAGCCCGCGACCAGGTACCCGGCCACATCGACTTCGTTGGCCTGGACGCGCTCTCCCCAGAGCACCCGGTCAATGTTCTCCACGGCTGTGCGAACGCCAACTGCGTTCCAGTACTGCGTCACCAACTCGTAGGTATCGGCACCGTTCTCGAACTCGTGCGTCAGGATCGTCAGCGAAAGCTCCTCGCCGTCCGGCCGGAGACGGAAGCCGTCGCCGTCGCGCTCGGTGAGGCCGGCGGCGTCCAGCCGGGCATTGGCCTCGTCGACGTCGTACTCGGTGAACCGGTAGCCATACCCCTCAACGTAGTAGGGGTCGTCCGGGATCGCGCAGGGATGTTGCGTGCCGCCGAGCCCGAGGAACATGATCTCGTTCATCTCCTCACGGTTGATGGCATGAGAGAGACCGGCGCGGAAGTCGATATTCTGCATCAGCTCCCGCATCACCGGGTCCTTGTGGCTCTGGTTCATGTACATCG